>DATCVA010000371.1:0-6335 GCA_036567205.1 Eoetvoesiella sp. | reverse complement strand
CCGACGAGGGCACGCCTGTACGCGCCATTGCTGCGGGACGCGTGGTTTATGCCAATTGGTTAAGTGGGTTCGGCAACCTTATTATTGTCGATCATGGGGCGAAGTATTTAAGCGTCTACGCCTATAACCAAAGCGTATTGAGGCGTGTGGGCGACGTGGTCAGCGCCGGCGACGTCATCGCGAAAGTAGGGGCGACCGGGGGGCAGGTAGAGTCCGGTCTATACTTTGAGATTCGCCATCAGGGGGCGCCAGTGAATCCACTGCTTTGGTTGAAACGTTAATTTCGTTACTATTTGTCTGGCATTGGTTAGCATATCGTTGATTAAAAAATTATTTCGGGAACGTGCATGAGTGCTCGCAGGGTTGGAAGTTTTGGCTTAGTCATTTTGGGTGTCGTAGGCGGCATATTAGTCAGCCTGGGCATTACTGCGGCCGCGCAGCGCGGCGAACCCTTGCCGCTTAAAGAGTTGCAGCAGTTTGCCAATGTCTTTGCCGCTATTAAAGCCAGCTATGTCGAGCCCATGGCCGACGATAAGCTGATTAATGACGCCATCAAAGGCATGTTCAGCGATCTGGACCCCCATTCCGCTTATCTGGACGCAGAAGCTTTCAAAGAGATGGAAGCCATTACGCAGGGCGGTTTCGGCGGCCTGGGCATTGAAATCGGCAGCGAAGACGGCATGCCCAAGGTTATTGCGCCCATCGAGGACACGCCCGCAGCCCGTGCCGGCATTATGTCGGGCGACCTTATCACCCATCTCGATGGCAAGCCCACCAAAGGAATGACGCTCAACGAAGCCATCAAACTGATGCGCGGCGAACCCAAAACAACAATTGTGCTTACCATTAAGCGCGAAAAAGTCGATAAGCCTATTGTCGTCAAAATCATTCGCGACCTGATCAAAGTACGTAGTGTGCGAAGCAAAATGCTTCCCAATGACCTGGCCTATGTCCGTATTGCACAGTTTCAGGAACATACCGCTGTCGATCTTGCGAATCATCTGCACACCTTGGGCGAAAAGAAAGCACCCAAAGGGTTGATTCTTGATTTGCGTAACGATCCGGGCGGCTTGCTTGATAGCGCCATTGGCGTTTCGTCGGCTTTCCTTAAGCCCAATGTGCTGGTGGTTTCCACCAAGGGCCGCATACCTTCGTCCAACCGCGAGTATTTCGCCAAGCCGGTCGATTATGTGCGTAATTACCTTGACGGCGCAGGCGGCCAGCGTCAGCCCGATTACTTGTCGAATGTGCCTGCGTGGACCAAAACAGTGCCTATGGTTGTGCTGATTAACGTCGGCTCGGCATCGGCGTCAGAAATTGTGGCGGGGGCGCTGCAAGATCACAAACGCGCCAAGGTTATGGGTAACCGCAGCTTCGGCAAGGGCTCGGTACAAAGTGTGCTGCCGCTTAGCGAAGATACAGGCATCAAGCTGACCACTGCGCGTTACTACACTCCCAGCGGCCGCTCTATTCAGGTAACTGGCGTCGTGCCCGACATTACTGTGGACGATACCGCGCAAGGCAATTTATTCCGCTTGCCGCGCGAAGCCGATCTCGAGCACCATTTGGTTAATAGCATGGTAACGCCCGAAGTCGTTGCACCCGAGGAAAAGGACAATGGCAAGGACGAGCCAAAAATGTTCGAATTCGGCGGCACAGATGACTTCCAGCTTTTGCAGGCTATTAATCAGCTCGAGGGCCGGCCAGTCAAAAAGACCGACCCAGCCCTGGTGCTGAAGGCTTCAGCTAAAACGTCGGCATCCAATGGCGCCAAGGCTGGCAATGCGCCGGGCGATGCTCAAAAAAAAAGTGAACAGGGCGCCATAAAGCCGGCTGAAGGGTTCAATACCAAGCGGCCGGCGCCTGGATTTCAAGAAATAGAGCGCTATAAACTGACGCCGAACGGTTTGATCAAGACGAATTAATGGACGACCAGCATCTGCTTCGTTATGCACGCCATATCCTGCTTAACGAGTTGGGTATCGAGGGGCAGGAGCGTTTGCTGGCGTCCAGGGTGTTAATCGTTGGAGCCGGCGGACTGGGTTCGCCGGCAGCAATGTATCTGGCGGCGGCCGGAGTGGGCCAGTTAATTCTGGCCGACGACGACGATGTCGAGCTCAGCAATTTGCAGCGGCAAATTTTGCACACCACAGAGCGTGTCGGCTGGCATAAAGCAACGTCCGGCAAGCATGTGTTGTCCCAGATCAACCCCGATGTGCAAGTCGACGACAAAGTGCAACGGCTGGTTGATGCGGCGCTGGACGAGACGGTGGCTCAGGTAGATCTGGTGCTTGATTGCTGCGACAACTTTGCCACCCGCCACGCCGTCAACCGCTCCTGTGTCACGCACCGAAAGCCATTGGTATCGGGCGCGGCTATTCGTTTTTCGGGGCAGGTCAGTGTTTTTGATCTGCGCGACGATCAGGCGCCATGCTATCAGTGTTTGTTTCCGGAAGCCGACGATGTGGAAGAGCTTAGCTGCGCCACGACCGGTGTTCTGGGGCCTTTAGTGGGCATTATCGGCAGTATGCAGGCCGCTGAAGCGATTAAAATCATTACAGGCATGGGTGAGCCCCTGGTGGGCCGTTTGTTGTGCCTGGACGCTCTTTCCATGCAGTGGCAAACCATACGGTTTAAACGCGATCCCAATTGCCTCGTTTGCGGACATAGGTAGCCAAGACAGTACACGGTTTACAGCTTATTCCATTGCCAAATCAATTGTGAGCACGAAGGCGAAGCGCAGACAGTACGTTTGTACGGCAAGCGACGCCGACACGGTTCACGGTTGATTGGGTAATGGAACTAAAGCCGTAGCAAGTCCATTTGTTCGGCATACCCCGCCGTGGGCAGTTCCTGCCAGGCGGTTTGTGTGTAGCGTAACCAGCGTCCCAATACCCAGTCCATCAACAGGCGTGCAAAGGATAGCGAGTCGGTTCGACCAGGCAATTCGTGTTCGTCGATGGCTGCCTGGGCGCTACGCATCAGCGTTGCTTCAATGCCGGCAATAAGCTCGTTCAGGCGCTTTTGAAGCAGCGGGCTTTCGTTGACCAGGGCATCGCCAGTCAGTACCCTTGTCAAGCCAGGGTGCCTTTCCGTAAAGAGCAATAAGGCGTGCAGTTGTTTGCGTAGTTGTTTGCGGCCATTGGGTTCGGTAGCGCTGATGTCGGCGAAGTCTTCAAACAACTGGGCTTCAGTCAGTGCGATAAGCGCGTCGAACATAGCGGCTTTATTAGCAAAATGCCGATAAAGTGCCGCTTCAGACTGATTTAAATGCCCGGCCAATGCCGCCGTAGTAATGCGTGCGGCGTGCGGCTGCTTAAGCATTTCGGCCAATGCCGTCAGAATGTCCGTTTTCTTGCTGGTTAGTTTGCCGTTCATTGTGTTTTTGTGCAGACACTAGATGCCGCGCAGGGGCGAGCGGCCGCTTAGAAGCTGTCCCAGCGAATTAACGCGTAAATCAACGTAGTTGCAGCGTCCGCTGGACAGGTTGGAAAATGGCGTGCCAGGGTGATAAACGTAAACGGTGCGCATGCCGACTTGCCGTGCAGCCTTCAGGTTTTTGAGTGTGTCTTCGACTAGAACAACTTGCCGTGCCGGTACGTCAAGCCGCGCCAGAACTTGTCTCATGAGCGCAAGCGAAGGCTTGGGACGAAACCGTCCTTGAAGGCACATGTGGTCGATGGCCCATATACTTTCGAAGTGGCGCAAAATACCCAATGTTTTCAAGACTTCACGCGCATATTTTTGCGGCGCATTGGTGAGCAGTATCTTGCGGCCCTTCAGACGGCCCAGCTTATGAGCCAGACCGGTTTCAGAATGGACTTGCGAGGCAATATCGAAGTCGTGGCTTTGGTCCAGAAATGTTTGGGCATGGATGCCGTGGTGACGAACCATGCCAATGACGGTGGCGCCATAGCGTTTCCAGTAGGCGGTGCGCAACTGGCTTGCTGTATTGGTGTCGACATCAAGGTGTTTGGCCACCGCAGCCGTCATGCTGTAGTTGATGGTCGTGAAGATGGCCCTGGATGAGTCATGCAGTGTGTTATCCAGGTCGAACAGCCAGACAGTTTCGTCTGGCCTTGAACCCTTTATATTTTGGCGTCTTCGCCGTGTGGCGCATGGCGCACATAGCACCCGCATGGGCTTAATGAGAGCTGATCATCGTGCCCACGCCCTGGTCGGTAAGGATTTCGAGCAAAAGGCAGTGCGGCACCCGGCCATCAACGATATGCACCGATGTTACGCCATTGCGGGCGGCATCGAGGGCGGACGAAATTTTAGGAAGCATGCCGCCTGAAATCGTGCCGTCGTTAAAGAGCTCGTCGATGGTTTGAGCCGACAGGCTGCGCAATAGCTGCCCGTTCTTATCCAGCACGCCTGGCGTGTTCGTCATCATGACCAGCTTTTCCGCGCCTAAAACCTCGGCCATTTTTCCGGCTACCACATCGGCGTTGATGTTGTAGGCCGTGCCGTCGACGCCATAGCCGATTGATGAAATGACGGGGATGAACTGATCGTCCTGCAGCGCCTTGACCACAGCCGGTTCGATGCTGGCTATATCGCCGACATAGCCGATGTCGAGCAATTCGCCCGGCTTGTCTTTATCGATCATCATTTTTTTGGTGGCTTGAATCAGGCAGCCGTCTTTGCCAGTCAGGCCCACTGCTTTTCCGCCGGCTTCGTTAATCATCATGACGATGTCTTGCTGTACTTGTCCGCCCAGAACCCACTCGACCACTTCCATGGTCTCGGCGTCGGTAACGCGCATACCCTGAACGAACGTGCCTTCTTTGCCGATGCGTTTTAAGGCATTGTTGATTTGCGGACCGCCGCCGTGAACCACTATGGGGTTAAGCCCGACCAATTTCAGCAACACGACGTCGTGCGCAAAACTACGCTGCAATTCTTCTTCGATCATGGCGTTTCCGCCATATTTAATAACTACCGTTTTACCGTGGAAGCGCCGGATATACGGCAAGGCTTCTGACAGGACAGCGGCTTTAACGGTGGACGAATGCGTAGAGTCAGTGGAAGACGATGTGGTCATGGCACCAAAAAGAAAAAGAGGTTGTCTTCAGGCAAAGGTTGCCCACGTACGAGCGCAAATTGTAGCCCCTGTTATGGGGCGATTGGCCGATTATCGGCAGATCGTTGTAAAAAACCCGGGATGCTCCTGGGAGATCTCGGGTTTGCATGGCTTGCGAAAACAACGATAAGCCGTCTTTAGCTGGACAGAGCTTTTTCGACGGTGTTTAAAAATGCTGTTTTATCGTAGTTGCCTAAATAGCGCTTGATTATGTGCCCTTGCTTGTCGATAAGAAAAGCGGTGGGGGTTAACTGCACATCGCCAAACGCCTTGGCAATGTCGCCCTGGCTGTCGATGGCCACCTTAAACGGCAGTTTTCGCGATTCGGTATAGTTTTTGACGTAGGCGGGTGGGTCGTAGTCCATTGCCACCGCTATGACTTCGTAGCCTTTGGGGGAAAGCTGGTTGTAGACATTGACCGTGTCGGGCATTTGCTGGATGCAAGTCACGCAGCTTGTGGCCCAGAACTTGACCAATACAACTTTTCCGCGCAAATCTTGCGTAGTAAGCTTTTCACCCGCAAGGGTGGTAAAGGTTACATTCGGAGCTACCTGGGCCGAGCCTGCGAACTGCCACAGGCCAACGCCGGCCAGTGCAACAACGGCCACGAGGGCGATTAGAATTTTTTTCATTGGATAGGCATCGTTTGAACGTCGCCCGATTCGTTAGTGGGGGCTTTGGCGCCTGAGGCCGCATTGTCTTGGATAGGAGCGGGCGATTGCTCGTTAAACAGACTTTCACGCGCGACGATTTCAAATAATTTTACGACTTTATTAACGCCGCTGACAGTAGAGGCGGCCTTTGCCGCAATTTGGCTTTCCGTGCTGGTGACCTTGCCCAGCAGGTAGACAACACCACGTTCAGTGGTGACTACGATGGTGCGGGTGGGTACGTCTTTGGTGTTTATAAGCGTGGTAGTGACCTTGGATGTGATCCAGGTGTCGTTCGTGCGCACGCTTATTGGCGTGACATCGCCGACCCGGATTTGGTTCACGACGCGCTTTACCTTTTCGACCTTGCCGGCGACTTGCTCGGCCTGCTGCTTGTCTTGTTCGGTGGGGACGTCGCCTGTTAGAAGCAAAACGCCAGCATACGAGGTGCCGTTCACTCGCGCTGCTTTTTCGGCAAACAACCTGCGCATTTCGCTGCCGACTTTCAGTTCGATGGCCTGGTCTTCGACTTGCTCGCCAGCGGTGCGGCGGTCAGTTGCCACGGTGGCCGTTGTGGCGGCTGCGCCGCCTACGACAAA
>DATCVA010000370.1:0-5212 GCA_036567205.1 Eoetvoesiella sp. | reverse complement strand
AGCCAAGAAAACGAATCCATCGAATTCGGCCCGTATGTTCTTAATTTGTCCACCCGCACATTAACGCGTAATAACGAACAAGTGCCTATCACGACGGGCGAATTTTCCGTTTTAAAAGTATTTGCCCGCCATCCAAAAATTCCTTTGTCTCGCGACAAACTCATGGAATTGGCACGCGGCCGCGAATACGAGGCCTTCGACCGCAGCCTTGATGTGCAAATTTCCCGCTTGCGCAAGCTTGTCGAGCCCAATCCCTCAAAACCAGTATTTATTCAAACCGTTTGGGGCCTGGGCTATGTGTTTGTGCCCGACGGCGGTCAATAGCGTAACGCTCCGAGGACGGGCTGAACAAGCCCTCTCGGAGCATTCTTCCCCAGACCATGCTTACGGCTTTGCTGCCTTTTGTGCTCAAGCATACGGTAATTAGGTGCAAAAGGCGCCTTGCATTGCTCCCGGCTCTGCGGCGCAATCCCACGGGACTTATCAAGCCATCCCCAGGAAGTTTTCATGTCAATCCCGCCGCACAAACTCAAGAAAGTCACCTCGCGACTTAGACTAGGCTTGTTCAGCCGTTCATTTTTACTGTTGGCCGCGCTCATGCTGGTTAGTTTGGGTGCATGGCTCCAGGTGTTTTTCAGCATGGAAGAAGGTCCGCGAGCCACGCAAATGGCGCAGCGTGTCACTACGGCTGTTAGTATCACCCGGTCCGCTTTGGTATATGCCCCTGCCAGTGTACGCCCCGCCTTATTGCTCGACCTGGCCACCAAAGAAAGCCTGCGTATCCAGCCACGCGAGCCTACCGATGTCCTCGAGCCGCTACCCAACTCCAATTACTGGAATCACGTCGCCGCCGAGATCAAAAAACGGCTGGGCGGCGACGCGCAAATTATGTGGTCTGTCAACCAGACCCCCGGCGTCTGGGTCAGCTTCGAAATAAACAAAGACCGATACTGGCTTGTATTTGACCGTGAGCAACTGGGCCTTACAGCTGGGATCGAATGGTTCGGATGGGGAGCAACAGCATTGCTGCTGGCCCTTATCGGCGCGGCGGTCAGCGTACGGTTCGTAAACCGGCCACTGGCGCAACTGGCTAAAGTAGCGCAGCAACTGGCGCGCGGGGAAACCCCCTCACCGTTGCCAGAGCAGGGCCCTCTGGAAATCCGCGAAATGAATATCGCGTTCAACCGCATGGCACGCGATCTGCGGCAAACTGAAACCGACCGCGAAATCATGCTGGCGGGTATATCCCACGACCTGCGCACGCCTCTGGCGCGCATGCGTCTCGAAATTGAAATGAGTCCGGTCACCGACGAAGCACGCCTGGCGATCGATGAAGATCTGGCGCAAATCGATCACAGTATCGGTCAGTTAATGGAATACGCCAGACCGGCCGGCGCGGTTCCCGAACAAGGCGTCGACGTTTCCCGGGTGCTTCATGACATTTTCGAACGCGAACGGCCTCATACCGAATCCATGGGCGGTTACCTGACTGCGTCAATCCAGCCTGAACTCTATGCCAAAATGGCCGCCCACGATCTAAAGCGGGTAGTCAGCAATTTAATCGAAAATGCCCGTCGTTACGGCCGCTCGCCGGCAGACGACCGGGCTTACATCCAGATTTCGGCACGTCAGGAAGGCGGCATTCTGGCCATTGAAATAGCCGACCAGGGAGCCGGCATAGCGCAGTCCGACATTCATCGGCTGCTACGTCCGTTCTCGCGCGGAGACACAGCCCGCACGGGCGTAGGCGGCGCTGGCCTGGGCCTGGCCATTGTCGAACGCCTGCTGGGTCAGGTAGGTGGGCAACTAAAGCTTATGCCGCGCCCTTCAGGCGGACTGCTCGCACGTATAGAATTGCCTAAAGCGCGCGTTAGGAACTACCAATCAGACACGGCAAAGGCGTAGCATACAATCGAACGATTGGCGTTCCGCGCCCTTACCTGTCTTCACTATATATTCGAGGAATTCACATGAAAACCGTAGGCGATAAACTTGAACCATTCAAAGTTGCGGGTGTAAAACCGGGTTTTAACCAGCACGAAGAGAACGGCGTTTCAGCATTTGAAGAAATTACCGAAAGCTCGTTCCCCGGCAAATGGAAAGTCATTTACTTCTACCCGAAAGACTTCACTTTCGTGTGCCCGACAGAAATCGTAGGGTTCAATAATTTGGCGCAAGATTTTGAAGATCGCGATGCCATCCTGATGGGCGGCTCCGTTGACAACGAATTCGTTAAGCTGGCATGGCGCCGCGAGAATGCCGAATTAAGCAAACTGGGCCATTATCAGTTTGGCGACACTACAGGCGCACTGGTCGATCAATTAGGCATCCGCGAAAAAAGTGAAGGTGTTGCCCTGCGCGCTACGTTCATTGTCGATCCCGACAACGTTATCCAGCATGTATCGGTAAACAATCTGAACGTAGGGCGCAACCCCGATGAAATACTGCGCTTGCTTGACGGTCTGCAAACCGACGAACTGTGTCCGTGCAATCGAGCGATAGGCGGCGACACCCTTTAGTATTTATAGCCGCTATAGCTGCGCACCCACCACAAAACAGGTAGGGCCAAGGTTATATAACCACTGACTGTAGGCGAAACGCATGGACTTCATAAAAACCATCAAAGAGTCTATTCCCGACTGGGCCAAAGACATACGCCTGAATCTGGATGGGACGATAGTCCGTTCATCGCTGAAGCCGGACGACGCGGTGGGTGTGGCCCTGGCCTGCGCTTACGCGGCAAAAAGCCCGGCGCTGATTGCCGCATTTAAAAGCGCTCTTTCCGAAAGCGATGTGATCGGGGTGCTTACAGCCGCCGCGCTAATGGGCATGAACAACACGTATTACCCGTATATCGAGATGGCAGACGACGATCAGTTAAAAACCCTGCCTGCCCAACTACGGATGAACGCGTATGCAACTCACGGCGGGATCGACAAAAATCGTTTCGAGCTCTTTGCTTTGGGGGCCTCGATCATCGGTAAATGCCACTTTTGCGTAAAGTCTCATTTCGCCAATTTGAAAGCAGCGGGATTCACGTCGGAGCAATTGCGAGATGTCGGCCGAATCGCGGCGGTGGTGAATGCGGCGGCGCAAGTACTTGCGGCGGAAGGAAAATAGCAACCGTAACACCTCAGGCTCGGGCCAGAAGCACCACCACGGTCGCGGCAATGCCTTCCTTGCGGCCTAAATAGCCAAGACCCTCGTTCGTCTTGGCCTTGATATTGACGGCATCGGCCGGCAAATTTAAATCGGCGGCAATATTAGCCACCATGGCTTTGGCATGAGGCCCGATTTTAGGAGCCTGGGCGTGAATAGTTGCGTCAACATTACCAATAGTCCAACCCGCATTGCGTACCAGTTCGTACGCCTTGCGCAGCAATACCCGGCTATCCGCACCTTTGTAGGCAGGATCCGTATCGGGAAAGTGCCGTCCAATATCGCCCAGGCTTGCCGCACCCAATAAGGCATCGGTCATGGCATGCAGCAGCACGTCCGCATCCGAATGACCAAGCAAACCATGTGTATGAGGAATAGTCACGCCGCCAATAATCAGTGGACGCCCTTCAATCAAAGCGTGTACGTCAAAGCCCTGCCCTACTCGAAACGGGATACTCATTAAACTTATTCCTTTTTCACCACATCTTTATGGCCAGTCATGGCCGGCATTAAAACCCGGCAGCGCGCTATGCAGGCGTATCGTGTTGCACAACCGCCGCTGCGACTAAAGCCATTTTTCCATTAACTGGAAATCATCGGGCCACGTTACTTTAAAATTACGCACAGAACCAGCCACGAGGCGCGGCATATAGCCCGTCAGCTCCATGGCTGAAGCCTCGTCAGTAATTGCCGCATTACAGGCCCCCGCAGCCTGCAACGCCGCCAAAAGCCGGGCAGCCGGAAACATTTGCGGAGTTTGCGCCAGCCATAAGGCCTGGCGGTCCAGCGTTGCCTCGACAGCGTATGCGGCATCTTGCCGTGCATTGCCCGTCAGCAAACACCCGCCTGGTGCGTCGTTCGGCTCGACACGGATGCCTTTTTTGACCGTATCGGGAACCTCTTGCGCCAGCAATCCGCCCACCCCCCCGCTAAGGCAGGCATCAATTAACCGCCTTAGCGCTTCACCCGGCAAGCCAGGGCGCGCAGCATCGTGCACCAGCACCCAATCATCGATGCTCAACTGCGCATCTTGCAGGGCCGCCATAACTGTTGCCGCGCGGCTGGGGCCGCCACAGGGCCGCCACACAGTACGCGGCAGGCCGGCAAGGGCGCCAGCCGCCCGGTCATCATGAGGCGCTACCGCTACCCTGACCTGCTCGATCCTGTTGTCGGCCAACAACGCCTTGACCGCCCAGCGTAGCATCGGTTCGCCTTTGAGCAAACGATACTGTTTGGGCAGGATCTGGTCCGTCTGAGCACGCTGCCCGACTCCCGCGGCGGGGACAATTGCAATAATTTTTTTAGTCATACGAAAGAGATTTTATAATGACAAGCTAAATGGCCACAGAAACTACACTCCCCCCCTCACTTCCTTCCACAGAACGCTTGATTCAAGCTTTGAGGCCTGGACTTCGCCACGCTGTCCCCGCCCCTCCGGGATCGGGCGACGCCTGGCTTTTAGCCGATATCGCGCGCGTCTCAAAACAGACCGTCGTCGTATTGTGCGCCGATCCGCTTGCCGCGCAACGCCTGACCGAGGAAATCCAGCTATTCGCCCCTGAACTTCGAGTCCGGCAGTTGCCGGACTGGGAAACCCTGCCCTACGACAGTTTCTCACCTCACCAGGATTTAATCTCGGAGCGCTTGCATACGCTACACGCGCTCATGCAAGAAACGGTGGACATCCTGGCGGTTCCTGTCACGACAGCTCTGTATCGGCTGGCCCCGCCCTCATTTTTAGCCGCCTATACGTTTTCATTCAAGCAGGGCGACCAGCTTAATGAAGAAGGCTTGCGCCGCCAACTGACACTGGCCAACTATACCCACGTCACGCAAGTCACAGCACCTGGTGAATTCTGCATACGTGGCGGCCTGATCGATTTATTTCCAATGGGCTCCGTACTGCCTTATCGAATCGATTTGTTTGACGACGAAATCGAATCCATCCGCAGCTTCGACATCGATACCCAGCGCAGCCTTTATCCGGTCAAAGAGGTTCAACTTCTGCCCGGCCGCGAGTTTCCCATGGACGAGACGGCCCGCAACCAGTTTC
>DATCVA010000369.1:0-6571 GCA_036567205.1 Eoetvoesiella sp. | reverse complement strand
TGCTGGAGGCATAGTCATCCTGCCAGCCTGTAATGGAATTTTTCGCCAATTGAATAAAATCCTTGAGCCGCATGCAATGCTCTCCTGGTTCAAGACTGTTTTCGCTTACAGTAGCCTATCGGGAGGAGCGCCCGGCGGAAGAGTTGGCGGTTCTCTGACTTCTGGCGGAACTTCCCTGGGTGGAAGATCAATGCCTCGGTCCGGGTCGTTCGGCGGTATGATCTCGGGGTTATCGGGAACGGGCACATCATCAGGATCGGGCGGATCAGTTTCAGGCTGCCTTGGCGGCGTTTTCTCCGGCACTTCGGGCGGCACTTCGGGCACCTGAGCCACCAGATAATAAGGTACGGCATTCGACATAAAAGCTCCTTTGTGTTGGCTCTGGCAAGCCATTTTCATCAAGCTCTTTGCCCGGGGCAAGCGCCGTGCCTGCGTACGCAAACGCGTCAGGGCAGGCGCGTCACGAAATGACTGTGCCATACTCGTGCTGAACGGCGATAGGAATCCACGAAAAGCACGATTCATTTCGGAGCACTCAATGAAGATAAATATCAAAAATTTTTATGTGCGTGAAAACACTGCTGTTGAACTTGATAAATGGCCCACGCTAAGCAAGCCTTTCTATAGCTCAAAAGACGAATACAAGGATAGCTTGGATACGCAGGTCGAAGAGCTTAAAGACCAGCAAGAACTTTTGTATGCCAGCAATAAATACGCGGTATTACTGATTTTTCAGGCGATGGATGCGGCGGGAAAAGACAGCACCATAGAACACGTTATGTCGGGAGTGAATCCACAAGGATGCCAAGTATTTAGTTTTAAGCAGCCTAGTGCGCTAGAGCAGCAACATGATTTTTTGTGGCGTACAACCATACGATTGCCGCAACGTGGCCAGATCGGAATTTTTAACCGGTCGTATTATGAAGAAGTACTGGTGGTGCGTGTGCACCCCGAGTTCCTTGCGGCACAACAAACCCCAGAGTTTCCTGACAATGACGAATCAGTCTGGAAGCAACGATATAAGTCCATTGTCGAACACGAAAGGCATCTTTTTCGCAACGGCACAAGAATCATGAAGTTTTTCCTTCATGTATCCAAAGACGAGCAGCGAAAACGGTTTCTTGAACGCCTTGAAAATCCAAAAAAGAACTGGAAATTCAGCGCGGGCGATATTGTAGAGCGCGGGTATTGGGACGACTACATGAAAGCCTACGAGCAATGCCTTAGCGCGACCAGCACAAACGAAGCGCCCTGGTATATCGTGCCGGCCGATGACAAAAGCAACATGAGGTTGATTGTTTCGCGAATTATCACCGACACACTTCAAGATCTGAAACTGGAGTTCCCCACCCTTGATGACAGGCAGCAGCGCGAACTGCTTGCAATCCGTAAAGGACTAGAGAGTTAAATAATCAGTTACCAACATCCAACTCAGATGCTAGCCATTACCCTGGAAGAGAAATAAATTTTCACACACACGGGTTCAGACAAGAGTAAGCTTCACTTTTGGCTGCTTTCGGTTACGACGTACATGCAGGTTTGATAATGTTTCATCCATTTACGGAGAACGTACAATGAAAAAGCTGATACTTATCTCAACGCTGGTTGTTGCAGGCACGGGCATCTTTGGCACGATCGCCTACGCCACCGACCCACCTGTCAGCAAGAGCGGCAAGGTTTATGTCGACAAAGCGGGCATGACGCTTTATACCTTTGACAAAGACGCGGCAAATAGCGGGAAAAGCGTCTGCAACGGACCTTGCGCTACGACCTGGCCTCCGTTGGCGGCTGAAAGCGGCGCCTCATCCAGCGGTAATTTTTCAGTAATTAAACGCGACGACGGTACACAACAATGGGCTTATAAAGGCAAGCCCCTATACTTGTATAAAGCTGATCAGAAACCTGGCGATCGCACTGGCGACAATTTCAAAGGTATGTGGCATCTTGTCAAAGAGTAGGCACACACTACTCATACGACTAAAGGAGACAGAGTCATGGAACGTAAAAAAGCCAGTGATTTCCCCCCGGATGTACTTAAATTGTTCGATTCCTATGTTCATGGGGCAATCAGCCGCCGTGAATTCCTGAACCGGGCAGCAAAATTTGCCGTAGGTGGTTTTACAGCTGCAGCCATGCTGGAAAGCCTTAAGCCCAACTTTGCCTGGGGCCAGCAAGTTGCCAAAGACGACAGCCGTATTAAAGCCGATTACGTAGACTACCCTTCCCCGTCAGGCTCGCACAACATGCGCGGCTATATGGCCCAGCCTGCCGCAGCCCAGGAAAAATTGCCGGGCGTCGTCGTCATACACGAAAATCGCGGCCTTAATCCTTATATTGAAGACGTCGCCCGGCGGCTGGCCCTGGAAAATTACGTCGCATTTGCGCCAGACGCCCTAACCCCGCTAGGCGGTTACCCCGGCGATGAAGATAAAGCCAGATCCATGTTTGCGCTGCTCGACCCGGCTAAACGTACCGAAAATATGGTGGCCGCAGTTGAATTCTTAAAAACCCATTCTGGCGTTACAGATAAAATAGGCGCGGTCGGTTTTTGCTATGGCGGCGGTGTTGTCAATGAGTTAGCCGTACGGCTTCCCGATCTGGCTGCCGCAGTGCCCTTTTATGGCCCACAGCCCAGCGCCGACGATGTCGCCAAGATCAAGGCCCCCTTGCTGATCCACTATGCCGGGCTCGACCAAAAAATTAATGCCGGCTGGCCCGCATTTGAAACCGCGCTCAGGGCTAATAAAATACATTATCAAATGTATATGTACCCCGACGTTAATCACGGGTTCCATAATGATACAACCCCTCGCTATGACGAAACTGCCGCTACACTCGCATGGTCGCGTACCATGGATTTTTTTAAACTCTATCTGACAGCGTAATCCACTCGCAATATCAAGCCCTTACAGCAAAAGAGCTAGCCGGCGGCTAGCTCTTTTTATGCAACAGACGGGTACTTAGTTTGCCTGAATGCCTGCTTCCTTAATGATCTTGTCCCATTTGGTCGTTTCTTCCGCCAGATAGGTTTTAAGCTCATCAGGAGTACTGCCGACAACTTCGGCCCCAATGGTTTTGAAAGTGGTCTGAACCTTAGGCGCCTTCATAGCCTCGGTCATCGCTTTGTTCAGCTTGGCAATGATTTCTGGCGATGTGCCTGCTGGCACAAAGGTAGCAAACCAGGGGGTCAGGTCGTACCCTTCGAGGCCGCTTTCGGCAACCGTGGGCACGTCCGGCAACGTTGCCGAGCGTTTCGGCGTTGTAACAGCCAGTGCTTTCAATCTACCCGAATCAAGATGCGGCTTGGCTGACGTAATGCTGTCGAACATAAAGTCTACCTGGCCACCCAGGAGATCGGTAACGGCCGGACCGCTTCCCTTGTAAGGAATATGCAGCATTTCGACCTTCCCGAGATTCTTGAACAGCTCGCCCGCAAGGTGGATGGAAGTGCCGACACCAGCCGAAGCATAGGTGTATTTTTCAGGCTCGGCCTTGGCCAATGCAAGAACGTCAGCAACCGAATTGGCATCGCTGCGCGTCGACTGGGTTACCAGGATGTTGGGCACATAGGCCAACAACGAAATTGGATCAAAATCTTTAATAGGATCGTAATTCAATTTTCTGTACAACGATGGGTTTACAGCCATGCCGTTAGCTACAATCATAATCGTATAGCCATCGGGTTTGGCACGCGCTACTTGTTGCACGCCAATATTACCGCCTGCGCCCGGCTTGTTTTCGATCACAATGGGCTGACCCAGCTCTTGACTCATTACCTCACCCAAAGTACGGGCAATAATATCCATTGCACCGCTGGGAGGGAAAGGCACCACCCACGAAATGGGACGGCTTGGATATTCGTCGGCAGCCGCCGCTGGTAGCGAGAAAGTCAACGGCAGCATGGCAGCGGCCATCATTAAAAAATTACGTTTTTTACTGCTGAATTTCATTCCTATCTCCGGAAGGGCAATCACGACGTTTACGGATTTTTGGGCTTGATAAACACCAATTGACCCAAAACATGTGAAGCCGATAATTTATTGCACCTATACTTAAAAGGTGATGCGAAGCCGTGGCCTATTTAACGAAGCCGTTTGCTTATCGCATTAACATATAACATTGACATTCTTAGCCTTTTCGTTATCCTTGTCCAAGACTAAATTAGTTGGCATGAATACTTATAAGGTATGAATTATGGAGTTACGACAAATACGCTACTTTCAATACGTTGCGGCGGAACTTAGCTTTACCAAGGCAGCTGCGCGCCTGCATATGGCTCAGCCTCCGTTAAGCCGCCAAATCCGCCAGCTGGAAACGGAACTGGGCGCCGAGCTGTTTGATAGATTGGGCCGGACTATCCGCCTTACCGATGCCGGCAAATTCTTTCTGGATCAAGTCACCCAGCTTTCAAACCGGCTCGACGACATTACGGCCGCAACCCGGCGCATTGCCGAGAACCAGAAAAAATGGTTTGGCATTGGTTTCGTTCCATCAACGTTATACGGTTTTGTACCGGCATTCATACGCCAGGCAATGGCGTTGGACGAGCACACCGAGATTGGTCTTTTGGAGATGATCACAGTGCAACAGTTCGATGCGCTCAAAGCGGGGCATATCGATCTTGGCATAGGACGTATTTTGATTGACGACCCGGAAATCGAACGGCTTGTGCTGATTGATGAACCGCTTATGCTGGTTGTCCCCAGAACCCACACCCTGGCGACACGTGTCGCGGTACGGCTGGAAGATATCGTCTCTGAACAATTTATTTTATACCCCTCCAAACCTCGGCCAAGCTACGCTGACCATATTTTAAAATTATTTGAACGCCATGGCTATGCACCTAAAGTTGCGCTGGAAGCCAATGAATTGCAAACCGCTGTTGGTTTGGTAGCAGTGGGATTAGGCATTACTCTGGTGCCCAGCTCGGTCCATCGCTTGCATCGCGACGATATTGCCTACATCCAACTGGACGCACCAACTTTTACGTCGCCCATAATGATGAGCTGGCTGAAGTCCAACGACTCGCCCTTTCTGAAAGAAATCATAAGTCTGGCCAAAAGAAACGCCATTGAACATTACTCTAGTGTGCTGCCTGGTTAATTCATCTGCTCAATCTCGACATCCGGACCTGAATAAAAAAACTAACTAACCAGCCAGCACACTACTGAACGAGACACCGCCCGTTGCAAACGGAGCGCTAAGTGAATCGACAGATTGCCAGCCTCCTTTTGAACGTCGCCAAAGCCGGTAGGTTTGCGTCACTTCGTTAGATCGCGAGGCAACATACAACGTGCCGTTTACTGTTCTTAGTGCGGGGGCTGAATCGATTCCGCCCCCCAGCGAGGTGACCGACATGCCTTCGACCAGCCAGATAGCGCCGCCAGCATGCTCCAGGCCTGCTACGGCAACCTCACCCCTTTCGTTCAATCCGATGCCAGGCTGCCCAACATACGAAACCCCCAGATCCAGGGGCTTGTCCCAGCGCTCAGTGGCAAGCCCAGGAGCAGCCTGAACCATTTTCAACAAATGCCCACTGCGCCGTTCGCGCGCATAGAGCTCAATTTTTCCGTGTTTGTTGCGCATCGCCGCCAGCCCGCCCGAACTCTGAGCGGCCTTTATCCGTCGCCATTTCGACCAGACTGAACCACCGCCATCGGTCTGCGACGAGACCCAAATATAGCCGGACCGATCGGTGGCAAAGACGACAAGCCTGCCCTGTGCATCCAGCGCCATGACTGCTTGCGAATTAGAGCGGGCCAGGCGCGGTAAGGTTATCCAATGTATAGACGTACCATCGGTCGAAATAATTTGTGCCGCATAGTGGAACAAGCCATCATTACCAAGAACCAGCGCTACGGGTCGGCCTTCTTTATCGTTGATCACAACTGGTAAATCAATTCCACGGACGCCGTTCAGTTGCCGCCAGCCTTGCCACCGGGAATCAGGCGATTGCGTGTTGGTCCATAATCGCCCGGTCGCATCCCGTGTCAGCACACCCGCCCTGCCATCGGCCAGGTTAAATGCAACAACTGCGCCAGCGGTCCTGCCTCCCAATACCGACCATTGTTCATCGGCGCTTCCCCGCACATTGGCAGCGTTATTCAGTTCCCCGGTTGCGAACAACAGATAGCCGCCCGACATACCCGAGACCAAAGCAGGCGGCTGCATCCGGTGTACAACATAATAGGTACGCGCAACCCAGTCAGCGGCGGTACCGGCGGGCTCTTTGCACAGGGCCGGTTCGGGGCAGTAACGATAATCATCAAGCGCATATAGTTTGAATGCATCCGTTTTACTGGCAATTTCAGCAGCATTCAAATTCGCAGCCCGCTCCTGGGTGGGGTAGTCCACATAGGCCGCCTGCGAGTAATTGCCCGGCGCCATGTCAATCGCATCACGCACCAGACGCGCACTGGCGATATGATCCGGATGATCGTGACCCGCACAACGCCAGCATAGCGAGGTATAGGGTATGGTTATTGATGCATCCATATGGCGGATCATCGTCGGCCGATAATCATTAATCATTGCAGCCAGGCTTTTAACCAGCTCGGGGCGGTTGTAGTGC
>DATCVA010000368.1:0-19508 GCA_036567205.1 Eoetvoesiella sp. | reverse complement strand
GGCCCAGGCTTCTGGCCGACGGAGCCAGTTCGGCGCCCTGCGCGCCGAACATCGCCAGGCCTTGCTCGTTCGCCCGTGCGGGCTGCCTTCGCCTACGGCCGGCTTGGCTCCTGCTCGGCCTGCCAGCCTGGCCCACCCCCGCCGCGACTGCATGGTGACGTACTAAGACAGCATCGGGACGAATAGCGTGCTTGGCCTTTTAGCCAGAAACTGATTTGAATAGAAAGAGCTTACGCGCTCGCCCAGCACGGCCCGCCTGCCGGGCCGCTGGGGCATCGAAGCAGATAATGCCAACAGCACCCCGCATTTCCATATCGCAGTGGGCTGGAGGCGGTGTGTGACCCGGGGACTTTTGAGGCCAGAGCAAGCGGACGGGAAAGAAGGCCGAAGGGCCGGACGACCGAGCGTGGCGGTGGTCGGCGCCGCAGGGCGACGAGCCGGGCCGAGCAGTCCCGCGGGTCACACACCGCCTCCAGCCCACGTTTAAAAAGCCGATCCAAGTCACAAAAGAATCAGCTCACGCATAAAAACACGAAAACACGAAAACAGCCCCAAACAAGAGCCAGCCCCAGAAACACCAACACCCCAAAAATTAGACAATCATCCAATTTTTGGGGTGTAATTCAATCCGGAATATATCTAAACCAGCAACGAATCCCTTCCTAACTTTCGTCTATCCAGGTCATCTGAATAGCCTCCAGGATACGTTCACTGCTGCGTTCGGGCTGATCATCAAAACCAGGCAACGCCAACACCCAGCCGTGCAAATCAGTAAAACGCAACATTTTTGGATCCACATCTGGATGAGCGTCTTGAAGCGCCTCGACAATCTCGTAAGTATCAGTCCAGAGCATTAATGATTTTCCTTGGCATGGTTGACGGTGTATTTAGGAATTTCGATCGTCAAATCGGCGTCGGCAACCAGGGCCTGGCACGATAAGCGCGAGGTTGGCGTAAGCCCCCAGGCGCGGTCCAGATAATCCTCTTCATTATCGGTAGCGTCTTCCAGCGAATTAAAGCCTTCACGCACAATGACATGACAAGTTGTGCAAGCACAGGAAAGTTCACAGGCATGCTCAAGCTCGACGTCATTATCGAGCAAAACCCGGCAAATCGATGTGCCTACGGGTGCATTCTCGATAACAGTCCCCTCGGGACAAACATCTGGATGAGGTAAAACTATAATTTTTGGCATTCAGTCTATCCGTTACTTCGCAATTTCATCAACAGTACGGCCCGACAGCGCGGCGCGTATGCTGCGATCCATACGGCGGGCGGCAAATGAATCGGTGGATGTACTCAAGGCATGCACGGCTTGGCGTACGATTTCGATATCGGCACAAGTAATAGCCTCGGCCGCATCAGACAAACGCAAAGAAATTTCCTTGAATTCATCAGCGGCAAGCAAATCGGCGTCAGTCGCCAACGCGGCGCCTACCGACTCAACCAATTGACTCAGCTCGACTTGCTGCTCGCGCAAA
Source organism: Eoetvoesiella sp. (assembly GCA_036567205.1). Taxonomy (GTDB): domain Bacteria; phylum Pseudomonadota; class Gammaproteobacteria; order Burkholderiales; family Burkholderiaceae_B; genus DATCVA01. The sequence continues at coordinate 18,027 of DATCVA010000368.1, read as the reverse complement.
GCGCGAGCCTTGGCATCGGTATCAGCGTTAGCCATCCCCTCTACCAGCATCTGTGCAACCTCGTCATCCGATAAACCATAAGACGGCTTGACCGATACAGCAGCCTCCACGCCGGTACTTTCCTCGCGTGCAGACACATTAAGCAAACCATCGGCATCAACCTGAAAAGTCACCCGAATGCGCGCCGCGCCCGCCACCATGGGAGGAATGCCGCGCAATTCAAAACGCGCCAGAGAACGGCAATCGGACACCAGTTCGCGCTCGCCTTGCACCACATGGATACTCATGGCGGTCTGACCGTCCTTGAAGGTCGTGAATTCTTGTGCACGAGCTACGGGAATAGTGCTGTTGCGAGGAATCACTCGCTCGACAATGCCACCCATGGTTTCCAGGCCCAACGACAAAGGAGTGACATCAAGCAGCAGCCAGTCATCACCCGCCGCACGGTTGCCCACAAGTAAGTTGGCCTGTAACGCTGCTCCTAATGCAACGACCTGATCCGGATCCAGATCAGTTAAGGGTGCAGTGCCAAACAAGCGCCCTACTTCGCGCTGCACCACAGGCATGCGCGTAGCACCACCCACCATGACAACGCCTTTAATCTGGTCATTGCCAAGACCGGCATCGCGCAAAGTACGCGTAGCACGATCCAATGTACGCCGGATCAAAGGTTGCGCCCAAGTCTCGAACTGCCCACGTGTAATAACGAGGCTGATTTCTCGATCGGATGACAACTGTGCCTTGAACTGCACGCTATCGCTCGATGATAATGTTTCACGCGCTACGCGCGCCGCAATGTGCAATGCACGTTGGTCGCTTTTACTTAACGAACTCAAATCCAGCGAACTTACAACCTGCGCAACTATGGCTGCATCGAAGTCATCGCCGCCCAGGCTTGTATCGCCCCCCGTAGCCACCACCTCGAAAACGCCCTGGCTTAAACGCAAAACCGATATATCGAATGTGCCGCCGCCCAGATCGTACACAGCGTATACGCCTTCAGCGCCGTGGTCCAGCCCATAGGCAATAGCCGCGGCAGTGGGTTCGTTCAGCAAGCGCAATACTGTCAATCCCGCAAGCCTGGCAGCGTCTCGGGTTGCCTGACGCTGGGCGTCATCGAAATAAGCAGGTACCGTTACTACCGCGCCTACCAGCTCACCGCCCAAAACCGCCTCGGCACGGGTACGCAACACGCCTAAAATCCGGCTGGATATTTCAACAGGTGTAAAGTCGCCCTGGGCCGTGTGCAACTTGACCATGCCAGGTGCATCGACAAAATCGTATGAAACCCCTTCAAGGCGCGCCTCATCAAGCGAACGGCCCATAAAGCGCTTGACTGATGCAATCGTATTTAACGAATCACTGGCTTGATGTTCTATAGCTTTGTAGCCGACATCGACGATGCCCGAATCGATAAAACGCACCACCGATGGCAACATAGGCCGGCCAGCCTCGTCGTTAAGCACCTCGGGAACACTGCTGCGCACGGACGCGACAAGAGAGTGCGTTGTGCCCAGGTCGATACCCACGGCGAGCTTACGTTGATGTGGAACCGGGGACTCGCCCGGTTCTGAAATTTGCAATAAAGCCATAATTTAATGTTGACGGTCGGTTAAGTCATTGCGCGACGACTGCACTTCTTGAGCTAGTTTTTCGATGAACATCCACTCACGTACTTTTTGTGAAGCATGTTCATAATCGTGCTGCTGGTCGATAAGAGCCGTAATGGCTTCGTTCATTTGAGCCTGGGCATCGCGAATGTCGTTTTCAAGCGCCGCGAAAGCAGAATCGCGATGAAGCTCGCGAGCCTCATCGAGCTGTTCCCGCCATTCCATCTGACGCATTAAAAATGCCCCGTCCATGCGGGTATTGTTTTCGGTCTGCAAATCGCATCCTGCCTGCTCACATAAATAACGTGCGCGATTCAAAGGTGTTTTAAGCACCCGATAGGCTTCATTGATGGTAGATGCCCATTGCATGGCAACCCGGCGCTCGGCTGGTGTAGCCGTAGCGTAACGATCGGGATGCACGCGCGCCGCCAGCGTGCGCCAGGTTTGCTCTAGCGCCGCACTATCGAGGGCATACAGCGGAGACAAGCCAAACAATTCAAAATAATTTTCGCTTGCCACAAATTACACCGTGAACGATTCACCGCAGCCGCAGGTGGCTTTTTCGTTGGGATTGGAAAACTTGAACCCCTCGTTCAGGCCTTCCCGGCCGTAATCGAGTTGAGTCCCATCAAGGTAAGGCATACTTTTCGGATCGACAAAGACCTTAACGCCAAAGAACTCGAATACTTGATCTTCGGTGTCAGGTTCGTCGACATATTCGAGCTTGTAAGCCATTCCCGAACAACCAGTGGTCCGAACGCCCAGACGCAAACCCAGACCCTTGCCGCGTTTTTCGATGTAACGGCTGATATGGTCAGCCGCCTGCTGTGTGAGCGTAATTCCCATGATTAGTCCTGATGCTTTTCTTTGTAATTCTGTACCGCCGCCTTGATAGCGTCTTCGGCCAAAATTGAACAGTGAATTTTTACAGGTGGCAAGGCAAGTTCTTCAGCGATTTGAGTGTTGCGAATGTTCATCGCCTGGTCGAGCGTCTTGCCTTTTACCCATTCTGTAACAAGCGAACTTGAAGCAATCGCCGACCCGCAGCCATACGTTTTAAAGCGTGCGTCTTCAATAACACCAGCTTCGTTGACCTTGATTTGCAACTTCATAACGTCGCCACAGGCGGGTGCACCGACCATTCCAGTGCCCACGTTTTCATCGGATTTGTCGAAAGCACCAACGTTGCGTGGGTTTTCGTAGTGATCGAGTACTTTTTCGCTATAAGCCATTGATTGAGCTCCTGTTTAGTGTGCTGCCCATTGAACCGAGTTCAGATCGATGCCGTCTTGGGCCATTTCCCATAACGGCGACATGTCGCGCAGTTTACCTACTCGACTGGCAAGCAATTGAACTGCAAAATCGATTTCTTCCTGGGTCGTAAAACGGCCGAGGGTAAAACGGATGGAGCTATGCGCCAATTCATCGTTGCGCCCAAGGGCACGCAATACGTAAGACGGCTCAAGGCTGGCCGAAGTACAGGCCGACCCGCTTGAAACGGCCAATTCTTTGATGGCCATAATAAGGGACTCGCCCTCGACATAATTAAAACTGACGTTCAGATTATGAGGAATGCGCTGCTCTATATCGCCATTAAGGTAAACCTCGTCGATTTGAGACAACCCGCTCCAGAGACGATCGCGCAACATGCGGATACGATCGTTTTCAGTAGCCATTTCCAGGCGCGCCAACCGGAATGCTTCGCCCATGCCCACGATTTGGTGCGTAGCCAGGGTGCCCGAACGAAAACCGCGCTCGTGACCGCCGCCATGCATTTGCGCCTCGATGCGGATGCGGGGCTTGCGGCGAATATACAAGGCGCCGATTCCTTTAGGACCATAAACCTTGTGTGCCGAGAACGACATTAAATCGACCTTAAGCGTTTCCATGTCGATATTGACTTTACCGGCTGCCTGGGTTGCATCGACATGAAAAACAATACCTTTTTCACGGCAGATTTCGCCCAGCGCAGCAATGTCTTGAATAACACCGATTTCGCTATTGACGTGCATTACAGATACTAAAATCGTATCAGGACGCAAGGCGGCTTTAAATACATCAAGATCGAGCAGGCCATCTTCCTTGACATCGAGGTAAGTAACTTCGAAACCTTGGCGCTCGAGCTCGCGGCAGGTATCAAGCACGGCTTTATGTTCGGTTTTAACCGTAATAATGTGCTTTCCACGGCCGGCATAAAAATTGGCTGCGCCTTTAATGGCCAGGTTGTCGGATTCGGTGGCGCCAGACGTCCAGACGATTTCGCGCGGATCGGCATTGATCAATTTGGCCACTTCGCCCCTTGCCAGTTCGACGGCCTCTTCCGCTTCCCATCCGAACGAGTGGGTGCGTGAAGCAGGATTACCAAAATTCTCGTACAACCAGGGCACCATTTTTTCGACTACACGAGGATCCACAGGTGTAGTTGCCGCATGGTCCAAATAAACGGGACGTGAAGACATTAAACCAACTCCTAAAAATTTTACGCGGGCATTGAAGACGCAATTTTAGCGTCAGACGCCCGGCCAACCCGAACCGCTGCCTGCGCCTGCGTTGCCTCGTGAAGTAAACGCATACGCTGCTGGTCCACCAAATCTTGCAATGAGACCGAGTCGAGGTAATCTACCATTTTGCGATTGAGCGTGGTCCAGAGTTCGTGCGTCATGCACTTCCCGGAACTGCCATTACGGCCCACGGTGCAATCCTCTTTGCCTCCACAACTGGTGGCATCGAGCGGTTCGTCGACAGCAAAAATAATATCGGCAACAGTAATGTTGCGTGCCAGCCGAGCCAGCGAATAACCCCCGCCGGGACCGCGTACGCTATCGACCAATTCGTGACGGCGCAGCTTGCCAAACAGCTGTTCCAGATAGGATAGCGAAATATTCTGGCGCTGGCTGATAGCCGATAATGTGACGGGACCGCCTTGCTGACGTAAAGCCAGATCAATCATGGCTGTCACGGCAAAACGTCCTTTGGTCGTTAAACGCATGGTGATTTCCTTGCCTAACCCAAACAAATAAACAGCCGGGCCAATGAGTACCCGACTAATTAAGTCAAGTATAGCAAATTCCCGACTGTTTTGCTATGGAAAAGACATAAAAAAAACCGCGCACTAAGCTCGGTTTTTTTAAAAGTGAAAGAATCAGGCCGCTTGATATTGGGTTGCACGCTTGCGAACCAGCTCGAGCACGCCTTGGCAGGCATCTTCAAGATAGTCGAGCACCTTGCCGAAACCTTCGGGCCCGCCATAATAAGGATCGGGAACCGTGGCTTCTTCGAACTCGTTGGCAAAGCGCATGAGCAACATGAGTTTATGCTGGTACACTTTAGGACATTGCTGCTGCAAAGCCGAAAGATTTTCCCAGTCCATGGCTAAAATAAGGTCGAACTCGCGAAAGTCTTCGGCCGTTATCTGACGCGCGATGCAGTTAGAGATGTCGTAGCCGCGTTTACGTGCCGAAGCTTGCGCACGGGCATCGGGGGCCTCGCCAATATGAAAGCTGTGGGTGCCAGCCGAATCAACACCGACCACGCCGGATAAACCTGCGTCGTCTATTAAATGGCGGAACACGCCCTCTGCGCTGGGTGAGCGACAGATATTACCCATGCAAACGAAAAGTACCTTAGTCATCATAAGTGAAATTGTGAGGGAAAACCCGCAATAAGGCAATAGTTTTTGCAAGGCAAAAATTAGCCTCGGACCACTTATTGACAAACACAAAACATAAAAACATTAAGAGCTTAGCCGTCGCTCAAGATGAAAATATAACTGTCGAATGCGGCTTTAAAATCTCTTGAAAGCCAGTATTCATGCAGCGCAACAAATTATTACCGCCATTAATCCACGATCGAAATACCTATGGTAAACCCTAGGTGACCGAACTGCGCTTTTTACCTTCGGTAATCAAAATATTGCCGGCGCTAGTGTTACATAAATATTATTTGTCGCGTTTTTTATACAAGCGTTGGCATTTTCCAACATTTGTCGGTGCAAGCCATATTGCAATTAAGGAAAAGTAATTATTTGACGGAGCAAGTGGCGGTAATTAATATCACCAAATAGATTGACCCATAATTAAAAAGTCGGTTCGACACAAGAATTAGCACAGGACCGATAAAAACTGCGAAAACCAAGGAAAGACAATGGCTCTAAATGACCAGTACTCCGTGTTTCACCGCAAATCAATCGAACAGCCCGAGCAATTTTGGGAAGAACAGGCCCATCTTATCGATTGGCATGCCCCCTGGACCAAAGTTCTGGACTATAGCAACCCGCCGCATGCCAAATGGTTTAAGAGCGCACAAACAAACATTTGCCACAATGCGGTAGACCGGCATCTTACCCAGCGCGCAAACCAGCCCGCCCTTATTTATATATCGACAGAAACCGGTATCGAGCAAACTTATACATATAGCCAGCTACACAAAGAGGTAAATCGGGTGGCAGCCATGCTTGAGTCGCTGGGCGTACAGACGGGCGACCGAGTTCTGATTTACATGCCCATGATCGCGCAAGCCGTGTTTGCCATGCTGGCATGCACTCGTATCGGCGCCATACATTCGGTTGTGTTTGGCGGCTTTGCCTCTACAAGTCTGGCTGCACGAATCGACGATGCGAAGCCTCGCGTTATTTTATCGGCCGATGCCGGGTCCCGTTCGGGCAAGGTCATTGAATATAAGCCGTTGCTGGACGAAGCAATCCGCCTGGCAAGCAATTCACCCGAAAAAGTAGTCGTCTTCAACCGCGGCCTGGCGCCTGTCAAGCTTATTTCCGGCCGGGATCTGGACTGGGATGAAACAGTTGATCAGCACAACGATACACTGGTACCTTGCACATGGCTCGAGTCGAATGAGCCGAGCTACATACTATATACCTCTGGCACCACCGGAAAGCCCAAAGGTGTTGTCCGGGATACTGGCGGCTACGCTGTAGCCCTGGCCGCCTCGATCAAGTATATTTATCAAGGCAATCCGGGGGAAACCTTCTTTACCACCAGCGATATCGGCTGGGTCGTTGGCCATAGCTATATCGTATATGCACCGCTCATTGCCGGCATGACCACCGTTGTTTACGATGGAACCCCGTTGCTTCCCGACGCCAGCATATGGTGGAAAATCGTGCAAGAGCAAAAAGTGTCGATCATGTTTTCCGCGCCTACTGCCATTCGCGTACTAAAACGGCAAGACCCCGCCTTTCTAAGCAAATACGACATATCGTCTCTGCGAACATTGTTTCTGGCTGGCGAGCCGCTTGACGAACCAACGGCCCGCTGGATTGCAGACGCTATTCATAAGCCAGTTATTGACAATTACTGGCAAACGGAAAGTGGCTGGCCCATTCTGGCAGTACAACGGGGCGTCGATCCGTCCATGCCGGTGAAGATAGGAAGCCCAGGCAAACCCGCCTATGGCTATAACGTCCAATTGCTCGACGAATTAACCGGTGAAGAAGTCGCGCCCGGAGAAAAAGCCGTTCTGGCCATACTAGGCCCGCTCCCTCCAGGGTGCTTAACAACCGTCTGGGGCGACGACAAACGCTACATCAGTACTTACTGGTCCTTGTTTAAGGACAAGCCCGTGTATTCAACCTTCGACTGGGGAATACGGGACGGAGACGGTTATTATTTCATTCTAGGACGAACCGACGATGTCATTAACGTTGCGGGACACCGTCTTGGTACACGCGAAATCGAGGAAAGCATCAACGATCATCCCAATATCGTCGAGACCGCGGTGGTTGGCATCGAAGACAAACTAAAAGGACAAGTAGCCGTCGGATTTGCCATCGCCAAAGACGCCAGCCTGCTAACAACAGAGGCAGCCCGTAATCAACTCGAGGGCGAGATAATGGCTATCGTTGAAAAACAGTTGGGCGCTATCGCGCGCCCGTCCCGTGTTTATTTCGTAACCGCTCTGCCCAAAACCCGTTCCGGAAAAATGCTGCGCCGCGCAATTCAGGCCGTATGCGAAGGCCGCGATCCCGGCGATATCACTACCATCGATGACCCGGCAGTCTTGCATCAAATACAGGATGCCCTGGCGTTTTAAAATTTAACTTAGCAGTACACGCTGCTTAAGACGGTTTAACGCGTCGCGGGCAGCGGCGGCCTGCTCGAACTCCAGATTCTTGGCATGATCCATCATCAGCTTTTCCAAACGACGAATTTCTTTAGACAACGCCTTATCATCGGCCAGCATTTCCGGCGGAAAATCATCGGCGGCCAAAGCGGGCGTCGACACCCCCATCACGCCATCAATCATTTCCCTCACTGCTTTGCTCACGCCCCGGGCAGTAATCCCGTGCAGCTTATTGAACGCCTGCTGCTTGGCACGGCGACGATCCGTTTCGTCAATAGCCCGGCGCATCGACTCTGTAATACGGTCCGCATACAAAATGGCACGGCCATTCAAATTGCGCGCGGCCCGGCCGATAGTCTGAATCAAGCTACGCTCTGAACGCAAGAAACCTTCCTTGTCGGCATCCAAAATGGCCACTAACGATACTTCAGGGATGTCCAGACCTTCCCTCAAAAGATTAATGCCAACCAATACATCAAAGGTGCCCAAACGCAAATCGCGAAGAATCTCAACGCGCTCGACGGTGTCGATATCGGAATGCAAATAGCGCACTTTCAAACCGCTCTCGTTCAAGTAGTCGGTCAGGTCTTCAGCCATGCGCTTGGTAAGGGTTGTAACCAGCACACGTTCTTGCACAATCACGCGTTTTTTAATTTCGCCCAATAAATCGTCCACCTGCGTTACGGCCGGACGCACCTCGATTTCCGGATCGACAAGGCCTGTAGGACGCACGACCTGCTCAACCACATTGTCGGTATGTTCTTTTTCATACAACGAAGGCGTAGCTGAAACAAAAACGCACTGACGCATGCGTTGCTCAAACTCTTCGAATTTCAGCGGCCGGTTATCCATGGCCGAGGGGAGTCGAAAGCCAAACGTCACCAGCGTTTCCTTGCGGGAACGGTCGCCTTTGTACATAGCGCCAACCTGGCTCACGGTAACGTGGCTCTCGTCGATAAACATCAAGGCGTCGGCCGGCAGGTAATCAATCAATGTTGGAGGCGGATCGCCTGGTGCCGCCCCGGACAAATGACGGGAATAATTCTCGATTCCCTTGCAAAACCCGAGTTCCTGCAGCATTTCCAGGTCGAAACGGGTTCTTTGTTCGAGTCTTTGCGCCTCGACCAGCTTTCCGTCTTTAACGAGGAAATCAAGGCGCTCGCGCAGCTCCAGCTTTATCGTTTCGATAGCGCGCAACACCGTTTCACGCGGGGTCACATAATGCGATCTTGGAAACACAGTAAACCGCGGCACTTTTTGCTTGACTTTCCCCGTCAACGGATCAAACAATTCAAGCGATTCCACCTCGTCATCAAACAGCGTCAGACGTACGGCCAACTCGGCATGTTCTGCCGGAAAGACATCGATCGTTTCGCCTCGGGCGCGAAATGTGCCTCGCACAAACTCGATATCGTTGCGCTCGTACTGCATGGCTACCAGGCGCCCAAGAAGCTCCTGGCGGGGTATGCGATCGCCCGTGCGCAAGGTAAGCACCATGGCATGGTAATCGCCTGGATTGCCAATACCGTATATACAAGAGACCGACCCTACAATAACCGTATCGCGCCGCTCCAGCAGACTTTTGGTCGCCGACAAACGCATCTGCTCGATATGCTCGTTGATGGACGAATCTTTTTCAATAAACAGATCGCGGGCAGCCACATAGGCTTCAGGCTGATAGTAGTCGTAATACGACACAAAGTACTCGACCGCGTTATTCGGAAAAAACTCGCGGAACTCGGCATACAACTGCGCCGCCAGGGTTTTGTTGGGCGCCAGCACAATGGCCGGGCGGCCGGTGCGGGCGATAACGTTGGCCATTGTAAAAGTTTTGCCCGAGCCAGTTACTCCGAGCAAGGTCTGATACATAAGTCCGTCGTTCACCCCCTCGACCAGCGCGTCGATGGCCGTCGGCTGATCGCCCGCCGGCGGATATGGCTGGTAAAGCTGAAATGGGCTATTCGGATATTCGATGAAACCAGGGGCTTGGGTAGTCATGCTAGACACATTTGGGGCAAACCCCTTATTATCTCATTATTGCCTCCAATTTATTCCCTCACTTACTTCTCCTTCCAAAATGACCTCACTTTTCGAATCCGTCGAGCTAGCCCCTCGCGATCCCATCCTTGGCTTAAACGAACAGTTCAATGCAGATACTCGCGCGGACAAGGTCAATCTGGGCGTGGGCGTTTACTTCGATGATCAGGGCCGTATTCCTCTGCTGAATTCAGTGCGCCAGGCTGAAGTCGCTCGTATCGAAGCCGCTTCAGCACGCGGTTATCTGCCTATTGAAGGCATTACCGGCTACAACAAGGGTGCGCAAACCCTCTTGCTAGGCAAAGACTCCCCCCTTATTGCATCGGGCCGCGTTCTTACCACCCAGGCGCTGGGCGGCACAGGTGCTTTAAAAATCGGCGCCGATTTTTTGAAGCAATTACTACCCAGCGCCAAGGTCGTTATAAGCGATCCCAGTTGGGAAAACCACCGCGCCTTGTTCGAACGCGCCGGCTTTACAGTAGAAACGTATCCTTACTACGATGCCGAAACACATGGCTTGAATTTTCCCGCCATGCTGGCAGCGTTAAAAACCTTGCCTGAAAAAACTATTGTCCTGCTGCACGCTTGCTGCCATAACCCCACCGGTGTCGACCCTACGTTCGAGCAGTGGCAGCAAATCGTCCAAGTCGTTAAAGAAAGGAATTTAGTACCCTTCCTCGATATCGCGTACCAGGGCTTCGGTGACGGCATCGAAGAAGACGCTTCAGTGGTGCGTTTATTTGCCGATCAAGACCTCACCATGCTGATCAGCTCATCGTTTTCAAAATCATTTTCTCTGTATGGAGAACGGGTTGGCGCGTTTACGCTGGTTACGGGCAGCAAAGACGAAAGCGCGCGCGTACTTAGCCAAGTCAAGCGTGTTATTCGCACTAATTACTCCAACCCTCCTACTCACGGCGGCACCGTTGTAGCATCGGTACTCAATACTCCCGAACTCTACGCCATGTGGGCCCAGGAACTCGCAGCCATGCGCGACCGTATCCGCGCCATGCGTATCCAACTGGTCCAAAAGCTAAAAGCCCACGGGGTAAAACAAGACTTCGATTTCGTGCTCAAGCAACGCGGCATGTTCTCGTACTCGGGCCTTACCGCAGCACAAGTCGATAGTTTGCGCGACGACCATGGCGTGTACGCCGTTAGCAGCGGCCGTATTTGCGTGGCAGCGCTAAACAGCCACAACATCGACTATGTTGCGAAAGCCATCGCCAAAGTACTGGCTTCGTCGTAATACAACGGCCGCCTTCGGCCAAAATCGTCCTGTCCGGCATCGAGTTGCGCCTATAAAGCGGCAACTCGATGCAAAGCTTGATTTTTATACCCGTTTCGGTCAGAATGACCCTGTATAAACATACAGTCAAAATTTCACTATGGCCACCAAGCTTACCGAGCGGCAGCAACAAATCCTCGATCTCATCCGCAGTGAAATCGTGCGTACCGGTTTTCCACCCACGCGCGCGGAAATCGCACGCGCGCTAGGCTTCAAGTCCGCCAATGCCGCCGAAGATCACCTTAAGGCGCTCGCACGTAAAGGGGCTATCGAATTAACCGCCGGCGCCTCACGCGGCATCCGCCTTAGCGAAGCGGGCTCCAGTTCTTCACAGCCCGTGCCACACCCCTCTTCGTCGCTATTAGCGCAAATACTGTTGCCCATTGTTGGCCGTGTAGCCGCAGGCAGCCCTATTCTGGCGGCCGAGCATGTCGAACGCGAAATCAGTATTGAACCGGCTTTATTTAGCCAGGCGCCCGATTACCTCTTGCGGGTACGGGGCTTAAGCATGCGCGACGCCGGCATACTCGATGGCGATCTTTTAGCGGTTAAAAAAACTCCCGATGCCCGCAACGGTCAAATCGTCGTTGCGCGCCTTGGCGACGAGGTTACCGTCAAGCGTCTGTCAAAGTCGGGCAACCGCATCGAACTTCTGCCCGAAAACCCCGACTTCAATCCCATCATTGTCACGCGCGACGACGACTTTTCCCTGGAAGGCATTGCTGTCGGGCTAATACGCACTACGCCGCTGCAATAGCAAACTGGCTTAAACCGACACCGGCTACCGGCCAAATTGGCCTTAATCGAACCAGGATGGAACCGCGATACGATGGGGTGAATGATGAAATCACAGAACAATGGCATTACCCGTCAGGGGAATACCAAAGTACTGCCACTCTCATCTATCTGGCCAGACTGCTGTTACTGCTGCCAAGCAGCCAACTTCTGAATTTCACCAATGACGCTTCGTTGCTCTTTTGCTCGGGGCATGCAAAATAGTACGCTCCAGGACTGCGTACAGACTCCTCCGACAAAATCCGCATTCCATGATTGCGCAACGGCTCGTCAATCAGGAATCGGGGCAAAAGCGCTACACCTTGTCCGGCACATACGGCAGCGATCAACATGGACTGCACCTCAAACCTGGGCCCGCGCATAATATTGACATTGGTAACTCCCGTGGCAGCGGACCATGCTCTCCATGCCTCGGGCCGGGTCATTAAGTGCAGCAATGGTTGGGCGGCAATTTCCTCGGCGCTGTAGTTGCGCATTTCGCCAAACACGTGCGGGCTGCCTACCGGTAACAACACCTCGTCGAATAAATAATCCGTCTTCGCGCCAGGCCAGAAGTTGCCCCCAAAATAAAGAGCCCCGTCTATGGCCGTTTCGTTAAACAAAAACCGGGTCGTGCGGGTATGCAAATTAACGGTAATGTCGGGATGTTTATGGTTGAAATCCGTAAGGCGCGGAATCAGCCACTGCGAGCCTACAGTAGGCAATACAGCAATTTCAACCACGCCGCCCTCGCCTTCATGCGCCATGATTTCCAGTGTTTCACGCTCGAGCTTGTCCAGTATGTGCGCGATGTGCCCGCTGTAAACGTTACCAGCCCGAGTCAAGGTAACCCGCTGGCGAATACGATTAAATAAAACAATGCCCAACTGATTTTCCAGCAATGATATCTGACGCGACACCGCGCCGGCCGTCAACGAAAGTTCGTTGGCCGCGAGCGTAATGCTTTCGTGCTTTGCCACGCTTGAAAAAGCCTGTAAGGCACTAAGGCTCGGAATATTTCTACGCATAAACTTGTTTCCATAAACTCAACAACTATACAAAATAAATCGTTTGCCCGATAAACGCAATACATATTAAGATGCCTATTGATCATCACCTTAAAGCAGTATTCCTAATCTACTGCTGCTACCGTAGTGTTGATGCTTTCTTATGTTTATTTCAAAAAACTCAATAATGGAGGAGATCATGGTCTTCAATAAAATGGCGGGATTAAAACGAGCGGCCTTGTGTGCGGCAGTTGGCCTTGTATTCACAAGCGTTGCGACGGCAGCTGACAATGACAAGAATTTTCCGAACAAACTCATCACTATCCTGACGCCGTTTCCACCTGGAAGCACCAGTGACATGATTCCCCGGCTAGTGGCGCCCATTATGAGCAAGTCCATGGGCGTGTCCGTTATTGTCGAAAACCGTGCCGGCGCAGCGGGCTCAATCGGTGCAGCCAAAGTTGCCACAGCAGCCCCTGATGGCTACAACATACTCATGGCAACGACGGGCGTGCTTGCAATAAATCAATGGCTATACAGTGGGCTGACCTACTCCCCCGAAAAAGATTTCGCCCCGGTTATCAATGCTGCGGCCACACCGAACCTGCTGGTCGTAAACCCATCGATCCCGGCGAACACGCTTCAAGAGCTTGTCGCACTGGCCAAAAGCAAACCAGGCGAACTGACATTCGCCTCCGGCGGGCAAGGTACAACCAGCCACATGTGCGGCGAACAATTGAAGGTTGCCGCAGGCATCGACATCGTGCATGTGCCTTATCGCGGGCCAGCACCAGCCGTGCAGGACTTAATAGGCGGTGTTGTCACCATGATGTGCGACAACTTGTCCAACGTAAAGCCCTATGTTGAATCCGGACGCCTCAAGGCAATTGCCCTGACTGATAAAAAGCGCAGTCCTCAACTCGACCAAGTCCCCACATCGGGCGAAGGGGGCCTTCCAACCGTACTGGCTGGCAACTGGTATAGCTTTGTAGTTCCCGCCGGCACGCCAAAGCCTGTCGTTGAACGTCTGAACACCGAGTTTGCAAAAGCCTTGCACGACCCAAGCGTTACTGAACGGCTTGAAAAACTCGGACTGACCGTCATCGCCGATACACCCGACGAGTTCGGCGCCTATATCAAACATGAAGCCACGCGCATGAAAGCCGTCGTCGATGCCGCCGGCCTGAAGCCCAACTAACGCTTTAACGCTTTAAGTAAAGATTATCTCAGAAGGAAAAACTCTATGGCAGTCAACAAAGAACATAAAGAATTCCACTCGATCGACATGGACTCGGGTTGGGAAGTCCCGCCGGGCTACCCGCCCGGAGTGAACGTCCACCAGAAAGTCCTGGCAGGCAAGTTGGATGAAAAGAACAAGCAAGGCTCGCAAACGCGGCTGCTGCGCTTTGGCCCGGGCGTCTTCACTACCAAACCATTCGTCCATGACTATTGGGAAGAGGTGTATCTCGTTTCGGGCGACCTGACCGTCGGCAACGACGAGCAAGGTGAAGGCGGAGAAGCCTTTGCGCCCAACACCTATGCCTGCCGTCCCCCAGGCGCGTTTCACGGCCCGTTCAAATCGGTGAACGGCTGTGTGCTGCTTGAAATCCATTATTACGATCCGGCCTGATCGCGTCGGCGTATCGCTCAGTATGTACGAAGGAGTTTAGTAATTATGACCAAAGAAGTACCAGTGATTATTGCCGGGGCGGGCCCCGTCGGAATGGTCGCAGCAGCCGATCTTATACGACGCGGCATCCCTGTCTCTGTGTTCGAGAAACTGCCCAGCTTGAGCCTTGAATCACGCGCATCAACGTTCCACCCCCCGACCCTGGACATGCTGGACGATCTTGGGTTTGCCCAACCCCTGATTGCACAAGGCCTTAAAGCAACGACCGTGCAGTACAGCTCTAGTGAAGACGGTGTACTGGGCACGTTCGATTTTGGGGCTCTCTCGGATCTGACCCGTCACCCTTACCGGGTACAAAGCGAACAGTTCAAGCTGACACGCATTATTTACGACGCGCTCAAAGACAACCCGCTATTCAAGATTCAGTTCAACGCGCCCATCACCTCCATTGCACAGGACGACGCAGGCGTCAGCATTGAAGTGCAAGTCGATGGATCGGCACAGCAACACCGAAGCCAATGGCTTATTGGCGCCGATGGGGCGAACAGCATCGTCCGGCGCGCCCAGAATATTGAGTTTGACGGCTTCACCTGGCCCGAGCGTTTTCTGGTGGTCACCACCGGCTTCGATTTCGCCTCGGCACGCCCTGGCGTCTCGTCGGTCAGCTATGTGGCCGACCCGGTTCGCTGGCACTTCCTGTTGCGCATATTGGGCGCCTGGCGCGTTATGATGCCGGTGCCTGCCGACATGTCGGACGAAGAGGCATCAAGCGAGCAACACGTTAAAGAATCGATGCGACGCCTTTTACCGGAAGGCGCGGACTTCGATGTCCAGCATGTAACGCTGTATCGCGTCCATCAGCGGGTAGCGAAAACCTTCCGGCTCGGGCGCACCTTCCTGGCTGGCGATGCCGCGCACATCAACAATCCGCTGGGCGGCATGGGCATGAATGGCGGCATACACGATGCGCTTAACCTTTCCGCTCGCCTGGGAAGCGTCATCTTGGGCGAAACCAACGAAGCCGATCTGGACTTGTACGACCTGCAACGGCGTACCGTCACCATGGAAGCGATTCAAGGCGACACCATACGTAATAAACGCAATCTGGAAGCCGCCGACGAAGAAAACCGCAAGCAATTTCGCGACGACATGCGAGCCGCCGCTGCCGACCCCGAAAAAGGCAGGAAACTGCTTCGCCGTATCGCCATGTTCGACAGCCTGGAACGCGCCGCATCCTTAGGGAACAACGCGTAATTTGTGGCTCCGTTCCGGAGTATTGCCTTCCTGCGCTGCAGGCCTGCAGCGCAGCGTGCCGGAGTATTTAAATACTTCGGCGGGCTTCCGGAACGACAACCTCTACAAAGTGATCAAGATGACATTAGAGTTAAATATCGAAAGCCTGACCGGCTCTTCCCTGGCAAGCTTCAGGGTCGATAACCTGGTGATTGCCGGCTGGGCCGGGCGCGACAAAGCGGCTGTGGAAGAGCACATCGTCGAACTCGAAGCACTGGGCATTGCCCGTCCACCGACCACGCCGGTTTTTTACCGGGTAGCCGCAGCCAGGCTTACCGCCGCTCAGCGCATTCAAACCTGGGGTGCGGCCTCCAGCGGCGAAGCCGAAACCGTTCTGTTTACCGATGATCGGGGCGATTACTTTATCGGCCTGGGCTCCGACCATACCGATCGCAAAGTGGAAGCCTATGACATTTCGGTGTCCAAACAGATGTGCGAAAAACCTGTGGCCAGCGCCGTATGGCCGTTTGCCGAGGTAGCCGATCATTGGGACCAGCTAATCCTTCGCAGCTTTATTCACGAGAACGGGCAACGCAGCCTGTATCAGGAAGGCTCTGTCGCCGAACTGCTGTCGTCACAGCAACTGATCAGCGATTACGCCCGCGAAGGCCGCCTTGCCCCCAATACGGCCATGTTTGGCGGAACCCTGGCGGCCATCGGCGGAATCCGCCCTTCCACTCGATTTGAAGCCCAGTTGGAAGATCCCGTGCTGAAACGCAGCATCCAGTTTGGCTACGACATTGACCCTTTACCAGTTTGATCGAGCCCGTTCAACCTGAAAAATCCGGCAAAAAACGGCGCTTTTTATAGCGCCGTTTTTTGTACTGTCCACACTTTCCGCATCTTGTATACGCTAGGCACCTGAATAAAAACGCGTAGCGCAAAAAATAAACGCAGCCTTTTAGTCCATTGCCGGATCAAGCGTGAACTCGAAGGTGAAGCGGGGGATATTGCCGGCGCAAGGCAAGCAAAGCCGAAAATTGCGCGTTTGATATGGAAATGGAATTATGCCGCCTTACAGGCTGCTGACAACACCTCGCGTAAAACCGATGAGTTTGTTGTCAGCAGCCTGTTTTTCTATACCTTAGCGTTAAGCACCTAGATAGTCCTCGAGGGCACAGCCCAACGCAAGAACTTTACGATCGTTGCCGTGTGTGCCGCATAGCATCAAGCCTACGGGTGCTTCGCCCTGCTCGTGCACGGGAATGGACACGGCGCAGCCATCAATCATGTTAATAATGGTCGCATTACGCAACGCAAGCAAATTCAATCTTGCATAGTCGCTGTCATCCATCAGATCAGCCATACGAGGCGCAATTATCGCCACCGACGGCATCAACAACCCATCATAGTGCGCCATGCGTAGTTGCGCCGCAGAAATAAGGGCTGCTCTGCCAGCGATCAAGTCAAGATAGTCTGCTGCGGTTTGATGCGCGCCCCGCTCAATACGGCTGATGACGCGCGGGTCATATTGATCTCGACTGGTTGCGATATATCCCCGGTGCCATGCATAACTTTCCGCTGCGGTAAATCCGCCTTTTGCGTTTAATCGGGCAATATCATCAAATTCCGGAAACGCCGCTTCCTGGATGTAAGCACCCGCCTTCGAAAGACGCCCCAGCGCACGTTCGAATGCCTGAGCTACTTCAGCGTCCAGAGTATCGAGCGCAACCGTTGTCGGGACCACAAATCTAAGCCCCCTTACAACAGGCGCGGAAGAAAGATGCAGCGGCTCGTCGGCCAGAACTGCGTCAAGCGCGGCACAACAACGAACAGAACGCGCAATCGGTCCTATCGCATCAAGCGCGGGCGATAATGGAATCGCGCCCGTCGACGGCACCTTGGTAGCCGTGGGCTTGAACCCGGTCAATCCCATGAAAGCGGCTGGAATCCGGCATGAACCGCCCGTATCCGTCCCTAAGGAGGCATGTGCCATGGCCAGCGCCACAGACACAGCTCCGCCGGACGATGAGCCGCCCGGCGCACGGCCAACCTCGCGATCCCATGGATTCAATGGAGTGCCATAGTGGGGGTTCAGACCCAAACCCGAATAGGCGAATTCGGTCATGTTGGCACGCCCCAGCACCACGAACCCGGCACGACGCAAGCGTGCCACGGCAACGGCATCTTCTGTGGCTGGCGCCGCGCCGGCAAGCAACTTCGAACCGGCTGTCGTAACCTGCCCCTGGACATCGAATAAATCTTTAACCGAGATGGGAATGCCGGCGAACGGCGACGGCGCGGCCTGTGCGGCACGCAACTGGTCCATCGCGTCGGCCGCCGCCCGAGCGCCCTGGGCGTCGACTAAAG
>DATCVA010000367.1:0-20960 GCA_036567205.1 Eoetvoesiella sp. | reverse complement strand
AATACGGGCGAACTACTCGTCTTAACGGGCGTATCCGGGTCCGGCAAGAGTTCCCTGGCATTCGACACGCTATACGCCGAGGGGCAGCGCCGCTATGTGGAAACTTTCTCGCCCTACGCACGCCAGTTTCTGGACCGCATGGACAAACCCCAGGTAGATCGCATTGAAGGCATTTTGCCGGCCATTGCCATTGATCAGGTCAACCCGGTACGAAACTCGCGCAGCACGGTGGGCACCATGACCGAGCTTAACGATCATCTGAAGCTACTGTACGCTCGCCTGGGTTCTCTGTATTGTCAGTGCTGTGGCGCTAAAGTTGAACGCGATAGCGCACAGTCCATTCAACAGCAGCTGGCGCAACGCACACAACCGACTGATCCACGGCTGGTCATTACATTTCCCATCGTCATTCCAGCCAATTACACCGAAGACGAAGTGCGCGGCTTTCTGGACCAGCAGGGCTATACACGGATCCATCACGAAGAAGCCATTACCCGTGCACCAAGCCCGCCCAAAGGCAAAGGCAAGCGTGCCACCAAGCCCGAGACCCTGCGGGTTCTACATGTTATTCAAGACCGCTTCCGCTTTGGCAACGCCGAACCGGAACGTGTCATGGAAGCGCTGGACGCGGCCCTCAAACAAGGCGATGGACACGTCGCCATTTATGCCTCGACCGACGGCCAGGAAGAAGAAACCGTATGGCGCTTCAGCGATCGCCTGCATTGCGCAGCCTGCAATATTGAATACACCACTGCGCTGCCCAGCACATTTTCGTTCAACTCGCCCCTGGGCGCGTGCGAATCATGCCGCGGCTTTGGACGCGTCATGGGCATCGATTACGGCCTGGTCATTCCCGACGAAAAAAAGACCCTGCGCGAAGGCGCGATTAAACCCTGGCAAACCAATAGCTACAAAGAATGCCAGGCTGAAATGGAACAATACGCTCCCCGGGCCGGCATCCGCCTCGATACACCCTGGAGCCAGCTCAGCGACTCTGAAAAAGAATGGGTGATTGGCGGCACACCCGACTGGAAAGGCGGCAACAATGCGTGGAAAACGCAGTGGTACGGGGCACAGCGCTTCTTCGATTGGCTCGAATCACGAGCCTACAAAATGCATGTCCGCGTCTTGCTGTCCAAATACCGCAGCTATACGCCTTGCCCCGCCTGCGGCGGATCGCGCCTGAAGCCCGATGCCACGCTGTGGCGGCTGGGCGATACGCTGGGCTCCGATCAGGATGCCTATCCACGATTCATGCCCGTACATGCCCACTGGTCGCGCGAGCAGCTCAATGCTCTTCCCGGCCTGGGCATTCACGACCTGATGCGTTTGCCTTTGGATAGGGTCCGCACATTTTTTAACGACATAAGTTTTGGCGTTGCCCTGGACGCAGCCATAGATCTGCTGCTAAACGAGGTCCGTACACGCCTGAAATTTTTATGCGACGTCGGTCTGGGCTATTTGTCGCTCGACCGCCAAAGCCGCACCTTGTCCGGCGGCGAAGTCCAGCGTATTAATCTCACCACGGCCCTGGGCACCTCGCTTGTCAATACCTTGTTCGTATTGGACGAGCCTTCAATTGGCCTGCATCCGCGCGACATGCATCGCGTCGTCGAAGTCATGCACCGGCTACGCCACAACGGCAACACTCTGGTCGTGGTCGAACACGACCCGCAAGTCATGATTGCGGCTGACCGAATTCTGGACATCGGCCCCGGGCCAGGCGAGCGCGGCGGCCAGATCGTCTTTGACGGCACCCCGGCTCAATTGCGCAACGCCAATACACTGACCGGCAACTACCTGGGAGGACGCATGCATGTCGAAGCCCCGCGCCCCATGCCGGTGGCTCCCGGCACCCCCAGACTGCTGCTCGAAGACGTTACGGCCAATAACCTCAAGAACATTTCCGTTTCTATTCCGCTGGGACGCCTGGTGTGCATCAGCGGAGTCTCGGGCTCGGGCAAATCCACCTTAATCCAGGACGTCCTCTATCCGGCCATACTCAAGCAAAAAGGCAAGCCCACTGAAGCTCCCGGAGAGCACCGGCATCTTTTAGGCGCAGAGCAAATTGCCGACGTGGTCATGGTCGACCAAAGCCCCATCGGCAAAACGGCCCGATCCAACCCGGCCAGTTATGTAGGTGCCTTCGACGCTATTCGCAAGCTCTTTGCGCAAGCCAGCGTCTCTAAAGAAAGGGGCTACACGGCGGGCACCTTCAGCTTTAACACCGGCGATGGACGTTGCCCGACCTGCGGCGGCACCGGCTTTGAACACGTCGAAATGCAATTCCTGTCGGATGTTTACTTGCGCTGCCCCGACTGCGACGGCAAACGATTCCGCCCGGAAATCCTGGAGGTCCGCGTCGAGCATCTGGGCCGCAGCGCTTCAATCGACGAAGTGCTCGAAATGACTATCAGCGAAGCACTGAGTTTCTTTAGCGGTTTACGCGACGTGCAATACGGCCTGGCGCCGCTGGCCGATGTAGGACTCGAATACGTACGGCTGGGACAACCCGTTCCGACCCTGTCGGGGGGCGAGGCTCAGCGGCTCAAACTCGCCGGGCATCTGGCCGCGGCGGCGCGTACGGGCATATCGTCAGCCAGGGTTTCAAAAAAAGGCAGCTTGTTTTTATTCGATGAGCCCACGACCGGCCTGCACTTTGACGATGTCGCCCGCCTTATGCGAGCCTTTCGAAAACTGTTGGCGGCCGGACATTCCCTGCTGATCATAGAGCACAATCTGGATGTCATACGCGCAGCGGACTGGGTGATAGACCTTGGTCCGGAAGGCGGTGATGCCGGCGGCCAGGTAACGGGCATCGGTACGCCGCAAGATCTCATGAACAACAGCGCTTCGCATACCGGCCAGGCATTGAAGGACTACACCAGCGCCATCGTGTACGAGGCCCAATCGCATCAGGCCAGACAACTTGCCGAACCTCTCGCGAACTACCAGGACGATGCAGGGACACCGCTGCAAACGGTTATTGGCCAACATCGAGGGCGAGCGAACAGCATCGATATCCTGAATGCGCGCGAACACAATCTGAAAGGCATCAATGTATCGATCCCGCGCGACACATTTACTGTTATTACAGGAGTGTCAGGCTCGGGCAAATCGACGCTGGCCTTCGACATCCTGTTTAACGAAGGCCAGCGCCGCTATCTCGAGTCGCTAAATGCCTATGCCCGCGCCATAGTGCAGCCCGCCGGAAAACCCGACGTAGATGCCATTTATGGCATTCCGCCCACGGTCGCGATCGAACAGCGCACCAGCCGGGGCGGCCGAAAATCGACGGTCGCCACCATGACCGAAATCCATCATTTTCTGCGTCTGCTTTACGTTAAGCTGGGCACGCAAATGTGTCCCACCTGCCATGTCGCTGTCGAACCGCAAAAAGCCGAACAAATTGTGGCCCAGCTGTTGCGCGACCACAAAGGTCAACATATTGGCGTGCTGGCGCCATTGGTCTCTGCGCGCAAGGGCTATTACACCGATCTGGCCAAATGGGCGGGCAGCAAAGGCCATACCCATTTGCGGGTCGACGGTCAGTTCATACCGGTAACGCCCTGGCCACGTCTGGATCGTTATAAAGAACATACGATAGAACTGCCCGTCGCCGACCTGGTGGTCGATGCCCGGCACGAAGCCGTGCTGCGCGAAGCGGTACGCAGTGCGCTCGAGCACGGTCATGGCAGCCTGAGCGTACTGCTGCAACTTACCGAGCCTGGCGAGTCTTCGATCGACGAACGGCGTGAAGCGGGGCTGAACGATGGCGCGCAACAACTGCATTTTTCGGTCAAGCGCGCCTGCCCCAGTTGCGGCACCAGCTTTCCAGAACCAGATCCGCGCATGTTCTCGTACAACTCCAAACATGGCTGGTGCACCAGTTGCTTTGGAACCGGATTGCAACTAGCCGGATTCGATGCCGAACAAACCGGCGAAGAAACAGCCTGGAATGCCTGGTACGAAGGCAATGCCACGACATGCCAAAGCTGCCACGGCGAGCGGCTCAACCCCATGGCTCGTGCGTTTGTCTGGCGCGACCGCTCCATTGCTCAGTTGGCGGGCCTTTCAGTATCTGAAGCGCAAACCTTTTTTACCGCGCTGATAAGTCAGGGGCGCGAAGCCGAAATCGCCCGCGATATTCTTACAGAGATTCGCGGCCGGCTGAATTTTATGCATGAAGTCGGCTTGGGTTACCTTGCACTCGATCGCGCGGCGCCCACCCTGTCGGGCGGCGAAGCCCAGCGTATCAGGCTGGCCGCCCAACTGGGCTCTAATTTGCAAGGAGTGTGTTATGTGCTGGATGAACCCACCATCGGGCTGCATCCCCGCGACAACCGTATCTTGCTCGATGCGCTGGCTAAACTCGAAGGCAATGGCAACACACTGGTGGTTGTTGAACACGACGAAGACACCATACGCCGTGCAACGCACATTATCGACATTGGCCCGGGCGCGGGGGTTCGCGGCGGCCAGGTAGTGGCTCAGGGCACGGCACAAGACATAATCGACAGTCCTGCATCAGTTACCGGCAAATATCTCAAGCATCCGCTACATCATCCATTACAGGCAAGGCGCCCCATTACCGCCGACACGCCAATGCTGGAAATCAAAGGCGCCCACCTTCATAATTTGCACAACGTCGATGCACGCATACCCATAGGCCGACTAAGTGTCGTAACCGGCGTCTCCGGTTCAGGCAAATCCACGCTGGCGCGCGAAGTCTTGCTGGATAATCTGGCCTACGCAGTGTCTCAGCGCAAAGCTCCGGCCTGGCAAGGCTGCGTTGAAATTACCGGTTGGGAACAGATCGACCGGGTACTGGAGGTCGATCAGGCGCCTATAGGTAAAACACCACGCTCCTGCCCGGCCACGTACGTGGGGTTCTGGAACGATGTGCGCAAGTTATTTGCCGACACCCGCGACGCACGTATTCGCGGCTGGGGTGCGGCACGCTTCTCATTCAATACAGGGGAAGGACGCTGCCCCATTTGCGAAGGGCAAGGTCTGCGCACGATCGAAATGAGCTTTCTGCCCGACGTTAAGGTTCTTTGCGACGCCTGCGCCGGCGAACGCTTTAATCGCGACACGCTCAACGTCAAATGGCGCGAGAAAAGCGCCGGCGAAGTCCTGAAGCTGGAAGTCGATGATGCCATTGAGTACTTTGCGGCCCACTCAAGGATTTCGCGGCCTCTGCGTTTGATGCAAGACGTGGGGCTAGGCTATTTAACACTGGGGCAACCCTCTCCCACGCTGTCAGGCGGCGAAGCCCAGCGCATCAAACTGGTAACCGAACTAACCAAGGCGCGCCTTACCGATGGCGTCATCACCACCGGACGGGCCTCTCGCATTCCGCATACCTTGTATGTACTGGATGAACCCACGGTCGGTCTATCAATGGCCGATGTCGAAAAGCTGACCCATGTGCTGCACCGGCTGGTCGAGGCGGGCAATACCGTCGTCGTCATAGAACATAATCTGGACGTCATTGCCGAAGCCGACTGGGTGCTTGACATGGGACCCGAAGGCGGAACCGGCGGAGGAAGGCTGGTTGCTGCGGGATCTCCGGAAGAAGTCATGGCGCTCAAGGCGCGCTCGCATACCGGGGACGTGCTAAGCGCCTTTATGAAGGCAGGCGCGGCATGAACACTCCGCCAGTCCAACTGATTGAAACCATGCGGGTTGAGCCGGGCAATACCCTGCCCCTGCTCGACTGGCACCTGCAACGCCTGCAACGCTCGTGTGCGCAGTTGGGGTTTGTCTGGCCAGGCGATCCGTTGGTCAGGGCCATTGCTCGGGACGCAAGCGTTTTAAGCCCTGACAACACCTATCGTTTGCGCCTGTTGCTTGATGCCGACGGGCAGTACCGGCTAGAGGCCGACCCGCTACCCGC
This sequence comes from Eoetvoesiella sp., assembly GCA_036567205.1. Taxonomy (GTDB): domain Bacteria; phylum Pseudomonadota; class Gammaproteobacteria; order Burkholderiales; family Burkholderiaceae_B; genus DATCVA01. The sequence continues at coordinate 15,061 of DATCVA010000367.1, read as the reverse complement.
CACACCAGCTCCGGTCTTGATCCGCCTTAATTCCACGCCAATCAAGACCGAACCATTCCAGCTGCAACATAAAACCACCCGGCGCCCCTGGTACGATAAGGCTTCAGCCTGGCTTGCCCAAAACAATTCGTTTTTCGATATCGTCTTTTGCAATCAACAAAATGAAGTATGCGAAGGCAGCCGCACTAATGTGTATATATTGAATTCAGCCGGCGTCTGGGTAACCCCGCCCTTGCAATGCGGCTTATTACCAGGAGTCCAGCGTCAGGCCTTGATCGACAGCAAGGCAGTCGAAGTTGCCGTTATTACGCGCGACGAGTTCATCAACGCGAAGGCAATCCGGGTTTCCAATGCCTTACGCGGCTGGTTGGCAGCCGTATTATTCGCTGATCAGCCCTGAAACCGGCCAGTCAACAACCATTGAATTGCTTCGTTGGCAGCCGCCATGCCCATCGCCGCGGTAACGGTAACCAGCGACCCATAGCCAGCACACGACAAGCCCTGCAGACCGGCACTGCCCAGTTCCGGCGGTTCGGCTGTTTGCCACTGTACGGGCAAAAGCGCCGGCTGATCGAACCACAAGGTGCGCACGCCCATTTTAGCTACCCTTTTACGCGGCTTTCCGGCTTGGCCCGACGCTTTGGGATAGCCGTGGTGACGACGCAACGTATTACGCAGCTTGGACAGCAGAGCATCATTAAGAGTTTGCGACAAATCGCTGGCGCGCAAACTTAATGGATTCGTTTTACCCCCCGCGCCACCGCAAACGACTATGGGCATTTTGTTTTTCGCGGCCTGGAGAATCATGGCGATTTTAGCCGAGGCCTGATCGGTGCAATCAATTAACAACGACACATCGTTCGCCAACACTTCATGCACGTTATCCGGCGTGACAAAGTCATCGATCAGGCTCAAACGGCAACCCGGATTGATCCCGTGCACCCGCAAGCCCATGGCGTCGACTTTCGACTGGCCCAGCGTATCGGTCAAAGCGTGCAACTGACGGTTAATATTGGACTCGGCAATATGATCCAGATCAATCAAGGTCAATCGTCCAATGCCCGAACGGGCCAATGCTTCCGCACACCATGAACCGACGCCGCCAATTCCGGCAACGGCCACATGCGCCAGGGAAAGCTGCCGCAGGCTTTGCGGGCCATACAGGCGCTCCAGGCCGCCAAAGCGGCGTTCAGAATCAATAAGTTCAATATCAGGCATGGTAATCAGGAAGTATCGGCGGTGATGCAGCAAAGACAGGCTTCAGAAAAATCAACATGTCGCGGCACAGATTGTATGGCGGTTGCCGGTATTATTCCATTTTCGGACCAAGCGTGAACGCGAAAGCGAAGCGCAGACATTACTGGTGTAAGGCAAGCGAAGCCCACAAACAAAGTGCACATTTGATCTGGAAATGGAATTAGATCACGCGTAGACCGTCCAGCGTACCCATAAGCACCAAGCCGGCCTACAATAACAATTGATCCATTCTTGCCTCGAACTCTAACCTATGAGCGGTCTCGAATCTCTTTTTACTTCCAGCGGCAGTACCTTCCGCCTCCTTACCGAGGAAGAGCGCTTGGCGTCCTTGAACAAATCGCTTGCGCACTGGAGCCCGAATCAGGACGTCTGGGTCTTCGGCTATGGCTCACTGGTATGGCGTCCCGATTTTGACTATGCAGAGCGGCGCCCCGCATTGCTTAACGGTTATCACCGCGCACTGTGCTTGTGGTCTCGTGTAAACCGTGGAACGCCAGAGCGTCCTGGCCTGGTTTTTGGCCTGGATGTGGGCGGATCTTGCCGCGGCATGGCCTATAAAATAGCCGCAAAACACGTTCCTGAAACGCTGCACGAACTTTGGAAACGGGAAATGCCAAGCGGCGCGTATATTCCAAAATGGCTAAATTGCCGCTCCCAAGAAGGCAACATCAAGGCTCTCGCCTTTACGATGGATCGCAGCAAAGATGCATATGTGCGTGGTTTATCCAAAGATCAGTTGATTGCCATTGTGCAAAACGCGCATGGCAATTATGGTCCGTGCACCGAATATGTGCTGGAAACAGCACAGGCCCTTAAACTTGCGGGCATTCACGACAAAAAACTGGAAGGCATTGTGCTGCGGCTGCGAAGCGCTGTGGCACGCGCTTCGCAGCAGGCTCAGGACCAAGTATCAAAGTGCGAGTAAACTCATGCATCTGGCTGCTTGCAGAACCTTTGCACGCTGCCCTTAGTCCATTTCCATATCAAACGTGCTCGTTGTCGGCGCAGCAGTCGCACCAAAGTAATTAATGTCTGCACTTCGACTTCGCGTTCACGCTTGATCTGGAAACGGAATTACTGGTTAACTTCCGTTTGTGCCGCCAGATCCTGAAGGCGTCATCTTTTTTATTACGATTATGTCCATCGCTGATCTTCGCCAAAAATACGAAAAAAACGTTCTGCTCGAGTCGTCCCTGGCTCCTACACCTATAGAGCAATTCGCCAAGTGGTTCGACGAAGCGCTGCAGGCCAACGTCATCGAGCCCAATGCCATGACTCTGGCCACCACTACGACCGATGGCCGGCCGTCGGCCCGTATCGTTTTACTCAAGGGCTTTGACGAGCGAGGCCTGGTGTTTTTTACCAATTATGAATCTCGCAAGGGACGCGAACTGGCTGCCAACCCTTACGCCAGTCTGCTGTTTTTCTGGCCTGTACTCGAGCGCCAGGTCAGGCTGGAAGGCTTAATCGAAAAAATCGCGGCGACGGAATCAGACGACTACTTTAATAGCCGGCCGTTAGGCTCTCGCATTGGCGCCTGGGTTTCGCCCCAAAGCCAGCCGATCACCCACGAAGAGCTCGAAGCCCGAACCCTGACGCTGACTGAAACGCTTGGCGCGCACCCTCCGCGCCCGCCGCATTGGGGCGGATACCGGCTTAAACCCGAGAGTGTCGAGTTTTGGCAAGGTCGCCCCTCGCGCCTGCACGACCGGCTTGTTTATCGGCTCGATAAGAATCAGCAATGGACAAGCACTCGCCTGGCTCCGTGACGGCCCCTCCTTCTACCGCGCCATTGCAGCCGTGCCGTCAATGGAACGTACTTACTATTCTGGTGTTATGACTGCCAAAGCCGCTGATTTTGATTCTTTGTTTTTTCGCTCTGCTCTGGGCCGCTTTGCCACTGGGGTCACCATTGTCACGACGCGAACCAACAAGGAAAAAAATCCGGTCGGCCTGACCATCAGTTCGTTCAACTCCGTCTCGCTTGAACCGCCCATGGTGCTGTGGGCTCTTTCCAAAGAATCTACTTCGCTGGCCGCGTTTCAAAATGCCGATCGTTATGTCATTCACGTGCTTGCGGCCCAACAATTGCATTTGGCAAAAAAATTTGCGCAAGGCTCACAAGCAAAACGGTTTGAAGGCTTGCGGCTGACGCAAGCGCCAAACGGCACACTTATGCTGGACGAACCCGAATGCGCGGCATGGTTCGAGTGCTACAACCTGAACCGGTACGAAGCGGGTGATCACATTATTTTCATTGGCCAGGTCGAACGCTGCCACCGCTCTTTTGGCCAACCGCTGGTCTATCATGCGGGCGATTTTGACCTGACCCCTTCCCATGAGCCGCTATCAAGCAACTGACAGCGGACACAAACAGAATAGAAAATACACAGGACACAACCATGACTGTAGATATTGACTGTGTTGTATTGGGCGCGGGCGTTGTCGGCCTTGCCATTGCCCGCGAACTGGCCCGGAAGGGGCGTGAAGTCCTGGTCGTGGAAGCGGCCGAGGCCATCGGCACAGGCACGAGTTCGCGCAACTCAGAAGTCATACACGCCGGCATTTACTACCCTCAAAACAGCCTTAAAGCCAAGCTATGCGTCAAGGGAAAACAACTGCTTTATGCCTACTGCGCCGAACGCAATATTCCGCATCAGCGGCTGGGCAAGCTGATTGTCGCCACCACAGCCGAGCAAGCCGGCCAACTTGGCGCCATCGCCCAACGAGCCAAGCGCAACGGGGTCGACGACCTGCTTCGGCTTTCCGCAGAGGAAGCCCGCGCACTGGAACCCGCCCTGCGTTGCGAGGCGGCGCTGATTTCCCCATCAACCGGTATTGTCGATAGCCATGCACTGATGCTGTCCCTGCAGGGCGACGCCGAAAACAATGGCTCACAATGCGTGTTCCACACACCGTTCATTGGTGGCGAAATTCTAAACACGGGTGAATTTCTACTTAAGTTTGCAGGCAACGAGGCCATGGAACTGACAGCCCGCTGCGTCATTAATTCCACCGGGCTTTCGGCGCCAGCCGTAGCCCGCAAGCTGGCCGGCCAGCCCGCCGGACACATCCCCAACGCCTATTTTTGCAAAGGCAGCTACTTCACCCTGGCCGGGAAGTCGCCGTTTTCCCGCCTTATCTACCCCATGCCGGATCATGCCGGGCTGGGCGTGCACCTAACGCTGGACCTGGGAGGCCAGGCCAAATTCGGACCCGACACCGAATGGGTCGACAGTGAAGACTATACGCTTGATCCACAGCGCGCCGACTCGTTTTACGACGCCGTGCGACATTACTGGCCGGCCCTGCCCGACAATGCACTGACCCCTGGCTACACAGGCATACGTCCAAAAATAAGCGGTCCGCACGAAGTAGCCGCCGATTTCATCATTGCCGGCCCTGCTACACATGGCGTAAAAAACCTGGTCAATTTATTTGGCATAGAATCCCCAGGCTTGACAGCCTGTCTGGCGATTGCCGAGTCCGCCGCCCTGGCCCTCGATACTTCGCCGCATTAAACCCACGAATTACAATGAACGATTACATTCTTACTATTTCCTGTCCTGACCGCATTGGCATTGTTCACAGCGTTACCGGCTGGCTATTGAATTTGCATGGCAATATTATCGATGCGCAACAGTTCGGCGACCTTGAAACCGAACAATTCTTTTTACGCGTGCACTTCAAACTGCCTAATGCAGCCGACGTCGCCGCCTTGCAAGAGAAATTCGCGCCCATAGCCGAAAAGTTCGACATGCAGGCACAAATCTATGATGCTCACCGACAGGCGCGTTTACTGATTCTGGTCAGCCGGCAAGGGCATTGCCTGAATGACTTGCTATTCCGCACGCACAGCGGCCAACTGCCGGTAGAGATTGCGGGGATAGTGTCCAACCATAACGACTACGCTCAACTGGCGGCCTCGTACAAAGTACCCTTTCACCATTTGCCCGTCACGCCCGAAACCAAGCCGGCGCAAGAGCAACAAATCCTGGATCTGGTCAAACGCGAAAATATCGACCTGGTGGTTCTGGCGCGCTATATGCAGATCTTGTCGCCCGACTTGTGCCAGGCCCTGTCAGGCAGGGCCATCAATATCCATCACAGCTTCCTGCCCAGCTTCAAAGGCGCGCGCCCCTATCATCAGGCGCATGCGCGGGGTGTGAAAATTATCGGGGCAACGGCCCATTACGTAACGCCGGATCTGGACGAGGGTCCGATCATCGAGCAAGACATTGAACGCGTGGATCATGCAATGAGCGCGAACGATTTGACACAGGTGGGCAGCGATGTGGAATCGCTGGTGCTGGCTCGCGCGGTGCGTAGCCATGTCGAGCATCGAATTCTGCTTAATGGCAAGCGGACGGTGGTGTTCAGGTAATTTACCAAACGCTGCCGGCGGCATCCGGCAGCGTTCCCAGCGTAAAACCTACTTGCGCTGATTTTTAGACATGTTCAACAGGGTTGCTCAAGCGGCCGATTCCTTCAATAGTGACACTGACCGGCCCGCCCATTTTATTCAGGTCGGCATTCTGCACGGCCCTTCCCGGTTTTCCTCCCGATCCAAGCGCCGTACCCAGCGAGACAACATCGCCAGGCAGCAATGTCATATAGCTCGACACGAAGGCAAGGACTTCAGGTATCTTATGAAACAGATTAATAGTGTTGTCGCTTGCAAAAAGCTCGTCGCGAACGCGACACTCGATGTCTAGCGCATGCGGGTCGCTAATTTCGTCGCGCGTAACAATCCATGGCCCCAGAGCCGAAAAAGTGTCAGATCCTTTGTAGCGACCGCTGTAAGACACATGGCTTTCAACATAACGAATACCTTCCCCTTCGGCGGCGGGATGAATCGCGCGATAATGAAAGCTATCTTCGTCTCGCATGGTGGGCGACGTTAAATCGTTGTGTACGGTGTATCCGAAAACATAGTCGTACGCATCGGCGGCATTGATATCGCTTGCGCGCTTACCGATAATCAGGGCTAGCTCGGGCTCGGGGTGCACGCGGCCATAATGAGGCTTCAGGCGGATTGCGCCACCATGGCCAACCAGCGCCGTAAGGGGTTTCGTGAATAAAGCGGGATGCGAGGGTCCCTTGACGATACGCTCGGAATTGGCGCTGTTATTCAAAGCAAGACAGCAGATTTTCGAAGGTTTCTGTACCGAGGGCAGGATGCGCACCGTATCGAAGCTAACGCGGGTCAACTGCGGATGATTTGCCGTCGCCTGCGCGACGCGGGACAGTTCAGACCAGACGGCGCCGCCCGCTTCTATCAAGGCATGAATATCAGCCGGGATTTCCGAGAGCGAAGAGCCGACAGCAACGCAGGCTTGCCCGACATCGATCAATTCATTGTCGGAAACTGAAAAACCAATCTTCGCGACATCGGGTTCGGAATTGGTTGAGTAGCTGACGAGTTTCAAAATTTTTCTCCAGCCCGCATGGACGCGGCATGATAGTTGTCACAAGAATCAATCTGGGCAAACCAAACGTTGCCCTTCGATGACAGACAGCTTAATGAACTCCGGCCATTCTGGAAACGGACATCGGACATAATTCCGTGACACGGAACGCACTACAGCTCGCGGCGGCAATCGCGGCCTTATTCCATTTCTGAATCAATCATGAATCGTGCGAGGCCTGCTCATCGTATAAATGCGCTGTCCGCGCCTGCTTTCGTGCCCATTGATTGAAAAAATGAAATTACGCCAAACGAGCCGCCACAGCAGAAGAAATCGCTGACTGGGTCTGTTCTAGCAGTGCCAGACACTCATGTATGGTCTGACTCGTAAGCAAGGCTCCGAACGTCGTTAGCGACAATACCCCCAGGATGCGGCTTTCGTGCAGCAACGGCACAGCTATAGTGGCGCTTGCTCCTCGCTTCTCGGATTTTCGAAAGCCATAGCCCCGATGCCGCGTGGCGGCTAACATGCGTTGCAACCGGGCCAGCGTTCCTGGCCACTCATCCGGGCTGGCGAGTGTACTTTTCAATAACAGCATAAGGCTCTCGCGTTCGGCCTCACCGCAAAAAGCCATATATGCCTGCCCCATACCAGACCGTATCAAGTCATGGATATTTCCCACTGTCGTATGCGTCGACCCAATAGGGCCGTAGGGCATACTGCTATAGCGCACCACAATTTGCCCACGGTCGAGCACCCCGATTGCAAGAGGCAAACCCGTAGCCCGAGTCGTTTTCAGCAAAATCGGAGCCCCTACCTCGACGACCAGATCGTATTCGGTGAATCCCTCGCTCAAGCAGCGGACCTTTTCCGTTAATGAATAAGTTCCTTTAACCACATCGGCACGGACATAGCCTTCGCTTTTCAAGGTCATCAACAGACGATGAATGGTGGACTTGGGCAGCCCGGTCGCCTGGTGCAAGCTAAGCAATGAACTTTGCGGCTGATGATTCATTGCGCGCAGCACGTTAAGAGCACGCACGATAGGGCCGATCACATTTGTCATTACAGCAATTCCCCTGAATCCACTATTGAAAACATTGCGCACGGCGCAGATCACACGCCAGATGATACTGTTTCAGGTTAACAGATGAACACGGCTCCTATTCCGTAATACGGAATGCTGCTCGAAGTAGCACCATCTCGCGCTTTCCCGCTCCTATACTGAAGACTCCATAAAGAGGAGGACGCAACAATGACAATCCGCTCATTGCTTCACCGTATATTGCCGGCGCTTGCCCTGTCTTTGGCAAGTACCACTATGTTCACAACGGCAGCCGCACAAGCCGAATCTGCCGAAATGTACCCGAGCAAGCCAATTCGAATGATCTCGCCCTTTGCCGCCGGAGGGACTACCGACATTCTTGCCAGAATTGTCGCCAAAGAATTGCTGGCCGCCCAGGGGCAACCCATAGTTGTTGAAAACCAGTCGGGGGCTGGAGGGACGATTGGCGCAGCCATCGTGGCACGTTCCGCAGCGGACGGCTACACCCTGGAAGTAGGCGGCGTATCTACACATGCAATGGCCGGCTCACTGTACAAGAAATTGCCGTTCGATCCGGTTGAGTCTTTTGATCCCGTCTCGATCCTGGCCTACGCAACCATAGCCATTGCAGTACCAGCCTCGGCGCCGTATAACGATCTGAAAGAACTTATTGCCTACGCCAAGGCACATCCCGGCGAATTGACCTATTCGTCGGCCGGAGTCGGAAGCATCAACCATCTTGCCATGGCCTCCCTGGCAAAGACCGCCGATATTGATCTGCTGCATGTGCCATACCGAGGCGGCGCCCCCGCAGTAACTGCGTTGCTCCAGCAGGAAGTTCAGGTTGTTGCGGCTGGCACCTCGTTATTACTGCCCCATGTGCAGTCGGGAAAAGTACGTCTAATTGCGATAACAGACGAAAATCGCGCCCGGATTCTACCTGAGGTCCCAACCGCAGGCGAGACGCTGAAAGGCTTCAAGGTCGCCAACTGGTATGGCCTTCTTGGCCCAAAGGGCTTACCAGCCGCGGTCAGCGAAAAACTATGGAATGACATCGACCGGATTATGAAACAGCCGGATATTATGGCGCAGCTGGATAAAATGGGGCTTGAATACCCTGGAATTTCATCAGAGCGGTTCAACGCTTCTTTGAAAGAAGATCGCCAATATTGGGATCAACTAATCAAAGAACTGCAAATACAGCCCAATTGACCTTAACGCGCTACCTGCCCAAAGCCAGGCCCTCGCGCCGGGGATCCGCGCCACCCTCAATACCGTTGGGGGTGACGACGAAACCTTGCAGTCCGCTGGGAAAGTCCACTTCTCGTACGTTGTGACCCATGGCCCTGAGGCCTGGCACAAGAGCATGCAGCGAAGTACCTTTTTCGAGTTCCACACCGCGATTTCGGCTACCGAAATTGGGCAGATCGATGGCTTCCTGAATGTTTAGATTCCAATTAAGGACGGCCAGAATAGTTTTGGCTACGTAGTTGATGATGGCGCTGCCGCCGGGCGAACCTATCGCCATATAAGGCTTGTTGTATTTCAGGATAATCATGGGCGACATGGAGCTGCGTGGGCGCTTGAAGGGCTGGACACGATTGACGACAAGCTTGCCGTGCTCGTCAACGTCAGACAAGGAAAAATCGGTCAATTGATTATTCAGTAAAAATCCCCGTACAAATATCTTGCTGCCAAACGCGGACTCAATTGAACTGGTCATTGACACGACATTTCCCTGGGCGTCAATGGCAGCAATATGTGTTGTCGAAGGCAGTTCCGGCGAAGTGTCGCTGCCCCGGAAAGCCAGGTCGTTCACCGGATCGCCCGCAGAGGCGCGGCCCATGGAGCGGCCCGGCTGAATCAATGCCGCACGCCGGGCCATATAGGCGGGGTCCAGCAAGGCATTTACCGGCACGTCGGCAAAATCGGGATCAGCGACAAACGCATCACGATCCGCATACGCCAATTTTCCCGCCTCGGAAAAATAATGGACAGACTCAAGCGAAGCGGGCTCCAGCTGCGTTATTGGAGTATGGGTCAACAAACCCAATATTTGAATGACAGCAAGCGGCCCCGCACTGGGAGGCGGCATGCCGCACAGTTTGTATTCAAAATACGCCGAGCATAGCGGCTCGCGTTGCACGGCGCGATACCGCGACAAGTCGGTTAAAGCAAGATCGCCAGGCACAGAATGGCTTGCCACGGCATTGACAATATCCTGAGCAATGCTGCCGGTATAAAAAGCATCAGGGCCTTTTTGCGCAACTTCCTGAAAAACCTTTGCCAGCGCGGGATTGGTCAACCGGTATCCAACTGGCAGAGCCGCCCCCTTCTCGTCATAAAAATAAGCTGCGGCAGCCGCCTGCCGACGCAGTGCGGTGTCCTGATCCAGCAATGCGTGCAGGCGGGGCGACACAAAAAACCCCTCGCTGGCAATATTGATGGCAGGCTGAAACAACGCTTTCCATGGCAGCTTTCCTTCGTGCTCGTGCATTAACGCCAGGCTGCGGATAAGCCCAGGAACCCCTACAGAAAGACCGCTGTTGACCGCATCCCAAAACGGGATGGCCTTATTGTCTTGCATGAACCGATTACTACGCGCCAAAGCCGGCGCGGTTTCGCGGCCGTCGTAAGCACGCATACGCTGCTCGCTGGCATCGAACGACACGATGAATCCGCCGCCCCCTATCCCGGACGACTGAGGTTCAACAAGGTTTAAAACCATTTGCGCCGCAATAACCGCATCGGCGGCGCTACCGCCCCGGGCCAAAATGTCGGCGCCGGCCTGAGTGGCAAGCGGATTCGCCGTTGTGATCATGTAGTGCGCCGCGCGCACCACAACCCGATCCGTACGCGCCGTGGCCGCCTCCGGATTAATGTCCCCGACCGCGGCCGCCGGCAGGCCCCGCACTGTCAATGCGTCAGACTTTTCAACAGCCTGAGCAGAGAATTCCACTGCGGCGACCGGGCCAACGCTTAGAGCACATAACAAGCCAAACGCTATTGCGTACCGCCTCTTTAAAACCACACTCATCTATCGGGTCTCCTTCAACAATAGTCCGGGCAAGGACCTAATTCTGTTCGCCACGAACAATCTCTTGCAACCAGGCTTCAAATGCCAACAGCGTTTCAGGCCGGTCGCTATTAAGCGGATAGCTAAAAAAATAAGCCTCGCGCACGGGCAGGACACCGTTAAAAGGCGCAATCAATTGCGCTGCCCGCAACGGCTCTTGAACCAAGAACCGCGGCATCAGAGCCACCCCCAGGCCGGCCTGCACGGCCGCCAGTAGCATGGTAAACAACTCGTAGCGCGGTCCGGCGCTGACTGCAGGCAAATACTCCAGGTCATGTTCGCGATACCACTCACGCCACGCATCGGGACGCGATGTCATGTGCAAATGCGTAAGACCGGCCAAGCCGCCAGCTTGCCCTTTTACGGAAGCAAACAACTGAGCGCTGCATACCGGTACAAGTTCTTTTTCGTCGAATAGCTTGATGCCAGCCGTTCCAGGCCAGAGTTGTTCGCCATGGTAGATGGCGCCATCAAACGGATGGTCGCCAAACTGAAAAGGCAAGGTCTTTATCGACAGACTGACCGCGATATCGCGATACTTCTTTTGGAATGCAGGCAGGCGCGGTACCAGCCAGGTGGTCGCTAAAGTCGGCAAGACGGCAATATGCAAGCTGCGGCCGATGCCCGAGCGCGACACAAGCCCAAAGGTATCTTTTTCCAACTGCTCAAGGTGATAGCGCACACGCGCGGCATACTCGGCTCCCGCATCGGTCAGGGCAATCCGGCGGCGGACCCGGGTGAACAAAGCTACGCCCAAGCGCTCTTCCAGATTCTGAACCTGCCGGAAAATCGTGCTGTGGGTCAGCGACAACTCCTCGGCGGCGCGTGAAAACGAACCGAGGCGGGCCGAGGCCTCGAAAGCCTGTAAAGCGCCCAAATTGGGAATACCATGCCGCATAAAGATTCTCGCTGACGATAGGGGTGAAAGGTTAGAATCCGCATAACTTTAAACTTGAATCAAACTTGCGTTATCCGCACGTCATTGTGCAATTTTATCAATTGCGTTGTGCGCCCAACGCACATTAATCTGGATGTCTATGAAAACTAGCCAATACGCAACGCCGGTACCTCGTTTGGGTGGACACATTCTCGTCGATCAATTGATCGCCCAAGGTGTTGATCACGTCTTTTGTGTGCCTGGGGAAAGTTACCTTGCAGTGCTCGATGGCCTGCACGATGCCGCCATCGAGGTTACGGTCTGCCGCCAGGAAGGCGGGGCAGCCATTATGGCTGACGCCTACGGCAAGCTGACCAACCGGCCCGGCATTTGCATGGTAACCCGCGGCCCCGGCGCCTCTAATGCCATGGCGGGTGTTCACATAGCCCACCAGGATTCCACGCCGCTAATCCTGTTTGTCGGCCAAATCGATCGTGCCATGCGCGAGCGCGAAGCATTCCAGGAAATGGATTACCGTGCGGTTTTTGGTACGCAAGCCAAGTGGGTCACCGAAATCGATCAGGTCGAGCGTATTCCCGAGCTGATTTCACGCGCATTTCATGTCGCAACCTCGGGACGGCCCGGCCCCGTCATTATTGCCTTGCCGGAAGACATGCTGGTAGAACAGGCCAGCGTCGCTGATGCGCCGCGCTACGATGTCGTTGAAAACAGCCCGGGCGCGGGGCAAATCGAAGCCTTGGTTCAACAACTGGCGCACGCCCAAAACCCTATTGCCATCCTGGGCGGTACACGCTGGACGGAAGACGCCGTTGACCAGTTCACACAGTTTGCGCAACGCTTCAATTTGCCGGTTGTGGTCCAGTTCCGGCGGCAAATGTTATTTTCCAGCCAGCACCCCAATTTTGTCGGCGATGTAGGCCTGGGCAGCAACCCGCAGATGCTTCAATACATTAAAGAGGCAGACCTGATTTTATTGGTAGGCGGGCGCATGTCGGAAATTGCCAGCCAAAGCTATACCCTGCTCGATATTCCTGTTCCCAGGCAGCGCCTGGTACACGTGCACCCCGACAGCAATGAACTAAATCGCGTTTATCGCGCCCAACTGGCAATAAACACATCGCCGGTAGCGTTTGCCAGCGCAGTAGCCAACCTGACGCCAACCCAGTCCCCATCCTGGAGCGAATCGACAATGGCGCTGCGCGCCAGCTACGAGGCCTGGACCGACCCGACTAAAATTCAGCATCCCGGCACCCTGCAAATGGGGCAGGTCATGGCTTATTTGAACGCCAATTTGCCCGATGACGCCATTATGGCAAACGGTGCGGGCAACTATGCCACCTGGCTGCATCGCTTCCATCCATTCAAACGTTATGGCACTCAATTGGCGCCTACGTCGGGCTCTATGGGCTATGGCCTGCCGGCTGCTGTTGCAGCCAAGCGGATGCAGCCCGAAAAAACTGTTGTCTGTTTCGCCGGCGATGGGTGTTTCATGATGCATGGCCAAGAGTTTGCGACAGCGGTGCAATATCAGTTGCCGATTATTGTCATCATCATAGACAACGGCATGTACGGCACGATCCGCATGCATCAGGAACGCCACTACCCTGGCCGTGTATCAGCCACCGCTTTGCGCAATCCCGATTTCGCCGCTTATGCGCAAGCTTTTGGGGGATACGGAGAGCGCGTGGAAACGACGGAACAGTTCGGACCGGCATTCCAGCGTGCCATCGCCAGCGGGCAACCGGCCATTCTGCACTGCATTATTGATCCCGAAACCATATCGCCCGCCACAACACTGGAAAAAATCCGGCAACAGGCAATCGCGGCGAACTCATGACCCATTGATTAAGTCTATGTTCGCCTAAAAATGCTTTAAACTTAAACTTATTAATTCGGAGCGCAACATTATGTCCTCGGCACCCTCATTTAATTGGGAAGACCCTTTATTGCTTGATTCGCAGCTTACTGACGAAGAGCGCATGGTGCGCGATGCAGCGCAGGCTTATTCACAAGACAAATTAATGCCACGCGTACTCGAGGCCTTCCGTCACGAAAAAACCGATCCTGCCATCTTTTCGGAAATGGGCGAACTTGGCTTGTTGGGCGCGATGATTCCAGTAGAATACGGCGGCGCCGGACTAAACTACGTCAGCTATGGACTGATTGCACGCGAGGTTGAGCGCGTCGACTCTGGCTATCGTTCGATGATGAGTGTGCAGTCCTCTTTGGTTATGGTGCCCATTAACGAATTCGGCAGTGAAGCGCAAAAGCAAAAGTACTTGCCTAAACTGGCGCGCGGCGAATGGATAGGTTGCTTCGGCCTGACCGAGCCCAACCACGGCTCAGACCCGGGCAATATGGAGACACGCGCCGTTAAAACAGCCAACGGCTACAAGTTGACGGGCAATAAAATGTGGATCACCAACTCCCCTATTGCCGACGTTTTTGTGGTTTGGGGCAAATGCGTGGGTGGGGAATACGATGGCAAGATTCGCGGCTTTATCCTTGAAAAAGGCATGAAAGGCCTATCGGCGCCGGTCATCCATGGCAAAGTCGGCTTGCGAGCATCGATCACCGGTGAAGTCGTCATGAACGAAGTTGAAATCGGCGAGGAACAAATTCTTCCGGGCGTCAGTGGCTTGAAAGGCCCGTTTACCTGCCTGAACTCAGCCCGCTTCGGCATCGCCTGGGGCGCATTGGGCGCCGCCGAGTTCTGCTGGCACACGGCACGCCAGTACACGCTGGACCGCAAGCAGTTTGGCCGTCCGCTGGCGGCAACGCAATTAGTTCAGAAAAAACTGGCTGACATGCAAACCGACATTACTCTTGCACTGCAAGGCTGCCTGCGCCTTGGCCGCATGAAGGACGAGGGTACGGCTGCGGTCGAAATTACGTCGATTATGAAGCGCAATTCCTGCGGGAAATCGCTGGATATTGCGCGTGTGGCTCGCGATATGCTGGGCGGCAACGGTATTTCCGATGAGTTCGGGGTTGCACGGCATTTGGTAAACCTGGAGGTGGTGAACACCTATGAGGGCACGCACGATGTGCATGCGCTTATTCTGGGCCGGGCACAGACGGGTCTGCAGGCGTTTTTTTAAGCGGGAATGCTTTAAGGAATGACCAGCGGCGTGAAATGTCGCTGGTCACTTGAAACGTTGCGGGCTTGTTTTTTTAACACGTCGTGGCAGAGGTGGTTCAGGCGTTCCGGGCTCACGCGCGGTCGGTCCCTGACGGGGGGAGTGTCGGAATTTTTGTGTTCGGGCAGTTTTGATAGATCATTATTCTGCCTATTGTCCATACGACTGAGAGTCTAGCTGGCGATAGGCTTGTGTGAATCGCTCCTCATACAGGATAGCAAATTGCTGCATCGCGGC
>DATCVA010000366.1:0-4060 GCA_036567205.1 Eoetvoesiella sp. | reverse complement strand
ATATGCCAGACAGCTTCAATCTCAAATCGTTTCTGGCTGACCTGCCTCATCTTCCGGGCGTCTATCGTCATATAGACGCCGAAGGTGAAGTGCTTTATGTTGGCAAGGCCAGGGATCTGAAAAAACGCGTTTCGTCGTATTTTCAAAAGACCCATAGCAGCCCGCGCATTACCCATATGGTGGCGCGGGTAGTGCGCCTGGAGGTAACGGTAACGCGTTCGGAAGCCGAGGCTTTGCTATTAGAAAACAATCTGATCAAAAGCCTGCATCCGCGCTACAACATCCTGTTTCGCGACGACAAGTCGTATCCATATTTGCAGATCAGCGGCCACGCCACTCCCCGTATTGCCTACTATCGCGGTAGCACCAGCGGGAAAGGCCGCTATTTTGGACCTTATCCCAATGCGTGGGCGGTGCGGGAAACCATACAGATCTTGCAGCGTGTGTTCCGTCTTCGTACTTGCGAAGACAGTGTATTCAGTAATCGGTCACGTCCTTGTTTGTTGTATCAAATCGGCCGCTGCTCGGCCCCGTGCGTAGGGCTTATTACGCCTGATGATTATCAGGCCGATGTCGAGCGCGCTGTGCAGTTTCTCGATGGGCATGCCAAAGAGGTCTTAACCGATATCGAGCACCGCATGCAGCAGGCTTCGGAAAACCTGCAATTTGAGGCTGCTGCTGTTTTACGTGATCAGATGGGGGCATTAGCGCGGGTGTTGCAGCAGCAGTCGATGGAGAAAATAGGCGACGACGATGTCGACGTTATTGCAATCGCCTCAGCAGGCGGACGCGTATGCGTTAATCTGGCCATGATACGAGGCGGCCGCCATCTGGGCGATAAACCGTTTTTTCCAACACATACCAATGGCGACGATGCCGGCGATGTACTGGCGGCTTTTGTGGGACAGCATTATCTGGACAGCGCCATGCCGGCGGTGCTGGTGTGTTCACATGCGTTGCCGGATGCAGGTTTGATTGCATTGCTGGCCGAGCAAACCGGAGTCAAGGCTCGCGTGCTGACTAAACCTCAGGGGGTTCGCAAAACCTGGCTTGAGCAAGCTCAAAAAAATGCCGAGATGGCTTTGGCCCGGTTGCTGACTGAATCAAGTGCCCGGGCCGCCCGTACGCTTGCGCTGGCTGAGGCGCTGGATCTCGATACGGATGAGGCCGCCCTGGACGCCATACACATCGAATGCTTCGATATTAGCCATACTGCCGGTGAAGCCACACAGGCTTCGTGCGTTGTGTATAAACATCATGGTATGCAGCCGTCGTTGTATCGTCGTTACAATATTGCCGGTATAACGCCTGGCGACGATTACGCAGCAATGCGGCAGGTACTGACGCGGCGGTTTACCCGCGTTGCCGATGGCCAGGCTGAAATGCCCACGATTGTATTGATCGATGGGGGCAAAGGGCAGGCCGAAATTGCCCGCAAGGTGTTTGTCGAGCTTGGCCTCGATACGCATACCATCGTAGGGGTGGCAAAAGGCGAGGGCCGCAAGGTAGGCCTGGAAACCCTGGTGTTTGTCGATGAGCGGCCCCCCGTCGCTTTGGGTATTGAGTCGGCGGCGCTTATGCTGGTTGCGCAAATCCGGGATGAAGCCCATCGTTTTGCCATTACCGGTATGCGCGCTCAGCGGGCCAAGGCGCGTAATGTGTCGCGCCTGGAGGAAATCGAAGGTGTTGGCGCCAAGCGCCGGCAAAAATTACTTGCCCGCTTTGGCGGTTTTTCGGGGGTTGTCGATGCCAGCATTGACGACCTGCGTTCGGTCGAAGGGATTTCCGCTGATTTGGCTGAACGCATTTATCATGCACTGCGATGATGTAGTATTACTAAATGCCTATCAATATTCCAATTCTCCTGACATGGTTGCGTATTGCCATGATTCCGCTGCTGGTGGGGCTGTTTTATATCCCCGAAAGCTGGGTCTCGATGCCGCTTCGCGACACGATCGCTGCCTTAGCTTTTATTATTGCAGCGTTGACTGATTGGTTTGATGGCTGGCTCGCCCGGCGCTGGAACCAAACTTCATCGTTTGGTGCGTTTTTAGATCCGGTAGCCGACAAGCTTATGGTATGTGCGGCATTGTTGGTGTTGCTGGATTTAAACCGTGTCGATTCATTTATTGCGTTGGTGATTATTGGTCGTGAAATTACGATTTCGGCATTGCGCGAATGGATGGCCAAAATTGGCGCCAGCGGCAGCGTTGCGGTGCATCGCCTCGGAAAATTCAAAACAGCAGCGCAAATGGTGGCAATACCGTGTTTGCTGTATTGGCAGCCGCTGTATGGTGTCTCGGCCCAAATCGTCGGCGAAGTACTCATTATTCTGGCCGCGGTATTAACCGTGTGGTCCATGTGTTATTACCTGCGCCGTGCCTGGCCCGAGATTCGCGACAAGTCGGACCGGCAAGCCTAATTTTTATTTTTTGACTCGATATGACAGCCGCAACTCTGGATCAAACCTCTGACAGCCTTGACTTGAAGCGCAAGGATTGGACAATCATCAGCCTGATTGGTGCGGCGCACTCGTGCTCACACTTTTTTCAGTTGGTGTTTCCAACGCTTTTTCTCTCTTTGTCGGCCGAATACGGATATGACTTCGTTCAGTTGGGCTTTCTGGCTTCGGCGTTTTTTCTGATTTCATGTCTTGGTCAGGCGTCGTCCGGATTTATCGTTGACCGTATCGGCCCCGCGCCAGTTTTGCGTTTTGGTCTGGCCTGCTTTGTGCTATCGGGGGTTTTGATCGGCTTGTCCACTAACTACGCCGTGCTTATGCTGGCAGCCTTGATTGGGGGCGCGGGCAATTCGGTGTTTCATCCCGTCGACTTTTCCTTGATGAATCATCGAGTCAGTGCACGCCGCCTGGGCCATGCTTTCAGTACGCACGGTTTAACGGGCAGTTTAGGCTGGGCTTTGACACCGGTGTTCATGGCCACCATTATTCATTTGGCCAATTGGCGCGTGGCAGCTTTTTCAGCCGCGGCTTTGGTGGCTTTTGTCCTGTTTCTGACCTGGCTTGGGCGAGATCTGCTGTCAGGAAAAAATGAACGGGCCGCCCAGAATGCAGAGGCTGTGGAGCAAGCCACAAAAACTACGGATAGCCTGGCCAGGCGGTCGGTGGGGGAAACGTTGGCGACGTTGCTCGTACAACCGGCTCTCTGGGGGGCTTTTTTCTTTTTCATGTGTACTTCGATTGCCTTGTCCGCTGTACAAAACTACACCATTCCAATGCTCGGAGAGGTCTATGGAATTGCCAAGGTCTTGGCGGGCTCGACATTATCGGGCTATATGATCGCTTCGGCATGTGGGATGGTTCTGGGCGGGTTCCTGGTTGGCGCCACGCCGAATACAGAAAGAACGGTCGCAATTTCATTGATTCTGGCTGGCGTTTTGCTGGTTGTGCTGGCGACCGGGGCTGTGCCGCCGTCGTTTGCGGTTGTTCTTGTGGGTCTGGCCGGTTTTTGCTCGGGCGTGTCCGGGCCATCGCGCGATATGCTGATTCGTCGCGCAACTCCTAAAGGGGCGACTGGTACTGTCTATGGGCTGGTGTATTCGGGTATGGACGTAGGCTCTTCATTGGCGCCGGTTGGTTTCGGTTTGTTGCTCGACGCCGGATATAGCCAGGGGCCCTGGGTTGGCGCCGCTATTGGTTTTATAACTGCCTCTGTTCTGGCCGTATTTGTCGCCAAATCTGTGGGGCGCCGTTCGAACGCGATGGTGTCAGCCTAACTGGCGATTTTTTACGACGGGGGCTATTGGTATATTAAAGCTTCCTGTTTCTGCAACACCCCAAAAATTGGATGCTTGTCTGATTTTTGGGGTGTTGGTGTTTCTGGGGTGTGGGGTGTGGCTGCGGGTTTGGTGTTTTTTAGGCGTCGGTTGGTGCTTTAGACGTGGGCTGGGGGCGGTGTGCGGGGGAGTGTCGGAATTTTTGTGTTCGGGCAGTTTTGATAGATCATTATTCTGCCTATTGTCCATACGACTGAGAGTCTAGCTGGCGATAGGCTTGTGTGAATCGCTCCTCATACAGGATAGCAAATTGCTGCATCGCGGC
>DATCVA010000365.1:0-10180 GCA_036567205.1 Eoetvoesiella sp. | reverse complement strand
GAATATCGATGCAGTCATGATGAACCAACTCGTCGGGCGTGTTGGGCGCGCCCCGCAATGCCAGGTAATCGGGCGCGGCGCATAGCAACCGACGGTTCGAGGCGAGCCGGCGCGCAATAATCCTGGCATCAGGAGGCTGACCAAAACGGATGCAAACATCGAACATATCGTCAATGAATGCCGGTGGATTAACCGACAGTTGCAACTGCACCTGAACATCAGGATGGGTCGCCTTAAAGCGCGATAAAAGAGGTGCCACATAGCCGCGCCCGAACCCTGGCGACGCATTCACGCGAAGCAGGCCTCGCGGCCCGGCCTGGGAATCGGCGAGCACCTGCTCCATATCGCTGATGTCAGTCAGGATACGGCGCGCATGCGCCAAGTAGAGCTCGCCCTCGGGAGTCAGGTGCATTCTGCGTGTCGTGCGAGTGACCAGCGTTACGCCCAGCCGCGCCTCCATTTGCGCGAGCCGCTTGCTCACCGCCGGCGTGCTGATCCCCATATTTCGCGCCGCTGCGCTCAGCCCTCCGGCAGCGGCCAGCGTCGAGAAAAAGGCAAGCTCGGAAGGATGCGTACTAGCGCTCATAAAGCGTTACACCCATTTTGATTGTTAAACACAGGTTAAATAAGGATTTACCACAACGTCCTATTTTGTACCGAATTACATATATATTTCAACCATCAAGACTTAATCCCCAGGAGATACCCGCGTGAAAACCTATCAAATCGCCACCATACCCGGAGACGGTATCGGCAAAGAGGTCATCCCTGCCGGTCAGCGCGTGCTTGAAGCCGTGGCGGCCGCATACCAATCGTTTTTTTTTACATTTGAAAACTTCGGCTGGGGCGGCGACTATTATCGACAGCACGGCGTCATGATGCCCGAAGACGGCCTGGACGCTTTGCGCAACAAAGATGCGCTGCTATTCGGGTCGGCTGGCGACCCGGACATTCCCGATCACGTTACCTTGTGGGGCTTACGCCTTAAAATTTGCCAGGGCTTCGACCAATACGCCAATGTGCGCCCCACCCGCATCTTGCCCGGCATCGACGCCCCCTTAAAGCGTTGTGCGCCTGAAGATCTGAACTGGGTCATTGTGCGCGAAAACTCCGAAGGCGAATACTCCGGTGTCGGCGGCCGCGTGCACCAAGGCCATCCCATCGAGGCGGCTACCGATGTATCGATAATGACACGTGTCGGAGTCGAACGCATTCTACGCTATGCCTTCAACCTGGCCCAATCGCGCCCTCGTAAACTGCTGACCGTAGTCACGAAGTCGAACGCACAGCGCCATGCCATGGTCATGTGGGATGAAATCGCCATGCAAATCTCTAAAGAATTCCCCGATGTCACGTGGGACAAAGAACTCGTCGATGCGGCCACGGCGCGCATGGTCAACCGCCCGGCCACGCTGGACACGATTGTCGCCACCAATCTGCACGCCGACATCCTGAGCGATCTGGCTGCTGCGCTCGCCGGCAGCCTGGGCATTGCCCCAACCGGCAACATCGACCCCGAACGCCGCTACCCGTCCATGTTCGAGCCCATTCACGGATCGGCCTTCGACATCATGGGAAAAGGGCTGGCCAACCCTGTTGGAACATTTTGGTCGGTTGTCATGCTGCTTGAGCACCTGGGCGAAACTGAAGCGGCTGAGCATGTCATGCAAGCGGTTGAGTACGTCACCTCAAACCCCAGCTTGCATACCCGCGACCTCGGTGGCACAGCAAACACAGAAGAAGTCACTCGCGCCGTATGCGAGCAGATCGCCGCAAGCGGCGCTAAACGCCGTGCTGCCTGATGCGACAACAAGGTTGACCCGGGGCGCCGCATCAGGCTCGCCGTGCCAGGCACTTAAGGATTTAAGTCAAAGACCCATAATAAAGACAGGAGAGACAAACCATGAAAACAACCTTACTGCTCACCCCAACCACCAAAGCCATTAAACGCTCAATCATTGCTACGGCAGTCGCTGGCGCAGCACTCTTCATCGCGGATCCGGCTTTAGCACAGCAATGGCCTGCCAAGCCCATCAGCCTGATTGTTCCCTTTGCCGCCGGCGGCACCACCGACGTTCTGGCCCGATCACTAGGTGATGAACTGTCCAAATCATTGGGTCAAACGGTTATTGTCGAAAACCGGCCCGGGGCGGGCGCAACGCTAGGAGCCGACATTGTCGCGCGAGCCAAACCCGATGGCTACACCTTGCTGATGGGCGCTGTCCACCACACCATTGCCACCAATGTATACAAAAACCTGCCTTACGACTTCCAAAAAAGCTTCGCCCCCATCACGATCGTGGCACTCGTTCCCAATGTACTGGTTATCAATGCCGAAAAAACCAAAGCCACCAATGTCAAAGAGCTGGTTGCACTAGCCAAAGCCACTCCGCAGGCCCTGGCCTATGGCTCCAATGGCTATGGCACGCTACAGCATTTGATCGGAACACAGTTTGCTGCCCAAAACGGCATTCAATTACTACACGTACCGTACAAAGGTAGCGGCCCGCTCACCACCGACCTAGTCGGCGGACAAGTTGTCATGTCGTTCGACACTGTCACTCCGGTATTGCCGCATATTCAAAGCGGAAAACTGCGGGCCCTGGCTGTTACGACCGCCAAGCGCTCATCCGTTCTGTCCGACACGCCGACATTAAACGAATCGGGTATGACAGATTTTGATCTGGGTACCTGGTTTGGCGTCTTGGCTCCGGCAGGTACACCTTCAGAAGTCGTTACCAAACTGAACACCGAAATGGTCAAAATCATTCACTCAGCCGATTTTCGCGACCGTATGTCGAAGATCGGCGCCGAGCCGATAGGCGATACATCCGAACAAATGGCCCGTCAGATCGACGATGACACCACGCGTTTTGCCAAGGTTATCAAAGACGCCAACATCACTGTCAATTAGGCAGCCGTCTCTTTACATCAGTACGCTTATCGCGCGCTGCATGAATTCGGCCATGAACATAGCCTGACCGTTGACCACGACGCTATTGTTTTCATATTGAATAGACGTCGTGATCTTATCGCTGTCGGCCTTGAGCAACCCAGCGTTGCTTAGCCGGCCTGCATACTGCGAAAAAAGCCATATTGGCAATCATCGCCGTTTGCGGGTCGGCCCCAGCACCCTGCAATTCACTAAAGACTTTAACGACCATCGGCCCCGATACGGACACGTCCAGTTTCAGAAGCTTGATGAGTTTCGGCAAGAGCAACTTTAGCTGAGTGGCGCTGCCCGCTGCCCTGGCGGCCTCACCGCTTAAACTAACGTTCAAAGGGGGCGGACAAAAGCTTTCACTGAGTCGGAAGTAAAGGCCAAAACCTGTCACCGTAGAGGATTATTACTGTTCCCCTACTTCAGAGCCTCTTATGACACTTCACACAGCCAAGCCAAATCACGAGCGCCCCCGCGAACGATTACTCGCTCATGGAGCCCATGTATTAACCTCGCCGGAGCTCTTGGCAATCATATTGCGGACGGGTATAAAAGGCTGTGACGCCGTCACTTTAGGGCATCAGCTTATTATTCGATTCAAAGGACTGCGGGGCCTGCTGGCCGCCGACGCGCAAACACTGCTGGGCATTCATGGACTGGGCATGGCTAAAACCTGCGAGCTACTTGCCATTAATGAACTGAATCGGCGCGCGCTCGAGGAAGACCTTAAGGCTGGCCAGGCTCTTGACCAGCCCCAGCGGGTCAAGCATTACTGCACTGCCACATTGGGTCACCTGAAGGTAGAGCATTGCATGGCGCTTTACCTGGACAGCCAATACCGGCTAATTATCAGTGAAGAGATATCTCGTGGCACGTTGACTCAGGCTTCCGTGTACCCCCGTGAAGTCATTAAAGCCGGCCTGAAACATCATGCCGCAGCCCTGATCCTGGCCCATAACCACCCTTCGGGCGTTGCCGAGCCCAGCGAAGCCGACCTGGCGCTGACCCGCCATCTGAAACATGCTCTGGCGCTGGTCGACATCAGGTTGCTGGATCACCTTATTGTGACAGCGTCAGGGGCGATCTCGCTGGCCGAACGCGGGCAGATTTAAAAAAGAGGCAATCTGCGCTTAGGCCCCTGCGAATCAAGTCCACCCGGCTGCTGCATCTTCTCGACAGGCATCGTGCTGCGTTGGGATTTGATCAGAGGGGCCCTGACAAGTGTCATAGCCAGACATTTTTCGCTATGATGAATACAACAACAAACTGCGAGCCAATCCGCCACTTGTCGGCAACCACTTCAGCAGGAAATCATGAAACGTCTTTGGGATATTTCGCCGCCGGTAAGTAGCCGATCGCCGGCTTTCCCGGGCGATACGCCTTATCGGCAACATTGGCGCTGGTCCATTAGCGACGACTGTCCGGTAAATGTCAGTGAAATTACCATGTCGCCGCATATCGGCGCACATGCCGACGCCCCGCTGCATTACGCCCCCCACGGAGCAGCTGTGGGCCATCTGCCCTTGCAGCCATTCCTGGGCCATTGCAGGGTAATTCATGCCATAACCGGCAAACCGTTAATCAGCCCCCAAGACTTGATGCCATTTTTAACCGATATGCCGCCCAGGATATTGGTCAGAACAAGCCGGCATGCCCGTCTGGACCGCTGGCACGATGATTTTGCCGCCTTTGCACCCGAAACCATTGATCTTCTGGCCGCCCGCGGCGCCCTGTTAATTGGTCTGGACACCCCTAGTATTGATCCGGCCGCCAGCAAAACCCTTGGCAGCCATCATGCTATTTTGCGCCACGACATACGCGTACTCGAAAATCTGGTTCTGGACGACGTTCCTGTCGGCGACTACGAGCTTATCGCCCTGCCCCTGGCTCTGATTGATGCCGATGCCAGCCCGGTGCGCGCAATACTGCGCGCCTTGGACTAAACACAAAACACTTAAACGCAAAACGAACCGAGACAATAAAACATGAACAACCCAGGCTGCCCCGCTGATGGCCAGGCCATCGTCCAGGAGGAAAAAGCGCAACTCGACTACTCAAAAGATATGAGCTACGGCGACTATCTGCATCTCGATACGCTATTAGGGTCACAACACCCACTTTCCCCCGAGCACAATGAAATGCTGTTTATCGTGCAGCATCAAACCAGTGAATTGTGGATGAAGCTGATGCTGCACGAACTACATGCCGCTACTCAAAACCTCGCTGTCGACAAGCTTCAACCATCGTTCAAAATGCTATCGCGCGTCAGCAAAATCATGGAGCAGCTGGTGCACTCGTGGGATGTACTGGCCACCATGACACCCCCCGAATACTCGGCGCTACGGCCCTATTTGGCACAATCAAGCGGATTTCAAAGTTACCAATATCGGCAAATCGAATTTTCACTGGGCAATAAAAATGCCGCCATGCTGCGTCCGCACGCCCATCGCCCCGACTTGCTGGCCCAGGTCAGGCAAGCCTACGAAGCGCCGTCGCTTTATGACGAATCGCTCAAGGTCCTGCACCGCCATGGCCTGCCTGTTCCAGACAGCTATCTCGAACGGGACTGGACGCAACCGTATGTGATTAATGACGAAGTCGAACAGGCATGGCTAACCGTGTATCGCAACGCCGAACAATATTGGGACCTTTATCAATTAGGCGAAAAGCTGACCGACCTGGAAGATGCATTTCGACTTTGGCGTTTTCGTCACGTGACGACAGTTGAACGCATTATTGGGTTCAAGCGGGGCACAGGCGGCACTTCGGGCGTTTCTTATTTGCGAAAAATGCTTGATGTCGTATTATTTCCCGAGCTGTGGCGATTGCGCACCGACCTGTAGGGCAAAAAAACGGCTTACCTGGCCATGCATGATGCATTTACGCCACGCTTACGCGGCATTTTGCTATTGCTCTGCTATTTAAGCGCCACCAGTTTGAAAAACAAGGTCTGCGTGCTAAAATCTTTGGCTACATTGGATACGTGGCTAAGTAGGTATGGATATTGACTCCATTTACTTAGCCGGCGACCCGCCCTTTAGGAAAAAACAGGAATCCATCATGAAAGAAGGCATCCACCCCGAATACCGCGACGTGGTGTTTCTGGATCAACAAACCGGTACCAAATTTATTTCGCGTTCTACGCTTAACAGCCGCGAAACGGTTGAACTCGACGGTAAAACATACCCTCTGTTCAAATGCGAAGTCACATCCGAATCGCACCCGTTCTACACTGGCGCACAAACGCGTATCGTCGAAACAGGCCGTGTCGAGAAATTCCGCGCGCGTTTCGCCCGTACTGCTGGCACCACCAAAAAGGCTTAATCGCCTTAACGGCATCCAGTCGTTTACGAAAGGCAGCCTCAGGGCTGCCTTTTTAATTTAAGATGGCTCCATCTTTCTAATTAGCGCGACAACCAGTGGCTCTTCATGACCCCCGTTCTACGCCTGCTCGCTTAACTGCGCCGGCTACAACCAAGCTCCCCAGGCTTTTCCTGCTCGCCTTGGGCGTCATTTATATTTTTGCCGGCTTATTTTTCCGAGACCCCTGGAAAACCGATGATGTGATTGGTCTGGCCACCATGCTGACCGCACTGAATCATTCCGGGCATACGCTTTTAATGCCGCAAATCGGGGACCTGGCCTACGCGCAAGACGGTCCGCTAATAACCTGGGTCGGTGCTTTCAGCATCTGGGCCTTCAGCCCCCTTTTCGAATTTTTCACCTCGTCTCTCGACGCAACTATTATTGCCTCGCGCCTGCCTAATCTATTGTGGTTTGGCTTAATTACCTGGTCCGTCTGGTATGGCACCTATCTTTTGGGACGCCGCCCCGAGCCCCAGCCCCTGGCGCTGCCTTTCGGTGGCGAACCCACCGTACGTGACTATGGCCGCATGATCGCCGATGCGGCTTTGCTGCTTATTATTGCAACGGCCGGTATTGTATGGCGGCTGCATGAAACATCGGAAGTCCCTGCCATTATTGCGTTCCAGGCACTGGCGTTCTACGCGGTTGCCCGCATGCTGGATCACCCTCTTTCAGGCGCCGTTACCCTGGGCGTGGCAGTGGCTGCCATGTTTTTGACACGCGGCTGGATCGGCGCCCTTCCCGTCATGCTGGCCATTCCACTGGCTTTCGTGCCTCGCAGCGCCTTGTGGCCATCGAAGCACTGGCTCATTATTTCACTGGTTATCGCGGCGTCATTGGTATTGCTGTGGTGGATACCAGCCAGCCGGCTCGGCACCTACTGGGCGCACAACTGGTGGCTTTGGAACATCAACTCATTTACCTGGCCTCGCTATCAGGAAATAGCAACTATTTTGCGTGATTTGCCCTGGTTCCTGTGGCCCACCTGGCCCTTTGCATTCCTGGCAATATGGCGCTGGCGTTCCTGGCTATATGCCCCGCACATCTGGATACCGCTCGTATTCGCTGCGTGTCCTTTGCTGGTCATGTTTTGCCTGGCCGACCCATTCGAACCCGAATACAGCTTAATGGCCATTCCCGTGGCGGTGCTCGCTGCCTTTTCGCTACCCACCCTGCGCCGTGGCGTTGTCAACTCGCTCGACTGGTTCGCCGTCATGTGCTTTTCCCTGACAACCGCCACAGTGTGGCTGGGATGGGTGGCCCTGCAGGTTGGCTGGCCAAGGCAAATTGCCCACAATATCGCACGGCAGACCGCAGGCTACGAAGCTTACGTATCTTGGCCCGCGGTATTTATTGCCGCCCTGGGAACTATAGGCTGGATCGCCCTGGTACGCTGGCGTGTGCAAACCAAGCCTGCCGCCCTGTGGCGCGGCACAGTATTGTCGGCAGGCGGCATTACAACGACGTGGCTGCTGCTGGTTACTCTGTGGATGCCGGCTCTGGATTACGTACGCAGTTACCGTCCGGTCTCGGCACAGCTTGCCCAGGCGCTGGAACAATATAAAAAGCCCGGAGAATGCCTGCGCTCCTCGGGACTAGGCATCGGCCAGCGTGCTTCGTTTTTGGTATTTAACAAAATCAACTTCAGCTACGACCCTTCGTGCACCCTGATTCTGCAGCAAACGTCGCCTCGCGACCTTGAAGAAGGTACAGCAGCCTATTCCGATACCGCAACAGTATTATGGCAAGGTAAACGCGGCGCCGAGCGGCGCGAACTATTCCGACTGTTACGCCTCGAACGCTGATGAGCCGCCCCGGACACCCTCCAAGAACCGTTTTGTTTTATGTCAAAGAAACACTGCGCCAGGCATGGCCGGTTCTGGTCAGTTCGTGGGCGGGCATCGCCTTCGGCGTTATCGACACGGCCATGGCCGGACATGCCAGCGCGGCCGACCTTCAGGCCATGGCCCTTTCGGTATCAATCTACATTACGGTATTCGTAGGGTTGATGGGGGCGGTCCACGCCCTCATTCCTATTATTGCGCAGCACTATGGCGCCCAACGCTACCCTGAAGTGGGCCGCGCCTGGGGCCAGGGTGTATGGATGGCACTGGGGCTCTCTGCAGTCGGGGCGTTTACCATGCTGTTTCCCGACGTATGGCTGTCGCTGTCCGGCAACGTCGACCCCGAAGTACGCAACGGCATTACCTGGTACTTGCGCGCCCTGATTCTGGCCCTGCCCGCAAGCCTTGTATTCCGCACCATTTACGCCCTGGGCACGGCCGTTTCACGCCCCAAAGTCGTCATGGCGATCAATCTGGTCAGTATTATCTTCAAAGCGCTGTTTAACTGGGTGTTTATCTTTGGCAAGCTCGGCGTTCCGGCACTTGGCGCGGCGGGAGCCGGTCTGTCGACGGCTATCGTAAGCTGGATGACACTTGCGGCAGGCCTCTGGATTATTTATCACGACCGTTATTACACCCGCTTTAATCTTAAGGTGACCAGGCCGCGCTGGGCCGATCAGAAAGAACTCCTACGCCTGGGGCTTCCAATGGGCGGCTCGTATCTGGTCGAAGTGTGCGCGTTTACCTTCATGGCTCTGCTCGTGGCTCGCGAAGGCATGTTTGTAACGGGCGGCCATCAAATCATGTCGAACCTGGCTGCGCTGTGCTACATGATGCCAATGGCTGTGGGAATTGCCTCATCTTCGTTAACGGCTCAAGCCATCGGCGCCAATGACACTGCACGCGCTCAAAAAACAGCCCTAGCGGGGATGGCCGTTGCAATGAGCGGGGCCGTCATTACCTCTGCAGCGCTAGTCGTCGGGCGTCCGGTCATTCTGGCGGCTTACACCGATGACCTGAAAGTCGCTGTCGTAGCGGCCACGCTTTTACAAATCTTGCCCTATTTCCATATTTGCGATGCCATGCAGTGCATCAACTCGTATTTGCTTCGGGCCTATAAAGTCGCTGTTGTTCCCCTGCTGCTTCAGGTGCTTGCATTGAGCGGCATTGGCTTATTCGGAGGCTGGTGGCTGGGCTTTGGCTCTGCGGCGGGCGCCCTGCAGCCTGTCATCAACCGCCTGATGCCGGGCGCCCCGACCGGAGCCGCCACCATGTGGCTTATGGCTTTAACAGGGCTAAGCTTGTCGGCAGTGCTGCTGCATGCCTGGTACTGGCATGTCGTAAAAATGCACCGCCGCAGTGCAGCGCATACCCGCCACGTGCACTCGCTTTAGCAATACATATAATCGCGCCGCCATGGGTAAGAGGACTCATCAGGAAAGTCCAGTTCGTCCTGGCGACCTGTAGGGCGATGCTGCGCAAGCACCTGGTGCAAGCCGATCCAGCCATGTTCAAAGCCCATAGCGCATCCCGCCAGATAAATACGATAAGCGCGTAATGAACGCTCTCCGTTTTCACCCCCCAGTATTTGGCGGGCCTCTGGAAGACGAGCCTCCAGGGCGTCGCTCCAGGCCCATAAGGTACGTGCATAATGGGGACGCAAATTTTCAACATCCAGATCTTCTAGCCCGCCGTTGGACAAGTGCCCCAGAACATTGCTGATATGAGTAAGCTCGCCGCCCGGAAAAATATATTTCTCGATGAACTCACCCATGCCGGCGCCCAGTTGACTGTTGTAGACACCTCCGGCGGTAATACCATGATTCAGGACAAGACCGCCAGGCCGAAGCAAACGGCCCAATTTCTCAAAGTAAGCGTCAAGCTGGGCTCGCCCAACGTGTTCGAACATGCCTACCGAGGCTACTTTGTCGTAGGGCTGGCTTTCATCAAGCTTGCGGTAATCGAGCAGATTCATACGCACACGGCCAGCCAGTCCCTTTTCTTCAATCAAGCGATTAACGTACGCGTG
>DATCVA010000364.1:0-13718 GCA_036567205.1 Eoetvoesiella sp. | reverse complement strand
CTTGCATATCACAGCCATGGGCTCGGACGCCGAACACAAAAACGAAATTTCCCCCCAGGCGCTGGCGCAGGTCGACCGCTACGTGGCGGATCGCTTGAGCCAGACGCGAATCCTCGGCGAGTTGCATCACGCTCTGGCGGCCGGCGCTATTACCGACGAATCGGGCTTGGCCGAATTGGGGCAAGTGCTCGCAGGCCAGCGCCCAGGTCGGACCAGCGAGGCGCAAGTCACCTTGTGCGACCTCACCGGCACCGGCGCCCAGGACACCGCCATGGCCAATCTGGCCTTCGAGCGCGCGCGCTCGGCCGGCAAGGGTTTTCAGTTCGGCAGCTAATCCACTTTTTTCATCCGTGCGTCATTTATCAGAGGGCATGTGCATGTCTCAGATAGTCATCAATCTCCCGTTCGAACGGGAGGAATACGCCCAGCGTCTGGCCAAGGTTCGAGCGGCCATGCAGATTCAGGGCATCGAGCTGTTGCTGGTCACCGATCCGTCGAACATGGCCTGGCTGACCGGCTATGACGGTTGGTCGTTTTACGTTCACCAATGCGTGTTGTTGGCGCTCGACGGCGAGCCAGTCTGGTTCGGTCGCGGGCAAGACGCCAACGGCGCCAAGCGCACGGTGTTCATGCAGCACGAGAACATCGTCGGTTACCCGGACATCTACGTGCAGTCCCGGGAACGCCATCCGATGGATTACCTGTCGCGGGAAGTCATCAGTGCCCGGGGTTGGGACGCGCTGACCATCGGCGTGGAAATGGATAACTATTATTTCAGCGCCGCCGCGTATTTGTCGCTGCAGAAAAACCTGCCGCAGGCCAAGCTGATCGACGCGGTCGGGTTGGTGAACTGGCAGCGGGCGATCAAGTCGCCCCAGGAAATCGCTTACATGCGCATCGCTGCGCGCATCGTCGAAAACATGCACGGGCGGATCCTCGAACGAATCGAGCCGGGCATGCGCAAAAATGAACTGGTGGCTGAAATCTACAGCAGCGGGATCCTCGGCGCTGACGGTCATGGCGGCGATTACCCGGCCATCGTGCCGCTATTGCCCACGGGTGCCGACGCCAGCGCGCCGCACCTGACCTGGGACGATTCGCCGTTCGAAAAAGGCGCCGGGACCTTCTTTGAAATCGCCGGTTGCTACAAGCGTTATCACTGTCCGCTGTCGCGCACGATCTATTTGGGCAAACCTCCACAGCACTTCCTCGACGGCGAAAAAGCGGTGGTCGAAGGCATCGCCGCGGGACTGGAAGCAGCCAAACCGGGCAACACCACCGGCGACATCGCTGTGGCGTTTTTCAAAGTGTTGGAGAAATTCGGCATCCACAAGGACAGCCGTTGCGGCTACCCGATCGGGATCAGCTATCCGCCAGACTGGGGCGAACGCACCATGAGCCTGCGTCCCGGCGACACCAGTGTGTTGCAACCGGGCATGACGTTCCACTTCATGCCGGGCCTGTGGATGGACGATTGGGGACTGGAGATCACCGAAAGCATTTTGATCACTGAGACCGGTGTCGAGACACTGTGCAATGTGCCACGCCAACTGTTCGTGAAGGATTGAGCCATGAGCGATTTACCTGACAATCCGATCAATGCCACGGTGGACTTTGCCCGCGAAGGCGTGCAGCACGGATTCCTCAAATTGCCGTATTCCCGGGACGATTCGGCCTGGGGCGCGGTGATGATTCCGGTAACGGTGATTCAGCGCGGCCAGGGTCCGACTGCGCTGCTTACCGGCGGTAACCACGGTGACGAATACGAAGGCCCGGTGGCGCTGAGCAAGCTGGCGCAGGGCCTGACGGCCGCCGAGGTAACGGGGCGGGTGATTATCGTCCCGTTCATGAACACCCCGGCGTTCCATGCTGGTCGGCGCACGTCGCCGATCGACAAGGGCAATCTCAATCGCAGTTTCCCCGGTAAGCCGGACGGCACCGTGACCGAGAAAATTGCCGATTACTTCAATCGGACTCTGTTGCCCTTGGCCGATATCGTGCTGGACATCCATTCCGGTGGCCGCACCCTGGATTTCCTGCCTTTTGCAGCCTGTCATGTGCTGCCCGACAAAAAACAGCAGGCTCAATGCGAAGCCGGCATGCGCGCTTTCAATGCGCCTTACAGCATGCGCATGCTGGAGCTCGATGCAGGGTCGATGTACGACACCGCCGCCGAGCGTCAGGGCAAAGTCTTTGTCACGACCGAACTGGGTGGCGGTGGTTCGTCCACGGCGCGCAGTGTGGCGATTGCCGAGCGCGGGGTGCGCAATCTGCTAGTGCATGCAGGGATTCTTGAAGGTGAGATCCAGCCCGCGGAGTCAATCATGTTAGGCATGCCCGATGCCACTTGCTTCATCGATAGCGAACACGATGGCTTGCTGGAAATGTGCCGCGATCTGGGCGACAACGTGAGCAAGGGAGAAGTGATTGCCCGCGTTTACGACGCTACCCGTAGCGGCGTCGCTCCGGTGGAATATCGCGCGGCCCGCAGCGGGCTGCTGGCGGCGCGCCACTTTCCAGGAATGGTGCAGTGCGGCGATATCATTGCAGTCATCGCCGATGTATTGACCTGACCCCAACCCCTGTGAAAGTGAGCTTGCCCGCGATGGCGGCGGCACATCCAGCATCGATGTGACTGACATACCGCATTCGCGGGCAAGCCCGCTCCCACAGGTTCTGCCACAATTTTCAATGCCCGGAGGTCCTCGGACCATGCACAAGCTCGATCGCTATGACCTGAAAATCCTGCGAATCCTCGCCGAAGATGGTCGGATCACCAAGTCGAGCCTGGCCGAGGCGATCAATCTCTCGGTGACCCCGGCGTGGGAGCGGGTTCGCAAGTTGGAGTCGCTAGGGCTTATCAAGGGCTACCGGGCACAGATCGACTGGAACGCGGTGTTCAAAGGCCAGCAGGTGCTGGTGGAAATCACCCTGGCCCGACACACCGCCCAGGACATGCGGCGGTTCGAGCAACGCATGAACGAGGCCGCCGAAGTGGCATTCTGTTACGCCACCGGTGGCGGTGTTGATTACATGGCGATGATCCAGGCGCCGGACATTGACCATTACCAGCGGTTTATCGACCAGTTGTTGCTCGATGACCTGGGCATTGAGCGCTACTTCACCTACATCGTCACTAAAACCATCAAGACCGCGGGTGCCTTGCCGGCCGAGGTGGCGCAAGAACCATAAATCGGGGCAAAACCTTCACCGCAAAAAGTCCCTGTTTACCGGCGTTCAATCAGAAAAAACCTATGGTTACACCCCGCCAAACGCCAAATCATCTTGGCTGCGCTGCCCTAGCATGGATTCACGCACACGGTTTGGAGTGAACGCCATGACATACAAACATCCGCTGTTGTTCAAAGCACTTTGCTACGTAGACGGCCATTGGGTCCACAGTGACAGCGGCCATAGCGTCGCCGTGCACAATCCGGCCGATCAGAAGTTAATCGGTCATGTGCCGATGCTCGATCAGCCTCAGATCATCGCCGCCGTAGATGCCGCACACCGGGCGTTTTCAGCCTGGCGTGAACAAAGCCTCGATGACCGCGGAACGATTCTGCGGCGCTGGGCGGCGTTGATCCTTGAGCATCAGGAAGACCTGGCGCGGATTCTCAGCCAGGAACAAGGCAAGCCCCTGGCCGAGTCCCGCGGCGAAATCGCCTACGCCGCCAGTTTCATTCCATGGTTTGCCGAAGAGGCGCGGCGCCTTTACGGGCAGAACATCCCCAGCCATATCCCCGGCGCGCATCTGGGCACGATCAAGGAACCGGTTGGCGTCTGTGCACTGCTGACGCCGTGGAATTTTCCTTCGGCGATGATCACCCGCAAAGCCGCCGCCGCATTGGCCGCCGGTTGCACTGTGGTCATCAAACCGGCCCACGAAACGCCTTACTCGGCGTTCGCGTTGGCGCAATTGGCGGAAGAAGCAGGCTTCCCCGCCGGCGTGTTCAACGTGGTGCTGGGCGAACCGCAAATGACCATGCAAACCCTGGTGCAGGACGCTCGCGTGCGTTCGGTCAGCTTCACCGGCTCGACCCGGGTCGGCAAGTTGGTCCTGCAAGCGGCAGCCCAGGATGTGAAGAAGGTATCGCTGGAATTGGGCGGCAATGCGCCGTTCATTGTCTGCGCCGATGCCGATCTGGAGCTGGCGGTGAAAGTCGCGGTAGAGGCCAAGTTCCAGACCTCCGGCCAGGATTGCTGCGCGGCCAATCGGATTATGGTCGAACGCTCGATTTATCCGGCGTTCCTCAGCCGCTTTGCCTCTGCGGTGCGCGAACTGCGGGTCGGCCCCGCGCTGGTGGGTGATCAAGAGCAAAGCGTCGACATCGGCCCGCTGATGCATCAGGCCGCCTTCGATGTGACCGTCGAGCGTGTGGCTGATGCGCTGAAGCTGGGCGCGCAACGTCTGGTGGGCGGCGAAGCGCATGCCCTCGGCGGATTGTTCTATCAGCCGACGGTGCTGGCCGACGTTACGCCGCAGATGCGTATCTACCGCGAAGAAAATTTCGCGCCGATTGCTGGCGTCATGCCTTTCGCCACCCTCGAGCAAGCCATCGAAATGGCCAACGACACCGAATACGGTCTGGCTGCCTACATTTGTTCCAACCGCTTGGACCTAATCTACCCCCTGATTCGCCGCCTCGACCACGCCATGGTCGCGGTCAATGGCGTCAAGTTCACCGGCCATCCGATCCCGTTCGGTGGCATGAAAGCCTCGGGGCTGGGCCGCGAGGGCGGTACCGAGGGCTTCGAAGCCTTTGTCGAAACCAAATACTTTTGCCTGCACCATCAAGGCCAGTTCTAAGGAGATCCGCCATGAGCCAAAAACTCGATTCGTTGTTCGAACAAGACCGTGCGCACTTCATGCACCCGTCAACCCATGCCCATGACCACGCCAGCGGCACGCTCAAGGGACGCATCATCAAGAGCGCGTCAGGCATTCGTATCCGCGACCACGAAGGCCGCGACTTCATCGACGCCTTTGCCGGGCTGTACTGCGTGAACATCGGCTACGGGCGCACCGAAGTCGCCGATGCGATCTACAAGCAGGCAAAGGAGCTGGCCTATTACCACACCTATGTCGGGCACTCAACCGAAGCGATCATCGAGCTGTCGAGCCGCATCATCGACTGGGCGCCGGAGGGCATGAAGAAGGTCTACTACGGCCTGTCCGGTTCCGACGCCAACGAAACCCAGATCAAACTAGTGCGTTACTACAACAACGTATTGGGTCGCCCGCAGAAGAAGAAAATCATCTCC
Source organism: Eoetvoesiella sp. (assembly GCA_036567205.1). Lineage (GTDB taxonomy): Bacteria > Pseudomonadota > Gammaproteobacteria > Burkholderiales > Burkholderiaceae_B > DATCVA01. The sequence continues at coordinate 8,453 of DATCVA010000364.1, read as the reverse complement.
CGTGATCGCGGTTATCACGGTTCAGGCATCATGACCGGCAGCCTGACCGGCCTACCGACTTTCCACCAGCATTTCGACCTCCCGGCCGAAGGCGTTAAACATACCATTTGTCCGCACTGGTACCGCAAGGCACCGGCAGGTATGGATGAAGCCACTTTCGTGCGCTATTGCGCCGACGAGCTGGAGAAAATGATCCTGGCCGAAGGGCCGGACACCGTCGCCGCGTTCATCGGCGAACCGCTGATGGGCACCGGCGGCATCATCGTTCCGCCGGCCGGCTATTGGGCCGCCATACAAGCGGTGTTGAACAAATACGACGTGTTGTTGATCGCCGACGAAGTGGTCTGCGCCTTCGGTCGCCTGGGTTCGAAGATGGGCAGTCGGCGCTATGGCATGCGTCCTGACCTGATCACCACGGCCAAAGGCCTGACCAGTGCCTATGCGCCTTTGTCAGCAGTGATTGTCGGTGAAAAAGTCTGGGACGTGATCGAAAAAGCCTCCGAATCTCAAGGTGCCATGGGACATGGCTGGACGTACTCCGGGCATCCGATCTGCGCGGCGGCGGCCCTGGCCAACCTCGACATCCTGGAGCGGGAAAACCTGACGGCCAACGCAGAGAATGTTGGCAGCTATCTGAATCGTCGATTGCGGGAAGTATTGGAAGGTCATCCACTGGTGGGCGAAGTGCGCGGCGACGGCATGCTTGCCGCGGTCGAGTTCATGGCCGATCGTGAGCAACGCACACCATTCGATGCTGCGTTGAAGGTCGGTCCGAAAGTATCGGCAGCCTGTCTTGAACGCGGAATGATTGCCCGAGCGATGCCCCATGGCGACATTCTCGGTTTTGCACCACCGTTGATCTTGACCGAGGAGGAGGCCGACCTGATTGTCGACATCACCAAAAGTGCGGTCGATCACGTGGCCAGCGAGATACTGGGCTAAGCCTTACCGCTCCCCCCCAAAAAACCGCTCGATCCTTCACCGTTCGGGTGGTTTTTTGTATCGCAAGTTTGGTCTTGTTGTGAACAAACTGCGAAGAGAAGATTGTGATTACATAAACTCATTTTGGGAGTAAGGGGAGCCGGAGATGCACTGTTGAAGGCCCATCGAATGACTGCTTCTGGCCGTTTTTTGCCTGTCGCGAAGGACTATCTATAAAGGGTTGTTTGCGGGCCCATCGCTACAGGCCGAAATCCGCCACAAAAGGTCACTCAGGTATTTGCCCTTAGAAGAGACTCATCGCTGGCCACATAGTGATACTCATGTGGGCACAGTCTGCCGCCCGGACCAAATAAAAGCTTGGCTGTGAAGCATTCTAGGTACGTGAGTGCCTCCAGTTGAACATGGCGTTCGTAAAAGGTACGTCGGCCGTCTAGGATCCTAGCTCGGTTTTTCAGGCACAACTTCACCAGCTCCGCAAGCATGTAGCCGCGAATGTCGTACCGCGCATCGACTGCCTTAATTACTGTCGCGTAACAAAAATGGAAAGTCAGCCCATATTTACGGGGACTTTGGTATGGTTTTCGATCGCTCACATTTCGCACTCCTTCAAATTTTTCAACAGCCGTATAAAGCCTGCCAAACCTGAAAAATGAGGATAATTGATCTGCATGCCACCCTCAAAATGAAGAAAAAGTTGGAAAAATCACCAGAAACGAAGATTTTGTTTGGTCACTCAAGAGAATATTTATGATCAATGCTGCCTAAAAGAAAAATGCAGTTTGCGTAAGCTAGGTTGAGAGCTCGGCCGTCTGGGAGAGGCAGCTACGGGTCGTTCTCTGCAGGTCAGGGCCACGAAGCGTGCTGGTCAAATACAATGCAAATGCCTGGTCAGGTCGAATGCAACTGGGTGGGCAAGTCTGTGCAATTACCCATCAATGCGAGGAACCTCTTGTGCGAAAACAGAAAAACAGACGTAAGAAAACGCAATTCATCAAAGCGTTGATGGCCATCAAAATTACTCGAGAAGCACGTAAATTGTTTGAAAGCCGTTCAGCTCGCGCGAGTCGATTTCTGGATGGGATTAAGAAGCGCAGGTAAATAGACATCAGAAAAAGCATGTCAGTCTTCGCTAAGCGTTGGACGTACGGCGCAATTGCCTATGATTTCAAAAATCGTGCTGATTTCGCTTGTAGTTTCAAGAATGACAGGGCAACCCCAACGCCAGGTTTTGGATCATGCACTTCATGATGCTGGCATTTGCATCAGGAGGCAGCGGTAACCTAACGCCTAGAAATCTAGGCGTTAGGTCAGGATTTCGCACCTAGTGTCTAGATTTCTAGGCGTTAGGTGTGACACAGCAGAGCGGTCACATTTCGGGTTCATCAGAAAGGGTTGGTAGAAATATTAAAACCAATTATTTTTGCGCAATATTGGATTTCAATCTATTCGATTCTAATGATCTTGTTATAGTCACGTTGTTTTCCCTTAGTAAGCTCATCTATGCGTTTGTTGAGAATGTGGTTCTCATGGGCCAAGCAGACTATTTTATTGAGGGCTAATTCGTAATCATCCTTTAAGCTCTTTAGCTCGTTTCTTACTACTTGTTTAAGGGCCTTTTGCTTCTCGATCTCTTGGGCTGGAGTTGATTTGGGTCGCTCAAGTTGTGCTGCGGCGGCTGCCTCAAGTTCGAAAATTATGTCTGCATGCTCATCACGACTCTTCTTAATGGATCCGCGTTTTCGGCCTGCTTCCAACGCAACCGTATCCTTGTTAATTGAAGAACCTTTTGGAACTATCTGTGTTTTTCCATCGATAAGTCTTTGCAAGGCTGATCGATAGTCATCTAAAGCACTCATACCAGTTCCTCCATTTTTTGGCGGAGCCCCCGTCTGTCTAGCTTTTCATACAAGGCATTTATTTCAGTATCAAGTTGTTTGTAAAGTGGGTTGGCAGGAATGAACAGTGCTTGCTCTCGCTTCAAGTTGTTCATGCCGCGCTTTATATTTTTTAGGCTTTGCTCATTGTCCAGAATAGATTTTTCACAATCTATGCAAACTAAGATGCTGGTGAATGAAATTTTGTCACAATGGTCAACGTTAGTGCAGCCGCCTATAGGGCTAGGTTTGTAGGTCATTTCACCCTTCAAAAATTTATTTTCTGTAAAAGAGCGATCTGTTGTGATAATCAACGGCTGACCTTTATCTCGTGCTACTTGAATTCGTGCTCCTTCTCCACCCCAAAGACGGGTGGATGAGTTAATTACATTTTCCTGATAATCAATGAATTGAGCTGTTCTGCGTTCATGCTCCAGTTCGTCCATCCAACTCGCTGCGTCATCTGTGCAAAGGAAGTTTTCAGCAAACGCGTTACCCTTCCGATAGTATGAAGCCATGGTTTCTGTGAGTTGCTTGAACTGTAGCGCCATCGATCCAACTGAAACTAGTCCAGAGCGTGCACTATAAACAGCAAGGGATCGACGACATTGGTGAGTTGCCAATGGCCAAGTTTTACCTATTTCTACGTCGGGGTCGTTACGCCAGTCCCGAAAGCCGTCAAACCTCTCTAATTCGCATATATCTTCCTCGCGAATACTGAGCGTAGGCATCCGAGCAAGCAGCCTCGCTTGTTCCTCTTTACCATTTATATAGGTTGGGACATCAAAGTGCCAAATGGCTAGGTCAGACTCCCGCGACGATACCTTGTTGAATGCAGGGAATAGCGGATATTGACTTTTATTAGAGTAATTCCAGCTACATTTAATCGCGCTTATATTTCCAGCGGAACGTGCGGCGTTTATACCTTTCTCTACAATTTTGTGAGTAACCCAAAATGTTTCGGTGTGATTTTGGCCCGCTATTTTCGATGTGTAGCCCCGTAATACATATATGCTTACTTTGTCTTCTTCAATTGATGTATAAGCATCAGCTGGTAGAAAACGGGCTTCGTTGTCCCTCATACCAGAAAACAAATGAATCCAAAATTTTGCGGCACATTTAATTTCTTGAATGTAACTATTTAATTTTTTCCAGTTGTCAATTTCCAGCTTTAGGAACAACTCCGTCAGACCGTGCTGATTCACAGCTGTCGCCCATACAGGAGTTGTTTTACTGCGATTATGGCGTGTCGCTGGGAAGGCATAAAATGGGTTGCTGCTTCTTTCTAAATAAAGCGCGGAAATCCCTGTTGCGTTTTCATTGAACATATCTAGTTCGTGTTTTAGCCCGCAAATAAGTTCTCCATATATACGTGATGGTATGAGTTTTGTTTGTTGCGGATCATGCCGTTGGCCTTTCGGGAGTTTATTAAAGATTTCTTCCAGGCGCTTCACTAGTTCGTAGTCTGGTGGTGCGAGTCTAAAGTCTTCATGCATGGTACGTAAACTGAATAACTCTCTAATGACGCTCAGCGTTATTTTCATCAGATTACGAGTTAGCGCTGAGAAGCTTGAGATTATTGCTGTGTAATATGTCGTTTCGTTCATCAGTTGATGAATTGATATTTTGTTGTTGAATGCTAGGGTGGCTAGTTTTCGGGGTATTGTTAACCTTACGGAGTTGACCTTTCGCGGTGTATTAAATAAATACATTCGTGCAATCTGGATTGTTTTTAGTTCTTGTTTGATTTGTATTGCCAGTTCGTTGTCTGGTGTTGAGCACCAGGAAGAAAAATCGTAGACACAACGGTTTTGCGGATCGTACATACGAACATTCCAAACATCATCTTTGATGCGGGAAACAGGTGCTCCATCTGGCGTGCGAGAAACTATAAATTCGGCTGCTAGGGAATTGCAATCTGAAGAATTTATAAGTCTGTCCGGGAGTTGGTTGTCTTTGTATCCGTTGATCTCTAAATCTGAAATAATACTCACGAAACTACTCCCACATAAACTAAAGTATCAAAGTGAATGGCCCAAAATGGGTCAAGTGCACCTGATTCAACTTCATCGTGAATTCGAATAAGAGTTTTTTCGGCTTTTAAGCTTGTCTCGCGAATTACCATTAGTATTTCATCAATTCGATGAATTATTGGCCCGAATTTAGATGTCCAATGATCATGAGTTTGTTGGCCGTAAATGGCCGTGATCAGGTATCGCAGTGAAAGAAGTCGTCTAACATCATCGTCATCAGCATGGACGGCGTAGAACGCGCAAAATAGGCACGTCTCGGGATCACCGCATGAAGGTTCGGGAGCCATTTGGGTAAATCCTAGGGCGCGTATTGGCGCCGCTACAGATCCTTTTTCACAGCTTCCTATACCCGTAACTGCCTCCGGTCGTTTGGTGTCCAGAATGAGAACAGGAATCGACTCTACTGTCCGTGTGCGATCGATTGCCGCTGAGTGCATAGCGTCAAAAAAACCGACCATCTGCGCTGCAAATTCTCCTACGGCTGGTCGTGAATAATTTATCTGTAAAGTCCGTTCAGTATTTCCAAGTTTTTCTGCGGTCAACTGAAAATCACCGCCACTAAGTCCTATATATTGGTAACTCACGTTCTTTCGCCATTGACGAGGCGCAATCCATTTAGTTGCAGGTTGCATTTTTAGTAGGAGAATTTGGAACCTCCCAAGATTACTTTGGCCAATGAATGAAACTGAATTGCCTCTTTTGGGGGCAACAATGAAGACAAGATCGCTTTTTCTACCGTTTAGAACCCATTCACGAAGTTCAAGTATTTTTTTAAATATAGGGGAGAACAGCGCGCCAAATTCTGGAAAAACCGTTTTACCATTTGCTCTCGCCTTAGTACCGGAAAATCGTTGCCCTTGAGTACTTGGTACGATTTCTGAACTATCCATCTCAAGCGATTGAGCGATGCTGCTGTTCGCACCTGTCGCCGCAATAAAAGCTAACATTCCAGCACACATGGCGTGGTTGGCGATTTGGAGTCTAATCTCACATCTGAGATCTGAATTGTTTTGTTTGTTTGATATTCTTACAGAATCAAAATTCGAGCGCTCGCACGCTAAGGTACGGCTGCCTCCAACAAGGCCGTAGTGTTTTTTTACTTCGCCCCAAGTTGGAAATTTCGCGCATGCATTGAGCATACGGAGAATGCTAAATCCGGCGTTGTTTGACTTGTTGGTGTCTTGGTTGAAACTGTAAAGGTAGTACGGTTCATTTCCTGGTGAAGCCAGGCGCAGCGGGAGTTCACTGCCATCTACTAGTAGGCGATGTGCATCCTCAATAAAATTGACAAGTGCCGAAAATGTCCTTGCCTGAACGTCTGAGCTTGGTTGTTTTAGGTTTACGTGCCTTAACTCGACTCGTTCGGTAATGTAGGTGGTTAGGGCGAGTACTTCTCTTTCGTGTAATCCGGTTGCTAGGGCTACTACTGTGCGAGCGGCAGTTTGGCGCGATGCTGCGCTAGTTTGTTTTAATGCTTGTGCTCTGATACCGGAAGTATTAATTCTATGCAATAAATATTTAGTGTAATCGCGGTAGGCTTGCTTTGCGGAACTTGTTTTGGTGAGTGAGTATTTGTTTTCTTGAGTGTCAATCCAGTCAATGAAATATTTTATCGTGGAAAATGCTCCAATTGCTGTTGTGAAGCTCTGCTTCTGTCTCGCAAACTCAGTCAGATTTCGAATTAGGAGAAGTCTCTCGGCTTCTAGTGAAGACTGATCTACTTTGCATCCACTATAGATTGTATATTTGTTTTTTATAGGCAATGCACGCCTTGCGTAGCAGAGTGATCCGAAGTCTAGATACCTTTTGCCGTTACTCGCTCCATTTTCTCCCGCGAGGACCGCAAATTGTGGGTGTAGAATCTCAGTATTCTTATCCTGAAAATCAATTACTATAACTGGACGGTGAGAGGATTGTTCCTTCATACAGCGTTCCTTGATGTGGGACTATTCACATGCGCAAATAACTTGATTTCAAATTTGCTTTGAATACTCGCTTTCCACTCCAGTCGCGACTTGTAATTGAGGTACTGCATGGTCGTTGCCTTATCACGATGGCCCAAGCGTTGCTGAACATATTCTAAAGCAGCTGTAATGGCTTGCGTGCCCATATTTTCTAATTGGCTTTCCAGCAAATTCATGCCGAATGACGCGCGTAGATCGTGAAAAGTGAACTCTTGAAAGTTTGGATTTTTGATGTGGATTCGGTGTAATAGGATTTCGCGGATATGCTGGCGCACTGCAGAACCATCCTGGATTGAAGCCTCCTTCGCTCGATCGCTAAGGTGTGCATATTTGCTGACTTGTGTATTTTGACGATCGTACATTTCCTTTTTACTCGTGTAATAAGGAACACCGTTTTTGCTTAGGAAAATATAGTTATCCTCATTGTCGCCGTAAAAAGAGCGCTTTCTTCTCTTTATCGCTTCATTGCATCTACTGTAAATTAGCAAGTCTTTTACGAGCCAGCCTGGAACAAGCAAGGTCATTTGTTTTCCCCTTTTTGTATCTACGAGCGTTCCAGATCCGATCGGTAGTCGCAGGTAGCCATTGCCGTCTAATTTTCCGTTTAGGTGCTTTATTCGTAGTGTTCCAACCGTTTGAATACGAGCACCTGTGAATAACGCAAAGTAAAATATCAGCTGATATTCGCGTGATGACTCAAGTAAGGCTTTCAGTACACTTTCTTGCTCAGTAACAGTTAACGGACGTAGATCGCCACCGTCACTGATGTACTCCGACTGCTTCTGTTTTTTTGGGGTGGTGATTGCTAAACTGTGGGATCTTACTTTATGTGTGCTTTCGGTGCCTACATCAGAAGTTATACGGACTTTCTTAATGACGTCGTCAAATGGTGGGTTTGATATTTGATTTTTTTCTATTATATTCCAGTCAATAATTTCACGGTAAAAGTTTACTATTGCGTTTATCCTGTTACGCGCTGTGGCGGGGCTGATTTTTCCATTGTCTCGTAATTCTACTAGCCGTTGCTTGTAACGGAAGGTTACTTTTAGGCGAGTGTTTTTCGGAAGGTACAGATAGTCTAAGTTTTCGGACTCAAGAAATCTTAGATAATCTAGAAGGTGGTCGGCAATTCCCCTGAATGTCCGAGATTCATAACCACTTTCACGTTGCAGTTTTGAGGTTAGATACAGATTCCCAACGGTCCAAGGATCACCATTACCTTGAATAATTACCGGGAAGTTCGGGTAGTAGCCATCGGACGTATCCAAAAATACATAGTCTGGAAACTCAGATGAATTAATTTTTTTAGGGGAGTCTATAAAATCTATTTTCAGGAACCGGAACTGATGAATCAATACCCGCCGCGCCTTCGAGTTATAGCGCTCTTGACCTGTTTGGCTCTTGACCTGATTTCGCGCCATGACGATCCATCCTAGCTACCATTGATGTCCGTATGGCTCTACATACGGATTGAGTCATCAATATAGCTACATTTGGACTGTCATCGAAAATCATCAGGCACGGCAGATGCGCGAAGGCCCGTGCAACACCGCCCAGGCCAGCCTTGAAACCATCGATGCGCGTCTGCTCCAGCGCATAACGCTCGCGTCGTTCGGGAATCAGTTTCGGCGGTTTCGGTG
>DATCVA010000363.1:0-2880 GCA_036567205.1 Eoetvoesiella sp. | reverse complement strand
CGCCAGTGTGCGCGGTCTATCGACGAATTCCTGATGGGCAGCAGCACCCTGCCCAGGTAAACATCGGGGGGCAGCGTGCTGCCCCCTTCACGCCTTGCGTTTCGCTGTGCGGAAAGCTTTAAACCAGGCGTTGACGCAATTTGCGCACCCCTCCTACACTGACTCGGCTCATTTGCAAGGAGGCAGTGTGTTTCTAGATCCGCTAACCACACCCGGTTTTAAGCGTTCATTATTCAATGCCATTGTCGCGCCGCGTCCCATTGGCTGGATCAGCTCGATTAGTGGAACAGGTCAAATAAATCTGGCGCCGTTCTCTCAGTTCAATTTAGTATCTACTGCGCCGCCAGTGGTCATGTTTTCGTGCAACACACCGGAAGACCGGCAAGAGAAAGATACGCTGGCCAATGTAAAAAAGACCAGGGAATTTGTGGCCAACTTGGTTTCATGGGATTTGCGCGACGCCATGAATCTGACATCCACGCCGTGTCCCCATGGTACCGATGAATTCATGCTGGCAGGATTGGAAAAGGCAGCTTCCGTCAAGGTGCGCCCGCCACGCGTTGCCGCCGCCCCCGCCAATCTGGAGTGCCAGCTTCTGCAAATCGTCGAGATACAACCCGAGTTTCCGGGGGAAACGCTAAGTAGCGTAGTTTTCGGGCGAGTCGTGGGTGTTCATGTCGCCGATGAGTACCTAACTGAAGAAGGCCGCTTCGATTCACGCAAGGCAAGGCCACTAACGCGCCTGGGTGGAATCGACTATGCCACCGTAGGTGAAGTCCTGCAGATGCCAGCACCATTTCGGCGAGCTGGCGAGTCGTCCTGAATCGCGTTTTATTTATGAAGGGTAATTAACATGCAAGAACTCCTGAACCGAGAGGTCGATCGTTTTAGTGTTCGGAAACGCAGTTTTCGCGTCTTCGACGAAGCCTCATCAACCCAAGCGAGAGGCGCGCGCCGCTGGCTGATGCGCGGACAGAATTTCATCGTTGAATGGATAGAGGCCTCCATGGCGGGGCAAACCGTTTCCGTAGAAAGCGAATACGAAACCCTGCTGATATTGCCCGAAGTCGGAGGCGCTATTCAGCGTGCAGGGCAACCCGCCATTCACGCCGCAGGCCACACTATATGCATAGTGCCGGCCGGACCGTATTCGATTGTGCTGGAACAAGCCGGCCGCTGCTGTGTAATAGCCTCGTCCCGCGCCGACATCGATGCGCATGACGTTTTGAATGCGCAAGCATACGCGGATCCAGACCCGCGTATTGAACCAGTCGGCACGCCCTATAAGCGACTTACCGGCCACGGGGAAATCCAGGTATTGAAACTGGATGAAATTCAGGCGCCTCCTGATAAGCCTCGCCTGAAAATGTTCCAGACTGAAACGCTCAGCATCAACTGGGTGGCGTACGAGGGACCTCGTACGCGGTCACAACTTAGCCCTCACAGCCACGCTCATCATGAACAAGGGTCGCTGGCGATCAGTGGCAACTATGAACATCATTTGCGCGTCAAATGGGGCAATAACGCGAACCTGTGGCAAGACGATGAGCATCTGGCCGCGCCTTCGCCGTCCCTATTGGTTGTTCCCGTGAATCTTATCCATACCACCGAGGGAATTGGCGACGATGCGCACCTTCTTATAGACATATTTTCACCGCCGCGCGCCGACTTCATCGCTAAGGGGTGGGTGTATAACGCTGGCGACTACTCGCTGAATAAATAGGTCCGCGCTACAGAGCCCGGCGTCATGGCATCAGCCAGTCGTCGGGGTATCGTCACGAAACAGCGCGGTCAGTGTGCGGTCAGAGTAAAGCCATGACTGATTCGATTGACGAAGCGCTGTTTCTGTAACTGCAGCAATCATGATGGCGGGCCTGGATGGCAATACGGGCTCGCCGTCGGCTGCATATAAACTCATGATGTAGTTGCAGCGTGCCTGATCGCCATCCACCACAACGCGGAAATTTTGCACGACATGCAAAGAGACCCTCGCCCCCCGCTGCTCGCGAGACCGATAAAAGTCCTGTATTTGGGCAAGTCCACGACGCGTCTTCACACTGGTCGAGAAGGTGGCGTCATCGGTATAAAACTCGTGCGCCTTGCGCCCCCAGTTGGTATCGACTTCGTACCAATACTCAATAGCCAAGGCCTCGAGCTCTTGTCGTATTAAAAGCATATGCGACATCATTATCCTCGTCTTGAATTAATAAATAAGCACTAATGCTACGCCCGACAACAAAGGACCACCACCTGCTCAAAACCATATTTCGCCTAGTGGAAAGCATCAACAGAGTAGTTGGTATGTCATTTCTTCATGCCTATACTGGAGAGGCTCAAAATTAACCCCACCGAGGAAGCCATGAAGTTGTGCAAGCCTGATCCAGAGACGATACATATTGGAACCTTTGTCAAATCCAATTCCGTACATGTCGTCGAAACCCTTGGCCTTAGCTCACTGGACTTCGGTGTGCTGGACGCCGAGCACGCGCCGCTGGACCGGGCGAGCCTCGACCTGCTGATGCTTGCCGGCCGCGCGGCTAGTTGGCCGCTGATCGTGCGCATTCCCGACGCATCGGCGGCGACCATTCTTTCAGTGCTTGACATAGGGGCCGCCGGTTTGCTCGTGCCGCATGTAGATAGCGCAGAGCAGGCACGAACCGTGGTGGCCAGGGCTCGCTACCAGGACGGAGAACGCGGCTTTTCAAGTTCGCCGCGCGCCGCCCGTTATGGAACGCTTAGCATGAAGCAATGCCTGAGCGCAGCAGAAGGCAACCTGATCATGGCCCAGATAGAAAGTGAAGCCGCAGTCGATTCGGTGCAGGATATCCTGGCAGTCGACGGTATTGACGGCATTTTTATCGGAAGGGCCGATCTGGCCTT
>DATCVA010000362.1:0-10293 GCA_036567205.1 Eoetvoesiella sp. | reverse complement strand
TCGTTGTTGGGGTCTGTAGCGGAAAAGGTTGGCCTGCCGGTTGGTTTGGTGCAGGTGATGGGCTGGACTCTTGTACTGCTTCCTGTTCTGTTGCTGTTGCGGCTTATGCTGGGGCCGCTAGCCTGGGTTTTGGCCGGAATCACAGGCCTGCTGAGCTGGTTCGACAGGGTGCTGCGCAGGCGCAATCCACGGGTCGTGTCTACATTGTGACTTCGTAATAAGCCATTGCCCTTGAACGTGCCTAATCTTCCGAACGCGGGCGCTTACGATATTGAATTTTGATATCAGCGACCAATGGCATCGCCAATGCCGCCCTGACCAATGTAATTCCACGTCATGCTCGGTGATCCGGCGACGCACGTTTCCCACCTCCATGGTTGTTAATCAGACATACCTAAAACGCATACCCTGAGAACCTCTGGGAACTAGTCAGCGGTGAGTGCAGGCATGATAATTCAGCCATATTGCGGTGCGCTGGGAATGATCATCCATATACCGTGCGTACGATATATGGATGCAGTCATTTTCGGCAACGCATCGCAAGCGGGCAGGAGTTCTGTCAGAGTTCATTCGGCAGCTGCGGCTTGATTTTAAGGATGAAAGGCCGGGGTTGAGGCGTAACAGGAGGGTGGTTATGGTGGACAAGCGCGTTGCGTCGATAGCGCAAGCGATAGAGGGATTGAAAGATGGTGCGACGTTACTGGTTGGTGGTTTTGGCGCGTCAGGACGTCCTGCTCAATTGCTTGAAGGTGTATTAGAGCTTGGAGTGCGTGATCTTGTGATCGTCGCCAATAACGCTACAACGGGTAACGATGTTTTTGCCGATCTGATTCGTGCACGCAGAATTCGCAAGTTTATCTGTTCGTTTCCACGGGGCTTGTACGGCCACAATATCTTTGATGAGCTTTATGCAAAGGGTGAAATCGAACTTGAGCTCGTACCGCAAGGTACGCTCGCCGAGCGTATTCGAGCCGGTGCGGCGGGGATCGGTGGCTTCTATACGGCGACAGCGGCGGGAACCCTGCTGGAGAAAGGAAAAGAGGTAAGGCAGATGGATGGCCGTACCTGGGTGCTCGAGAAGCCATTGCGCGGGGACTACGCCTTTATCAAGGCGCGACAGGGTGATCGTTGGGGAAATTTGGTGTATCACCGGGGAGCCCGTAGCAACAATCCTGTCATGGCAGGCGCGGCGCCGATCACTGTTGCGCAAGTCGATTATTTTGTAGGGCTGGGCGACATTGATCCAGAGCACATCATAACGCCAGGAATTTTCGTTGACAGGTTAGTGGAGAATCCATGTACAAGGGTTTAAGCCGGGAAGCCATTGCCAAGATGGTGGCGAACGATATTCCCGATGGTAGTTACGTGAACTTGGGTATCGGTGTTCCGACCTTGATCGCAAACTATATATCGCCGGATAAAGAGGTTTTTTTTCAAAGTGAGCAGGGTTTGCTTGGCATGGGACCCAGGCCGGCGCCGGGACAGGAAGATGAAGATGTCGTGGACGCCGGAAAAAAGCCAGTCACATTAGTGGTGGGCGCATCTATATTCAGTCATAGCGACTCTTTCTTGATGATACGTGGTGGCCATATCGATATTGCTTGTCTGGGGGCTTTTCAGGTAGCGGCCAATGGCGACCTGGCCAATTGGGTAACCGATGAAGAGAACGTAACGCCGGGTGTCGGGGGCGCTATGGATCTTGCCGCAGGCGCCAAGAAAGTGTGGGTGTTGATGAATCATTGTGGAAAAAATGGCGAGTTTCGCCTTCTTGAGCAATGCACATATCCGCTGACCGCCGCTGCATGTGTCGACCGGGTTTATACGAACTATGCGGAAATCCGGGTGACTTCCGATGGGTTCTTGGTAGAGCGTATGGTCGCCGGGATGACGCTGGCCGATCTGCAGGAAATTTCCGGCGCTCGACTGGCATTGTCACCCGACTGGTCGGTTATTGAGTCGGATGGCGAAAGTAACGAGCGGTAGCCGAGGGCTATATCTGGATATTAAGGAGCACTGAATTGAAGACAAAAATTACTGAGTTGTTTGGCTTGCGTTATCCGGTCATTCAGGGTGGTATGCAATGGATCAGCCGGGCGGAACTGGTTGCCGCGGTTGCAAACGCCGGTGGGCTGGGCTTGCTGTCTGCGTTGACACAGCCAACTCCGGAGGCGCTGGCCGAGGAAATTGCGCGCACCAGAACCATGACGGATAAACCGTTTGGCGTCAATCTGACCATGCTGCCAGCGTTAAGGCCGATACCCTACGATGAGTATCGGCAGGTGATTATTGAGTCGGGAATAAAAATAGTGGAAACGGCTGGCCAAAGCCCCGAGGCTCATATGCAGCACTTTAAGCGCGCGAATATCAAAGTGATTCATAAGTGCACCTCGATTCGCCATGCATTGAGCGCCGAGCGTATTGGCGTGGATGTCGTCAGCATTGATGGCTTCGAGTGTGCGGGTCATCCAGGAGAGGATGATATTGCCGGCATGGTGTTGATACCGGCCGCAGTAAAACAACTGCGGATTCCTGTGGTTGCTTCTGGAGGGTTTGCCGATGGCCGTGGCCTGGTGGCGGCTCTGGCATTGGGTGCGGAAGGAATCAGTATGGGTACGCGATTCATGTCGACGATTGAGTCGCCGGCTCATGAGCGTGTAAAGCAGGCTATTGTTCATCAATCTGAACTAGACACGCGTTTGATTTTACGGACTCTTGGGAACAGCAATCGCGTGGCCCGTAGCAAAGTTTCAGAGCAGGTGATTGCCATGGAGAGTGAAGGCGCGACGATCAAAGAGCTTGGCCCGCTGGTGGCGGGGCTAAAAGGGCGTCGTGTTTATGAAGAGGGCGATCTTGATGCTGGAATTTGGACGGTAGGACAAGTGCAGGGCTTGATCGACGATATACCTAGTTGCGAAGCCCTTCTGTTGCGTATCGACCGGGAAGCCAAAGATATTATTGCCGAACGTTTGGGTGTGCTTGCCGGGGTTGCCGAGATGGCAGCTATATAAGAAGGGGATACGATGCTGTTAGTGAATACGACGTCGGATGTTTTTCCGTATGTGGGCAAACATCTGGGTACCAGTGACTGGGTAACCATTGACCAGAAAATGATTGATGATTTTTCCCGTGTCACCGGTGACGATAGCTGGATACATACCGACCCTGAGCGCGCCCGCCGCGAATTTTCGCACGGGCGTACGATCGTACACGGAATGTTGACATTCTCGCTGATTACGCGCCTTGGCGGCGATATTTTCAATGTGAAGGGTCGTTCGCGAAGTATTAATTACGGAGCTAATACATTGCGATTTCCCGCTCCTGTGCTTTGCGACGACCGCGTCCGCCTGCACCGGAGTCTGAAAGCAGCAAGCCGTATCGAGGGTGGTCTGCGAGTGCATTACGATAATAGCGTGGAAATAGCTGGTAATGAGCGGCCGGCCCTGGTCGCAGAAACTCTGACCATTATCTATGACTAGAGTCCTGTTTGGCTAATTCGACTACTTATCTTCGGCGCCTGGGCTCGCCATGCTGCGTTGCAAATCCTCGCGATAGCTACGGCTATCGCTGTGGTCTGCGCCTTGCCTGACAAGCCCATGCATCCGAATATAAGTTCACAAACTAACCAAACAGGACTCTAGTCATTCCGTCTGCAGTTCGTTAATAAGCCACTCGAGAAACACACGGGCCTTGGCGGCGTTGGTGCCAAACCTGGGGGTGACGAAATGGTAGCTGCTTTCGAGCGCTGCTGGTTTTATATAAGGGCACGGACAGATCAGCTTGCCGCTGTCAAACTCTTCTTTCAGGAAACGCGGCTGGCCCATGGCGATGCCCAGGCCGTCCGCTGCGGCCTGGTAGGCCAGCAGGGAATCGGAAAACATCAGTGGGTCCGGGTCTTCTGCCGGTGTCAGGCCCACAGCCTGTAGCCATAGTGCCCAGTCATTTGGCCGAAAGCGGGAATGGATGTGGCGATAGTTATATATTTCTTGAATCGAACTGAGTACACCGCCTTTTATTAGCAAAGGGCTGCATACGGGAGTTACTTCATTATTGAACAAGAAAACGGCCTCGGTGCCTTCGGGCCATAATCTATTGTTTACTTCAATCGAGGCGTCTACCGAGTCGCGGGTAAAGTCGACCGCATTTAATGCGGTACTGATGCGCAGCTTGATATCCGGATGGGCTGCCTGCCAGCTGAAAAGCCTGCGCATCAACCATTTTGCGGCGAATGTCGAGTAAACGCGAATGATCAGGGGTTCGTCCGACCTTACGCGCAGGAGCTTGTCCGTTGCCCCCACGATCTGTCCGAATGCAGGGCCGATTTCCGAATAATACTCTTTGCCCAGGGTTGTCAGACTTACCCCCGACTTGTGCCGGTGAAACAGTTTTAGCCCGACGTAGCGTTCCAGAAGAGAGACCTGCCGGCTGACCGCCGATTGGCTGACGAACAGCTCTTCGGACGCTTTAGTAAAACTGCCTAAACGGGCGGCGGCTTCAAATACGCGTAAGGTGTTGAGAGGAGGGGTATTACGTGCCACGGCATCATTCTTTATCGACCGGCCATTTTAGCAGGCTTTCGCCCAAAGGCCGTGGAGGACTGTCCCACCGGGCCTGTGTTTCTGAGTAATGAGGGACCGGAGCAAGATAGCCGATTGTACCGAATGCGGAGGGCATGGTGGCAAGCTTGGTCGAGGGCGAAAATTGCGCCGGTCTACCGGCATACATCGCTGCAGGTAGAAGACCCAGGTCTTGTACCCACATTGCGCTTCTGGCCAGTGAAACCTTCACATGATAGCTGCCGCCTTCCTGTGCGCGGCGTAGCAAGGCCGCAACGATTCCGGTAGCTGCCAGATACCCGGTCAGAAAATCCGTGAGGAGCGTGGTGACGGGCAACGACGGTACGCCTTCGCGTGCTTCATCCAGGCTGATGCCTGTGGCGGTTACGGCGTTAGGGTCGAAACCCGGCCTGGATTCCCAGGGGCCGTCGCCATAGCAACTAATGCTGACATAGATCAGGCCGGGTCGGATAGCCATCAGGTTTTCGGGAGACAGTCCGCGGGCCTCAAGACTGCCGTGGCGGTATGACTGGACAAAAACATCGCTGCCTGCGACTAAGCTTTTTACGGCTTTCATGTCAGAGGGCTGATTCAGGTCGGCAAAAGCATTACGCTTCGCGAATCCTGTGTCGATCGCCATATAAAGGGGGTCGGGCGCAGAGGACGGCGATGTTACGCGCAGGACCTGGGCCCCTTGCGCCGCCAAGGTTCTGGTGCTGGCAGGGCCTGCCAGGACGTGCGTCATGTCAAGCACTCGAATGCCGCTTAATGGCCTTGCTGCCGCCTGCAGTGGGGCTGGTTGGCTTTGGTCTTCGAGCTTTATTATTTGAACGGGAGGGAGTGTATTTAAATGTTTGCCTTGCGGATGGGCACGCCACTCCTGGCGACTGCGTGCAATAACGCCCGGTACGCCAAGTTCGGCACAGCGGTCTTCAAGATCCAGGGCATTCATTGATGCTGTTGCCTGTGCAATAGCTGTTCGGGTGTTGGCGCAACGCAGTTCGTTGAGAATAATATCGCGGTGCGAAGGCCGGGATCCGACAAATCGAAACCAATGATCTTTTGTACGAAAGAAGGTATTCAATGGCTCATGATAATTACCGGAGCCCATGCCGATCCGATAGCCATTCTGCTGCAGGAAATAGGTGGAATTCAAAATGTTGACGGCTTCGTCGGTATGAATGCGAATCTGTTGGCGGCGGCCAGTGCGCGCATGCCAGACGGAATCAATGACGCAGCCATGGGCTGCTGCAGCGATTGATGCGGCCGATGCAATGCGGTGGGGGCTGGCCAGCACCGGGTCTTGCCCTGACAGCAGGACGTCGCTGGCCGATGCCAAATGGCTTAAGCCCAAAGAGGCCATGAACGCTTCATAGGCCGATTGCAGGTTAAATTGGTCCAAATTATGTTCCATGGCGAAAATGTTGGCGTGGCGGGTTACATGCTGGGACAAGGATGCCTAGTCCAGCTGCAGATTGCCGGTTTTAATAATGTTGCGCAAACGTTGTACTTCCTGCTCAACAAAATTTTGGTAGTCCTGCGGGGTGCCGCCTACCGTATTACCCGCCTGTATTTCGTAGGATTTAATGACATCGGGATCCTTTAATACTTCGTTTAGTTCGCGGTTCAGCTTTTTGACGACATAGTCGGGCGTGCCCGGCATGACACTAACCCCTGCCCAGGAAATAAACTCGTACTTTGGCAACCCGGATTCTTTCATACCAGGAACGGACGGGTACGCATCGGATTTTTCCGCGGAAGTGACGGCAATGGGACGAACTTTTTCGGATTTTATCAGGGGGACGACCGCAGACAAGGGGTCAATTCCTACTTGTACAAGGCCTGCAATGACTGCACCCGAGCTTTGAGAGGAGCTTTTATACGGCACATGCAGGATATCCAGGTCATAAACTTGTTTCAGATACTCCATGGCCAGATGCGGCCCGCTGCCAATACCGATCGTGGCGTAGTTCAGCGCCCCTGGGCTGGACTTTATGTATTTGATCAAGTCCTGCATGTTGTAAACGGATTCCTCCGGCCGGACGTAGAACAGCAATGGGCCTTTATTGGTTTGTATGACTGGCACAAAATCTTTGGCCAGGTCATACGGGGCATTGGGTTTTGCTGACGTGACAGCGGTAGAGACTGAGGTGTAAAGAATGGTGTATCCGTCTTTTGGCGCCTGACGTGCGGCCTGAATGGCCACGGCGCCTGCAGCGCCAGGCTTATTGTCTATCATGACGGTCTGCCCTAAACGCTCTGATAGTTTGTGTCCGATGATACGCATGTTGTTGTCGGCGGCGCCACCAGGAGAAAACGGTACGACTAGACGAATTGTGCGCGATGGATAGCTGTCTTCTGTATTCGCCTGCGAAAGTGTCGGGTTGGCGATAAGAACAGCACATACTAAGGAGTAACTAATAGCTGAAATTTTCATGAGGCAACTCTCCGTTATAGTTATACATAAAAGCCATTTTGTATGAGCAACTTATGGCATTTGCTTGGCTTGCAATAGGCTGGGTGTATACATAAACCTTGAGCAATGATAGGTTATTTTTTTATCCCGATCCGTGCGGGGATTGCATGTAGGCATGACTTTTTTGCATGTCTGTATTGTTTCCGGCGGCAGTGTCCCGGTCTCGATCCCATTGTTATCGAGTCCTAACATCCCCCCTGGCTACAGTGTTTACATGCCCAACCCGGGCGCTGCTAAAAATTTGAATAAATACCGTTGACTAAGTCAACGGTATTGTTGATAATATCAACCATTAAGAATGGTTGTGGGCCTGTGAAATGGATCAATCTGGAAAGAACGCCTCGGTGGTCTCGGACTCTGCGGTTGAGATGACCGAGTTGCTGGCGTATCGCCTGCATAAAGTTGCCAATCAAGTTTCTCGAAGTGCAGCCATGCGTTACAGGCGTGAATTTGCCATGCATCTTTGGGAGTGGCGAACTATTGCTTTGCTGGGGGCTCGGGGCGCGATGTCCTTGGGTGAGCTGGCCAAGATAGTAGGGTTGGATAAAGGCCAGGTAAGTCGTGTGGCATCGGGCCTGATCGCACGTGGCATGGTGCTTCGCGAGGTGGATGAAATAGATACACGCAAGATCAGCCTATCGCTTACCGCCGAGGGTCAGAAAATTTATAAAAAATTAAATCGTGTTTCGAACCAGCGCAATGCTGAGCTCACAGAATGTCTTTCCTTGTCGGAAAGAAAATCGTTGAACGGAATTCTGGAAAAGCTTGAGCGCAAAGCCAGCGAATTGATTGCCAGGGAAAAGGAAGCCGGCAAGTAAGGAGTTTCCCCGTTTTATTTCTAAAAACTACATGGAGATATTAATCGTGAAGTACAAATGGATATTGTCGTTTTTTGTTGCCGCGGTATTCGGAACCGCAGTCCATGCACAGGAGTTTCCTGCTCAGCCTATACATATTATGGTGCCCTATACGGCAGGAGGGGTTACAGATATCGTAGCTCGCAGCCTCGCCAAAATAGTCGAGTCCAGTTTGGGGAAGGCAGTAGTCATTGAAAACAAGCCAGGCGCGAACGGAACACTGGGCGCTCTGAAGATGGTAACGGCACGCCCCGATGGGTATAACCTGAGCATTGTGCCGGTTGGAATTTTTCGACAGCCGGTTATCCAGAAGATGTCGTTTGATCCGATCAAGGACCTTACCTATATTTCTTCGCTTGTGGATTACACCTATGTAATGGCTGTGCGCAACGATTCGAAATGGAAGACCGTCAAGGATTTCGCCGAGCACGCACGCATGAATCCCGGCATGACGTACGGTACGCCAGGAATCTATAGTACGCCTCACTTGTCAATGGAAGAGTTCTCGGAAAAGGGCGGGTTCAAGTTCACGCATGTGCCCTACAAGGGGGCGGCAGAGATTATTCCCGCACTCATGGGGGGCCAAGTGGATATTGTCGCGGGCACCGGTTCCAGTGCATTGGCGTCCTTCGTGAAGAGGGGTGACATTCGTGTGCTAGCTGCCATATCTGATAAGCGTCTTACGGACTTTCCTGATGTGCCGACGTTAAAAGAGAGCGGCTTCGATGTCGTTGCCAAGGCGCCGTTCGGTCTTGTCGGGCCTGCGGGTATGGACCCCAAAATCGTTGCTCAGTTGGATGCGGCTTTCAAAGCAGCCCTGAATAACCCGGAATTCACAAAGATGGCAGAGCTTAACGGTGTCGTGGTGCAGCACATGGGACCCGGGGAATACTCCGCCTATGCAAAAGATACGGCGGCTCTGGAGCGTCTGAGAATGGGGCGCGTCATAGAAGAAGCGGCATCCAGGAATAAATAGCGCAGTCGTCAGGAGGAAAGAAATGGAATCAGAGTTGTTGATTAAGAAAGCGAATGGCGTACTTACGCTAACGATTAACCGGCCAATGAGTAAGAATGCGCTTTCGCTGACGTTATACGACAGTTTGTTGAAGTCGCTAGAGGATGCCGAGCAAGACAGTTCGATTGGTGTCGTTGTGTTGACCGGGACAGGGGACACTTTTTGTGCTGGCGGGGACGTAAAGCGTATGGCCGCAACGGTAGAACCGCAGTCTTTCGAAGACCGTGTGGCCAAGTTGCGTAGCCGAGCAAGAATCAGCGAGATGCTGCATGGCATGCGTAAACCCACGATAGCGATGATGCGCGGCTCTGCCGTGGGCGCTGGATTGTCGCTGGCGTTGGCTTGCGACTTTCGTATAGTCGACACGAGCGTAAGGCTGTCGACGGGTTTCCTGAAGGTGGGGCTCTCGGGGGATTTCGGTGGCCATTACTTTTTGCCTCGCCTCGTTGGCATGGCCAAGGCGCGTGAACTCTATCTGACATCGGCTGTTGTGCTGGCCGACGAAGCATTGCGTATTGGCTTGGTCAACCGGGTGGTTGATCCTGATCAGCTTGAGACAAGCGTATACGAGATGGCCGAGGCCATGGCCGCTGGCCCACGCGTTGCCATTGGGTATGTGAAAGAAAACCTGAATCAGGCAATGGAGTTGTCGCTTGCAAAAATGCTGGATGCCGAGGTGTTCCGGCATGTGCGCTGTGTTGAAACTAACGATCATAAAGAGGCCGTTGCTGCCTTCGTCGAGAAGCGTAAGCCTGTATTTAATTTATAAGGGGTTGAGTGGTGAAAGTGTGTCAGGATCGAGTGGTGATTGTTACTGGTGCGGGTCGTGGAATAGGGCGCGAATATGCGCTGATGCTCGCGAAGCATGGTGCAAAAGTAGTGGTGAACGATATAGGCACTACGCGTGAAGGGCTTGGCGCCGACATAACGGCTGCGCAGAGCGTTGTTGACGAGATATGTGCGGCCGGTGGGGACGCTATTGCCGACTACAACGATGTCAGCGACTGGCAAGGTGCTTCGCAGTTGGTTGATGCTGCCGTGGCTCAATATGGGCGGCTGGATGTTCTTGTCAATAACGCGGGAATTCTACGTGATCGCATGATAGTGAACATGGAGGAATCAGAATGGGATGCTGTCATCAAGGTGCATTTGAAAGGCAGCTTTGCACCGGCGCATCACGCGGCAGTGTATTGGCGAACCCAAAGTAAGAAGACGGGTGCACCGGTCAATGCGCGAATTATCAATACAACATCGTCGTCCGGCGTGTTTGGTAATGTCGGTCAATCCAACTATGGGGCGGCCAAGGCCGGGATTGCCGGTTTCACTATCATCGCTGCGCGCGAGCTGGCGCGTTACGGCGTTACGGTAAATGCGATTTCGCCGCATGCCCTG
>DATCVA010000361.1:0-12408 GCA_036567205.1 Eoetvoesiella sp. | reverse complement strand
CTGGCCGAATGTCTGACCTTGCAGCTATCTGCATTGGCGCCACACACAGCAGGGCGCGACCTTGCATTGCAAATTGCAGGCACACAACTCGAGCGTCTGGCGCGCCGCGAATACGCGTCACTGGCCAAAAACCTAGATTGCACGGAAGTCGACATCCAGCAAGCATGCCAACTGATCCGGCGGCTCGACCCGAAACCCGGGCGGCGCTTTGCCCGCGTCGACCCGTCGTCCTACATCATTCCCGATATCTTCGTGCGGCGTACAGGCAAAGTATGGGTGGCAATTCCCAACCAGGCGACTGTGCCGCGTGCGCGCTTGCATAGCAGCTATGCACAGCTGTTTCGGGAAGCATCCGGCGACCGCTCGCCCATGGCACACGCCCTCCAAGAGGCACGCTGGTTACTACGCAGTATCGATCAGCGCGCCAGCACCATACAACGCGTAGCCCAGGCCATAGTAGCCCGGCAACAAACATTCTTCGATTACGGCGAAATTGCCCTGCGCCCCCTCATGCTAAGCGAAATAGCCGATGAACTGGGTATGCACGAATCGACTGTTTCGCGCGCAACCAGTAATAAATACCTGGCCACGGCGCGCGGCGTTTATGAGTTCAAACACTTCTTCTCACGAGAACTGGCCACTCAATCCGGCGGAACCTGCTCGTCCACCGCGGTGCGCGCACTAATCCAGGAAATGATTGACAAAGAAAACCCCAGAGACCCGTTGTCAGACGTCATCCTTACGCAGCGGCTGGCGCGCGAAGGCATTGTGGTTGCACGCCGTACGGTGTCTAAGTACAGAGCGCAGATCAAGGCCCCGCCCGCCGAGCTGAGGCGCGCCTTATGAAACGCAAAGCAAAGCATATCCACAAGCCGCCCGCACGCGTCCGGCACGCCGATTGCTAGCGAGTCAACGCGGACAGGCACACAGCCTCGGCCGGTAACTTAACGCCTTTAAGGAGTTTTTATGAATAAGATTAAACCCACTCTAAGCGCACTAATGCTTGGCCTTTGCGTAACAGCCTTTTCGGTTCAAGCACAAACCTCAACCGCTCCCTCTCCTAATCCCGAAAGCAAACCCGCGCAGTCCACTGCGCCAGCTACCGCCCCCGGTGGTTCGTCCGGTATGGGAAACTCTACTGCTGCGCCTGGCACATCCAGCACTATGCCGGCAACGGGTGCAATGCCAATGAGCAAAGAACAGATCGACACTCAATATAAGGCCGACCAGGCCGCCTGCGAACCCCTGCAAGACAACGCGAAAGACGTTTGCGAAGCTGAAGCTAAAGCAAAACGCAAAATGGCCGAAGCGGACCGCGAAGCCCACGAAGAGAAAATGGAAGCTCAATACGATGTGGCCAAAGTCAAATGCGACGCCATGTCTGGCGACAGCAAAGACGCCTGCATGAAAGACGCCAAGGCACAATACAAACCATAACAGTGCGGTGACCCTGTTGGGGGACAGATCTTCTGCCCCCTTTTTTTTGTTCTCTAGAACGCGACAGCCAGACTTAGCCGGACTCCGTGGTCTTGCAAACGCCTGGCATAGTGGCCCGCGTAGGCCACACCCAGACGGGCGTTTTTAGCCAGCGGCGCGTTCATGCCAAGTTGCAATTGTCCGGCATTTCGGGCAATTGGCTGGCCTTCGGAACCGAACGCGCTTCCCGGGACGCTACCGTGAAAACGTTGCCTGCTTAACGATTGCACCGTACCGCTGGCATGACGCCAGGCCAATTGAGCTTGCAGTTCGACCACGCCGTTTTGCGTATCCATATTACGTGTCATCCGCAGGCCTGCCACCGAAAACAATACCGAGGCGCCTGACGGCGAGACCGTCAGTGCGGCGTCGCCTCCGCGTTCAGTAAAACCTTGAATGTCAGCGTGCACCCATGCAAACCTGACGAACGGCTCCACCGCCATAGCAAAAGGACGGCCACCCGGGCCGCCCAACGCTACTTCAGTAAACACTTGCGTGCTACGCGCCCGATAGCGACTGCTTAATGAGTCTTCCAGGCCCGGCACGGTCAGCCGACGCCGGCTGGCTATCGAATGCCAGCTATGCAGCGCTCCAAACGTAAATCGCGCCCCCGCCCGTTCCCCGGCAAAACTTAAACCCGCATGGTAGCTGTCGATACTGGCGTTGCCCGTGGCCTGCCTGCGGCGCAAAAGACTGTGCTGCGCCCCCACGAGTGCCCCGGCGGTCCAGACACCATTATCCAGCAGGTTCGCACCCAGCACGAGCCCATGAATCGAGCGGCTGTCGCCCGGCACTGCGCCGTGCGCCGCCCTATCGGCTAATGAATGAAAGCTGCGGCCCCAGACCCTGTAACTTCCCCTGAAGGCAGCCAAAGACGGCTGCGCCCACCTATCTGCTGCAGCGTTCAACACAGCCTCTCGCACAAACCGCGTATCGTCCAGCAGGTTGGACTGAATTGATGCAGGCCAACTGCCGGCCAATTCATGCAGCGCCTGCCGGGCCCGGACTTTATCCAGCACAATAATAGCGTCATACACTGGCGGCTTGCCGCCATCGAGATTATCGGCCACGGCGACGTCGTTAGGGGTTTCTGCAACGTCGTTCAGCGCAGTTTCATTTCGCTCTAACGTTAGATAAACCCGGTTCCCGTCATAACTTAATTGCGGCGTCAAAAAATCAAAACCCTGATTTAGCAATACAGATGAAAACGTCGTGTTGTCGAAACCAAGACCAGCCGACAACAACGTATAACGGGTGCTGGCCTGCCAATCGCCCGCCTGAGCCAGCGCCACTACATTGCCTGCCAGAAGCGCCTTGCCATCCACCTGCACAAAATCGCTTGCTCCGTGGGCGTTTACGTCTACCTCGAATTGCGCGCCGGGCTCAAAGATCAAATTATTCTGGACCCTGAATTGCCCAAGGCCATTTCCCGGCGCCAGGATGCCGCCTGCCGCTATGGTGGCCGCACCGACCTTGCCCCTTCCTTGCAATCGCGCACCGCTATTAACCTGAACCGAATTCGAAAACCCCGAATCGACGGCCAGCGTACCCGCATCCACCGTAAAGCTCCCGCCGTAGGCACGGGCGCCCACGGCGCCGCTAAGCCGCCACAAGCCCGCCCCTTGCTTTATTAACGGTGCGGAACCGAACAATTCCCCCAACTGGATAGCCTCCCCGCTATCCACGACCAACCTAACCGCCCCATCATAAGCACTCGGCGCAAGCGGGGTATACGCCCCGGACGGCACTAAATGCTTCCAGTCATTCTCAACCATCTTGCGTACTGTCAACGCGGCGCTTAATGCGACACCCGGCGAATAACGCAGAACCGTGCCGGTATCGGCCTCGATATGCGCCCCCGGGTCTCGCCCTACGGCTTCATTGCCGGCCACGTGCAACTCGCCTTGCAGCAGCAAGGTATTGCCTTCGTACCTGTTATTGCCCGACAGTCTTAACGTGCCGGCTCCCAGTTTGGTCAGGCCGTAATCCCAGCCCGTGTCGTTGGCAACAACGCCGCTTAAATGCACCGTCGTATTCGGTGCTGCGTTGATCGCAGCCTGGTCGCGAATCCGGAAACTCTGACTCGATTCCAATGATCCCCCCGGAGACCAGACATTATTAACCGTCCAGAAATCAAAAGACGCAGTGGAGTTAACCATCTGCGTCGTGTTGTTCAGCCTTATCAAAGCTGGCGGCGGGTCGGCCAGCGCTGTAAACAATGGCCCCGCTCCGCGCTTGTGTGGAATGTGGGCTGGGGACCCGGCCTGCGCCAAACTGCATACTGCGCCGCTCCATAATCCTAGCCCTATCATCAGCGTGCGTGTCCGCCTTATAAAGCGCCATCTGCATTTCAAACTTTGTTTTGCCGCACAAACCGTTACAGCTACATCCTTCTCCAACGGCAACAGTGATACGTTGTCAATCGTCATTGCGTCCTCCGGTAGATAAAAATGTCACGTTCATGACAAACCGGATTATGAAACAATCGGTATTATTTAAACACATATAAAAATAGGTGTTTGTACGTATAGGAAAACCCGAACTTTCAAGTCCTATGCGAGTCCATGTAACAGCAACGAGGTCGACTCTTCGCTTGTGATACGGGTCGATTCGTTACAAAATGCAGTATTGCGCCGCCTGGCAATTCCATTTCCAAGTTAAGCGTTAGCACGAGGGCAAGGCGCAGACAGTACCTTGGTACGGCAAACGAAGCCGACACAGTTCGCTGTTGATTTTGAAATGGAAAAGTGATGCCAAATGAAAAAGCTAGAACTGTCCATCGTTGCGCTATACGCACTCATGCCAATGGCAATCATGGGCAGTACAGAAGCTCCAATATGGATTTTCTACGCGCTTTTAGCTATTTGCCTTACGTTGCTGTGCCGTCAAAACCCCGACCTAACACGGCAAACGCTGGGCCGCTATAAAGCGTTGCTGTTGTGCTATTGCGTGCCAACGCTGGCGGTACTGGCTTCCTCGCTTGCGCACCGGCATTGGGCCGATATGGACTTTGCCCGGGTGCTGCCTTTGTCGCTGGGGCTACCCATACTGTTGTTAGCTTTACCTCATTGCAAGCACATCAAGCTGGCAACCCTGCGACATTACATTTGGGGGGTATACATCGCAGCGGTGGGCGCGACTATTTACATTGTCAGTGTGCTGCCCCCACGCTTGCACCGGCCTTATACCGAAATCTATAACGTCGTCAGCTACAGCAACCTTTTGCTGCTGCTGGCGGTACTTAGCCTGTTTTCCCTGCGCTGGCAGCTAACTCGCTGGCCGCAACACGAACGGACACTAAAAATTCTTGTCACGGCCGTTGCCGTTATCGGCGTAATCCTTACCCAGACCCGCACCAGTTGGCTTGCCATCCCGGCCTTCGCCCTGATTACTGTTGCACTTGCCACCCAGTTCAGGCACCCATGGCGGTCGTTGGGACTATTGATTGGCGTGTTGATACTTGCGCTGGCATTGGCCATTAGCAGCAGCCGCTTGCGCGGCCGGCTTCACATCGGCTACGACCAGCTCTGGTCCTGCCTGCAGCAGCACGACAACGCCAACAACAATGTCTGCGCCCGCATCCAATTATGGCGTGCCGCCGGACAAATATTCCAGGAAAATCCGGTTTTCGGACTGGGCGACGGCAGAAAATTCGCCCCGAAGCTCAAGAACGAAGCCCTGCCTGAAGGGATAGTGTCGCCGCAAGTGGCGCGTAACCTTGTTGAACCGCATAACGACTTTCTGTATAGCCTGTCGAGCTTCGGCATTTTGGGCGGCCTGGGTTTGCTGCTGACCTACTTCGCACCCGCCTGGATCTTCGTGCAAAGACTGCGGGCCCGCCATTCCCCCCCGGTGCGCACCGCGGCGGCAATGGGACTGGCGGTATCGCTGGGGTTTGTATTTTTGGGGCTAACCGAATTCATGTTCCACTATCCTCGCACCGCAGCGTATTATGTTATGTTTATTGCGTTGTTTTTGGCTATGTCGGACGAGGGCCAAACGTAACCAGGCACTTACACCGTTCAGTCCCTCAACCTAACTCGATTTGATCCACCACAATGACCTCGACCATACTCGTTACCGGCGGAACCGGATTTATAGGCAGCCACACCACTGTAGCGCTGCAACAGGCGGGCTACGGCGTAGTGATTCTGGACAACCTGTCTAACAGCAGCACCACAGTGCTGGATCGCATCGAACAAATTACCGGCATCAAACCTGCCTTTGTTAAAGGCGACATTCGCGACGCGCAAACCCTTGATGAACTGTTCCAGTCCCATAGCATTACTGCTGTAATGCATTTTGCCGGCCTCAAAGCCGTGGGCGAATCCACGCAGCAGCCGCTAAGCTACTACGACAACAACGTCAACGGCAGCGTGCAATTACTAAACGCCATGAAAAAAGCCGGCGTTAGAACATTTATATTCTCATCCTCGGCCACGGTATACGGCGACCCGCAAAAACTCCCCATTACCGAAGACCATCCCCGCTCAGCCACCAACCCCTACGGCCACACCAAGCTGATTATTGAAGACATTTTAGAAAACCTGTATTTGGCCGAGGCCGGATGGGGTATTGCGCGACTGCGCTACTTCAACCCCGTGGGCGCACACCCCAGCGGACTAATCGGTGAAGCCCCCCAGGGCACACCCAACAATCTCATGCCTTACGTAGCGCAGGTGGCAGCCGGCAAACGCAAGGGCCTGCAAGTATTCGGCAATGACTACAACACACCCGACGGCACGGGCGTGCGCGACTATATCCACATTACGGACCTGGCTGAAGGCCATGTCGCCGCCCTGCGCTACTGCGAACAAAACCAGCACGAGCTTTTAACCGTCAATCTGGGCACCGGCATTGGCTATTCCGTTCTGGACATGGTTAAAGCGTTTGAAGAGGCCAGTCACAAACCCATACCTTATGACCTGGTTGCCCGCCGCCCAGGCGACATCGCCGCCTGTTGGGCCGATACGAACCTGGCTTATGAAAAGCTGGGCTGGAAAGCGGCGAAAGGCGTTAAGGAAATGTGCGACGACGCCTGGCGATGGGAAACCTTGCGCGCATAGCGCCGGAATGGCTGGCCGACAAGAAACGTAAGTTTTGTATTGGGAATACCAGACGAATGATAGAATCATCTGGCACCGGGCGGCCTGAAGGCGCTGCGCTCAACGATGCGGCCGACAGGAAACTGACGGATGTCACATTCGTTTACTTTTTACGAAGCGATCCTTGATTCATGCAACCAGACACGCCCACTGCCCTAGACTTTACCCATACCGATCTGGAGCTGCCTGACTTTTTCGATGTTACGCCCACCTCGTTATGGCTGGAAGACTACAGCGGGCTACGCACTCTTTTCGATCGCTGGCGCGATGAAGGCGTAACCGATCTGCGTGAATTCCTGGAAGAAGACCGCAGCCGCATTACGGAATGCTCGGCGAACATACGCTTACTTCGCGTTAACCAACGCACGCTTTCGCTATTTGCGGCCTCGTCGTTCGACGAGCTTTCATCTCGGCTGGACGAAGTATTGCGCGACGATACGCTCGAACCGTTTTTGTACGAGCTGGAAGAGCTATGGCAAGGCCGAAATACTTTTGAAAGCAAAACAGTTAACTATGCGCTGGACGGCCGCCGCCTGGATATTTTGCTAAAGGGCGTGATTCTGCCCGATCGTAAAGCCCCTTGGGACCGTGTACTAGTCATGGTGGACGACATAACCGACCTTGAAAATGCGCGGCGGCAGGCGATTGCCAGCGAACGCTACGCTCGCGGCGTATTCGAACACGCTCCGGTTTCGTTATGGGTAGAAGACTTCAGCTCCATAAAAAAACTGCTTGACGATGTACGCGCGCAGGGAATCACAGACTTTCGTACCTTCACCGACGTTCACCCCGAATTCGTCGATCGATGCATGAGCGAAATCCAGGTTCTCGACGTGAATCGCTATACGCTGGACATGCTGAAGGCTTCCAGCAAAATCGAGCTGCTGGCTCGCCTGCCTGAAGTGTTTCGCGACGACATGCGCCCCCATTTCCGCGCTCAGCTTCTAGAGCTTTGGGAAGGACGACTGGTTCACCATCGGGAAGTCCTTAACTACGCGCTGGACGGCAACGCCGTTAACATCCACCTGCAGTTTTCCGTCTTCAACGGCTACGAGCAAGACTGGAGACGTGTGCTACTGGCTCTTACCGACATTACAGCCCGCAAAAAAGCCGAAGCATATCTCGAATATCTTGGCACGCACGACGTGCTAACCAAACTGAAAAACCGGGGTTTTTACGTCGACGAACTTAAGCGCCTGGAAAGAAAAGGGCCGCTGCCTATAACTATTATCATCATCGACCTGAACAACCTGAAAGACACGAATGACCGCCTGGGCCATGCCGGCGGCGATGCTCTTCTACAGCGTACCGGTGAAGTATTGCTTAAGGCCATCGACAAATCACTTATTGCCGCACGCATCGGCGGAGACGAGTTCGCCATACTTATGCCGGGCGCCAGTGAATACGACGGCGAAATCGTACTTCAAAATCTGCGCGAACTGATCGAGCTGAACAACCAGTTTTACACCGGCCCCGCCCTTAGTCTTTCCATGGGCACCGCAACCTGCCGCGAACGCGGGCGCCTTGAAGACGCATTACGCGAGGCCGACATAGAAATGTATAAAAACAAGCGGCAGTACTATGCGAAGAAGGGTGAGGACCGTCGGAAGCAGGCCTTGCCGTAGTCCCGGGCGCAGCGTTCAATGCCCCAGGCTACATACGTTTATCTTTTGCCGCGTCGATGAGCACGCTTGAAGATGCGCTGAAAAGAATGACCAAAGCGCTTTAAGGCTTCAGGGCCTTAAGCACGTCCAGAAAAGCCTGCGCAGGCCGGCCCAATGGCTCATAGAGCAAGTGAAATACTTCCACGTTGACCTTGCCTGTGGGCGCTAAAGGCTTTAGAACAATATCCCCAAGCTCCAGACTCTGCGCAGTCTGGCGGTCAACCAAGGCAATTCCTGTCTGCTCTTGCGCCAGGGCCCAGGCAACATGCGCTTGCTGAACTTCAATGCACGGCTGCAACGTACAGTCTGCGCGCTTAGCCATATCGCGAATAATCCGGGCAAACGGGATGTCGCTGGCATACCCGATAAGCACTTGATTTTCCAGGTCCTTGAAATGTAGTTTCTTGCGTGTCGCCAATGGATGCGAACGAGGAACGGCCGCCACAATGTCGGTCTCGTAGAGCTGTTGCATTTGCAGATTGGGATGGCTGATCGACATATATGCAACCCCGATCTCGAACTGGCGATCAAGCAGGGCCTGCAGCAGCGTATTCGGACTCATCGTTCGCAAAATGATCTGGACATCAGGATGCGAACGCCTGAATTCGCTGATTGCCCGCGGCAAAAGTGATTGACTCAAGTTAGCGCTACAAGCTACTCGCAAGTAGGCCGTGCGCTGATGGATCAAATCTTCCGCCACCTCGTTGACCCGCTGCACCCCTTGATAGACCGACTCAACCTCAATGAACAGTCTCTTGGCCTCGGGCGTTGGGTAAATGCGGCCCTTGATACGTTCGAATAATTGCAAGCCAAGCCGCTGCTCGGTATAGGCGATTAGTCTACTGACGGCTGGCTGCGATACGTTCAAAGCCTTAGCTGCTCCGCTGATGGAGTGGGTCAGCATAATCGTGCGAAATACCTCGATTTGGCGCAAATTTATTTTCATAAAATCTATAACATCCTGTTATGAACGAGCCACGAATAAGCATAATACATTTTCGAATGCCCTACCTATAATGACCACTTAACCGCATTGGAGACTCTGATCATGAGTGATTTTGATCTAGTTATAAGAGGCAATATCGTCGACACAGACGAGATCGTTCAGGACGGCTGGCTGGCAGTTCTCGATGGCCGGATTGCGGCACGCGGCACTAGTGGGACGGGCTCCCGGGCGCCTGCGGCGCGCGAATCGGTGGATGCACGCGATATGTGGATCGTGCCTGGCGTCATCGACGGTCAGGTCCATTCGGGCAGCCAGCTCAATCAGGAAGGCTTGGGTATTGCATCGCGAGCTGCCGCGGCAGGCGGCGTAACAGTCATGGTCGACATGCCTTATGACGACCCCGAACCGGTCGCATGCCGCACCAGCCTCGATGCCAAGATTGCTCAGGTGGAACAAACCTGCCACGTAGACGTCGCGCTGTACGGCACGTTAAATGACAAACACGGATTGCAAGCAGCTGCCGGCCTGATTGAAGGCGGAGTATGCGCCTTCAAATTCTCTACCTTTGAAGCAACGCCCGGCCGGTTTCCGCGCGTCGAGGAAGATACGCTTTACGAGGCCTTCCGAATTATTGCGGCTTCTGGCCTGACCTGCGGGGTACATAACCAGATGCAAGAATTAACCCGCAAAGCTGTCGCCCGGCAAACGGCCGAAAATGACGTGGGCTGGGATGCATTCTTACGCGCTCATTCACCCCTGATCGAGAACCTGGCAACCGGCTTGATCTACGAGATCGGCGCACAGACGGGTGCGCGGGCACATGTGGTCCATGTCTCCACGGCGCGCGGCTTCGAAATCTGCAATATGTACCGGAATGCAGGCCATAAAGCCTCAATCGAAACCTGTGTGCAGTATTTAATGCTCAACCACGAAGAACACACTCGCCGGCTGGGCGCCAAGACCAAACACTATCCACCTATCCGTCCTAAAGCCGAAACAGAATTGCTATGGACGCATGTTGCCCGTAACGAATGCACCTTCGTATCATCCGATCATGTCAGTTGGGGGCTCGAACGCAAAGCCAATCCAAATGTGTTCAAAAACTCATCGGGCGGGCCCGGCCTGGAAACTCTGTTGCCCGCCTTCTGGACCGGCTGCGAAACACACGGGATATCACCCACCATGGTTGCACGCCAGCTTAGCGCCAACCCGGCCCGCCATTTCCTTCTGGATGATCGCAAGGGCACACTGGCGGTGGGCAAAGACGCCGATATAGTTCTATTAAAACGGGAACGATACCTTTTCGATCCCAGTGTCAGCTTATCGGCAGTGCAATGGAGTTCGTTCGAAGGCATGGAATTCAGCGTGCGCGTCGCAGCGACATATTGCCGCGGCGTCCTGGCTTTTGATCAAAGCCGCGCGGATGACCCCATTTGTAACGCCGCAGGCTATGGCCAATTCCTGCGCCCTCGCACCTACGACGGAGCGCAGGCATGACGCAGACGCCGGCACAGGAACTTAACCCGCAGATACAAATCGACACGGATCGCCTCTGGCAGCGCGTAACCAAACTGGCAGAGTTCACTCGTACAGATACGCCTTGGACGCGTCGGGCCTTTACGCCGTTATTTATACAAGCACGTCAGTGGCTGACGAAGGAATTTCATGCGGCGGGACTCGAGGTACGACTTGACTCGGCAGGCAATCTTATTGGCCGACGAGCCGGACGCCGGCCCGACGCAGCACCACTTGTCACCGGCTCGCACAGCGACACAGTAGTCGGCGGAGGCCGTTTCGACGGCATTATCGGCGTACTGGCCGGTCTTGAAATCGCCCAGAGCATGAACGAGCAAGGCCTGACAACAGAACATCCCTTCGAAGTAATCGATTTCCTGTCCGAAGAGCCTAGCGACTATGGAGTTTCATGCGTCGGCAGCCGGGCCATGGCCGGAGTTCTGACACCAGCCATGCTGGCGCAGACCAATCCCGACGACGAAACCCTGGCCGCGGCCATTGATCGCATGGGCGGATCGGTAACCGCACTGGGCAGTGCGCAGCGCCACCCCGGCGGCAATGCCGCATTCGTGGAATTGCATATCGAGCAAGGACCCGTGCTAGAGTCGCGCAGCCTGCCGATCGGAGTCGTAACCAATATTGTGGGGATCAGGCGCGTGACCGTGCGTGTGAACGGCCGCCCTGACCATGCCGGCACCACACCTATGGACATCCGCCACGACGCGTTGGTCGGCGCAGCATGCATCATTACCGAGACCAGCCGCCAGGCCAGCGATCAGACGGGCAAGCGCGACTATGTGGTCGCCACCATAGGCCGCCTGTCTCTGACCCCTAATGTGCCTAACGCAGTACCGGGCACAGTCGAAATGATGCTGGAAGTACGCAGTGACAATCCGGCGGTTCTGGCAAGCTTTCCCGAACAGATACTAGAAAACACAGCATCAAGCTTAACGTCCTTGCGCCTGACTGCGGAACTGCAAGACGTAACGCGCGCTGCCCCAACCGACTGTTCGCCCATCGTCATGAAGGCCGTACAGCAGGCCGCCGCCGCACAGGGGCTGGACAGCATGGCGATGCCCAGCGGGGCAGGACATGATGCAGCCTATATGGCGGCACTCGGTCCAATGGGCATGATATTCGTGCCCTGCCTTGATGGCCGCAGTCATTGCCCGGAGGAATGGATAGATCCGCAGCAACTAGCCGACGGTGTCCGCGTTCTGTATCAGACGCTATTGAACCTGGACCGCATGCTCGTTGCGCCTTGAAGATTGTATTTATAGGGTAAGAGACAATGGTAGAACGAAAAATACGCGCGGAACGCGGCACGACACTGCGCTGTAAAGGCTGGCACCAAGAGGTTATCCTGCGCATGCTGGAGAACAACCTGGAAAATGGCGAGCGCCCGCAAGACCTGGTGGTATATATGTCTGCAGCCAAGGCCGCACGCGACTGGGACAGCTTCGATCGCATCGTGGCCTCGTTAAAATCGCTTGAAGACGACGAAACCCTGGTGATCCAGTCCGGCAAGCCGGTTGCACGTTTCAAGACCCACCCGCGCGCAGCGCGCGTATTATTGGCCAATGGCAATGTCCTGGGTCGCTGGGCAGGCGACGAAGCCATGTTCCAGCTTGAACAGCAAGGGCTAACCATCCTTCCAGGAATGACCGCCGCCTGCTGGCAATACATCGGCAGCCAGGGCATC
>DATCVA010000360.1:0-23665 GCA_036567205.1 Eoetvoesiella sp. | reverse complement strand
TTTTGCAGTGCGATGAAGGGAAGAAGTACAGCCAGAAAAGCCAGAAGGGCCTTGCCGCCGCGTTTGAGCATGCGTAAATCGGCGCATAGGCCGACACCGCTGAAAAACATCAGCAGGAAAATGGGTTTGATAGGTTGCTCGAACGTTACCTTGAAATCGGCGGCGGCTAGAAGAATCGAGGCCAGCACAGCAAAAAGCAATCCGCCTGTTATCGGATCAGGAATGTTATAGCGTGACAGGAAAGAAACTTTGCGGTTGACTAGTGTGCCGATAAGAAGCATGACGACGGCAGCCAGCAGGGATCCTAGGGGGTCGAAGCTCATTGTGGTGTTTGTGTTCCTGTCTTTGGTCGCCGGCGTTGTTCGTGACTCAGGCACTGATAACGCCGGCACAAGATTGATGTCAAGACAGGGATTTTAAATGAGTTGGGGCTAATGGTCTTTTTCGGCTGCTTTCAGGGTAAGCCCTCTAATCCATTCGGCCAGCGGTTTGATATTCGCTTAAGCGGGTAGTGGGGAAATTTACCTGGCAAGGCCTGATCGATCAGAGGCAGCTCATTTGAAGTAAAGCCTAGCGACGGCGTCGGTCATGGCGATCGTGCGAGCGGCGGTCGTCGCGGTTACGAGTGTGGCTGCGGGACGGTCGATAGTCGCGGCCCCGGTCCCAGTTGCTGGAGCGGCGAGAGCTGCGGTCTTCGGTCAGTACATTGCCCAGCACTCCACCGGCCGCGGCTCCGCCAAGGGTGTATAAAGGATCGCCTCCCGAGAACACCGCGCCGGTGGCGGCGCCCAACCCAGCGCCAAGCAGCGTGTTATTTGATTTGCGATCATAGTGCGTGGCACAGCCGGTTAAGACAAAGGCCATCAGGCCGACGGTTGCGATACGTGCAAAATTACGCTGTAGCTTCATGACAAACTCCTGTTTGAAGGTCGATGAGGCCAGCGTAGCCAAGCGGGTGAAGGCGGGCAAGCGCGTAACAGACCTTTTGCAGCGCATTGAAATATTTGTCCTGGTTCAAGGCGGTTCTGTAACGGTTTTGTATCGATTTCGACGCATTCAGTCCACAAGCTGGCCGCTTCCGATGTAGTCCCTGTTAAGTTCAACCGCAAGGAATGGAGTTCCAGGTTGACTGTTGCCTTCTAAACTGGCGCTATACCCGATACAACCCGAATTCGAGGAGTCGTCATCGTAAAGCGTCACTTAAGCAAAGTACGTCATCCATTAGTAAGTTGCACTTGATCGCGGGCGATAACGAACAAGTGCGTGCATCGTAAGGAGCTGGCAAATGTCATACGTATTCAAA
Organism: Eoetvoesiella sp.; assembly: GCA_036567205.1. Lineage (GTDB taxonomy): Bacteria > Pseudomonadota > Gammaproteobacteria > Burkholderiales > Burkholderiaceae_B > DATCVA01. The sequence goes on along the minus strand of DATCVA010000360.1, from coordinate 22,362 downwards.
ATGATGGACACACCGGTCGGCAAGCTAAAGCTTGTTGCAAACGGATCAAGGCTCGTCGCGGTTTTATGGGAAAACGATAAACCGAATCGCGTACGGCTTGGTCCAATGCAGGAAGATGAAAATAGCCCGGTTTTGGTCGAAACCGAGCGGCAATTGAATGACTATTTCGCAGGAAAAAGAAACCATTTTGAGCTTGACCTTGGGTTTGTTGGAACGGAATTTCAAACAAAGGTTTGGCAAGCCTTATTGACTATTCCGTTTGGCGAGACCCGCAGTTATAGTGAAATCGCGATGCAAATTGGCAGCGCAAAAGCGGCGCGAGCGGTGGGTGCCGCCAATGGCAGGAATCCAATCTCAATTATCGCTCCTTGCCACCGAGTAATAGGCGCATCGGGCGATTTAACAGGGTTTGCTGGTGGACTCAGTGTAAAAAAATTGCTGCTTACATTAGAGGGTGGAGATACATTGGAACAATGACTTCTGAATTTTCTTGTTTACCTGAACGACTGTCCTCCAATGAGGCTGTGGCGCTACATTTGCAGTCGTTGCTGCGGCTTGATCCACGCCTGTCTACTATTCATGGCATTGCAGGGGCTTTTTCTGCGCGGATCGGCACCCCGGGATTTGCCGGACTTGCCCGTATCGTTTGCGGCCAGCAACTTTCGGTGGCTAGTGCCAATGCCATCTGGAACCGTTTGGAAGCGCAGCCAGGCGGCAGCACGCCAGAAGGCTTTCTAAGCCTCGGAGAGGAAGGATTGCGCGGTGTCGGTCTTTCGCGAAGCAAGCGCAGCACCCTTAGAGGGCTGGCCGAGGTAGTGGTCGCAGGCAATCTGGATTTTGCCGCTATCGAAAGGCTTCCCGCCGAGGCGGCGATTGCACAGCTTACGGCATATAAAGGCATTGGGCCGTGGACAGCGGAAATCTACCTGATGTTCTGCGCCGGCCATCCCGATATCTTCCCGGCCGGCGACCTTGCGTTACAGAAAGCCGTGGGTGATGCCCTGGGCATCGAGCCCCATCCTGACCGGCGCGCGCTGACTGAGATCGCCGCCAGGTGGGCGCCGCATCGCGCCACCGCTGCACTTTTGTTTTGGCGCTTCTATGCGGCAAGGCGCCAGCGTGAAGGCGTGGCGCTATGAGAGCCGGCTATTGCAAGCCAGCTCTTGTTCTGGGCAGCGTGCTTCTTTTGGCCCGGATGATGGTTAGTTGGTGCTTACGCCCGTGACTTTTACTATTTCCTTCCACCGTTTTATTTCGTCCGACAAGTATTGTTTGGCGGACGCTGGCGTTGAATCCGTAGTGGTATCCACGGCAAGTGTCGCAAGCTTTTTGGCAGTAGGCGCGTCTAACAGGGCTTTATTGACAGCAGTATTAAGGGTCTTAACAATCGACGGTGCCGTACCGGCGGGCACGAAGACCATATTCCAGGTGGAACCATTGACGCCCGCTATCCCGGCTTCGGCGATCGTAGGGACATCGGGCAGGATTGCAGAGCGCTTATCAGCTGCGATCCCTATCGGCTTTAACTGCCCCGATTTGATGACGCTCATGGTAGAGCTGGCCGTCTCGAACGTGTACAGATGAAGATTTGATAGCAGGCCTTGTTTGGCGGGCCCAGAGCCGCGGTAAGGAACGTGTATCGCGTTTACCTTGGCATACTTGTTAAATAGCTCTGTAACAAGGTGGGTGGCCGTAGCATGGCCTGACGTGGCGTAGCTATACTGGCCCGGATTCTCTTTTAAAAGTTTGACCAGTTCTTGTATGTTGTCGGGGCCGTTGGGCGGTACCAGTACGATCGGCGGTACCGTGCCTACCAACGCAACCGGCAACAGGTCTGTTAATGGATCATAGGCCAGTGTCTTGTATACGGAAGGGGCAATCGCAATGGACGCCGTACCGAATAAAATCGTATAGCCGTCAGGATGCGTTTTTGCCGCGGCCGCGACTCCTATATTGCCGGCCGCGCCACCTCGATTATCCACAATTACTGACTGATTCAGTTCCTCGCCCAAGCGTTGGGCCAGTACCCGAGCGAACACATCGGTGGGGCCCCCAGGGGGAAAGGGCACGATCATTGTTATCGCCCGTTCTGGATAGGTGCTGGCCTGGGCGGCGGCTTCCAGGGGGCCCATGGCGATGCAGGTTATGCCAATGAGCGTTAAAGCCGCACGTGAAAGAGAAGTAGAAAATATATTCATTTTTAGATCCTTTATTCAAATAAGCGCATAGGGATTCACCTTGATCGCGCCTGTAAAAATAGAAACACTATTTAATTTAGGCCGCGATATGGTCTTCGACGCGATAGCGTTCCAGCTTGACTTGATCTAGCGTGACATTCAGCCCCGGACCGTTTGGCACGGAAACGCTACCTGAGTTCAGGTCGAGTTTTTCGGTGACAATATCGTCGGCAGTCTTTAAGGGGCCGACGCACTCGATGCCATCGACGATGTTATGAGACGTAGCCGCCAGCATTATTTCAGCCATCGTGTTGACACCCAGGCCGAATCCGTGACCTATTACGCACTGAATGCCCGCAGCTTCAGCGGTTGTAATTATGTCCAGGGTTTTGCGCAATCCGCCTTGCTTCATCACTTTGACTTTCACCATGTCGGCCGCATTAGCGCGAATGATGCGAATGAGGCTGCTGTGATCTACAAGCGATTCGTCGGCCATAATTGGTAATTCACCGGCTTCGCAACGCACTTTGGCCATGCCCTCCAGATCGGCTGCGGGAACGGGCTGTTCGAATAGCTGGAGGTTGTAGGGCGACATCATCCTTGCAAGCTTGATGGCTGTCTCGGTGTCGTAGCCTGCATTGGCGTCAATGCGCAGATGGAAGTTTTCGCCCACCGCTTCACGCACGGCACGCACTCTCTCCTTATCGCTTTCAATTCCACCGCCGACTTTGATTTTTGCGGAACGGAATCCAAGCTGTTGCCATTTAACTGCCTCGATAGCCGCTTGAGCCGCCGAGACAATACCAATCCAGGCATTGAAATGAAGAACTGTACGTACAGCACCGCCTAAATAGGTATGTACAGGCATACCAAGGGACCTGGCGACCAAATCGGTACAGGCCATTTCAATTGCAGCTTTGGATTCTTGAAATCCGTGAGAGATTGCGTCCAGTCGAAGGGTGATTTCATGTATGTTTTCTGCGTCCATTCCGACGATCCGGGGCGCCATGCACGTACGAAGCATGGCCAGCGTTTGGTCAAAAGTTTCCGGTGAGTAACCAGGCGATGGATCCACGTTGCCAATACCGACGGCTCCGTCGCTTGCGGTAATGCGCACGACCACGCTCTTTTGGATCGATTTACTGCTATGTGCCGTTTTATAATCGCCCACTAACGGCACGGCCACACCAATGACTTCTACTTGTTCTATACGCATAGGGCTGTCTCCTGCGCTAATCTGTTTTTTTTCTATTTGGAAGGGTTGTGTAACTGGCGGGGGACTTGCGGCATCTTTGTCCTCTTGTCGCCATAGTTATTTGCTTTAGACCACTTCGCCGCCGGCGATTTGCGTGCGATACATAAGCCGCCGAGTCTGTGGGTCGAAAGCGTCGCGTCTGTGCATGGTGCAGCGGTTGTCCCATAACACCGCGTCGCCCACTTCCCATTCCTGGGTCCAGACGATGTCGGGCTTTGTGGCGTGTTGCCACAGTTGGTCCAGCAGCGCTTCGCTCTCTGCTAGTGGAAGACCAACCAGATAGGCGTTGCGGCGTCGTCCCAGAAATAAGCATTTACGGTAGGTAACTGGATGAGTGCGCACGACGGGATGGACTGCTCCGACCGTTTTAGTAGGATCATTAATCTCTTCGAACCCCTGTCGCAGTTCACCTGTGCTATTGCGGCTGGCGTCATGAATGCACTGTAGGTTTTCTATCCGGTTTTTCAACTCGGAAGGAAGCCGCTCGTATGCCATGTACATATTGGCAAACGATGTACCCCCGCCCGAAGGAGGGATTTCTACGGAATACAGGCAACTGCCTTTAGGCGGTTGAGGCTTGTAAGTCATGTCGCTGTGCCAAACCGCTTCGTAGGCTCCAAGGCCTCCTATTGGTTTGCCATCGACGACTATGTTTGAAATTACGGTGATCTCCGGGGGCAGGTCGTTCTGCGCACCGCCTTTGATAACTCCCCGTACCGGCCTTTTATCCAATTGCCCAAAGGCGCTCGAAAACTGTGTCAGATGCTGGAGGGACAAGCCGGCCTGACCCCTAATGCGCAGGACAAGGTGATCGGCCCATGCTTTCTCTATGATTTTTTGCTCTTCCGGTGTTGCAGGTCGGCTCATGTCAAAACCGATAACGTCTGCTCCGAGCGGCCCCCCGGTCGGTTTGATCGAAATGGTTGGAGTCGATTGATGTTCAACTTGTGCGGTTGCTTGCAAATTCATGACGTGTCCTTCGCGTAAAAGAATTGACCAAGCCCCACTGTAGTAATATTGATCTAATTCGTAAATTTTCATTTTTGTATAAATATATTTGCTAAATGAATATAACGCTCCGGCAAATCGATGCTTTTCTGGCCGTTTCCCGCACGCTTAGTTTCAGCCACGCTGCTGCGCTAGTCCATTTATCTCAGCCGGCACTCAGTGCAAATATTCGCAGGCTGGAAGATGAGATAGGCGCACGCCTGTTCGATCGCGACACTCGTACCGTGGCGTTGTCGGCTGTGGGTAAAGAGTTCCTTCAGATTGCCGTGGGTATCTCGGAAAACATTGATAGCGGACTATCCCGTATTCAAGGCTACGTCTCTGGAAAGCGGGGGCGTTTGTTGCTGGCCGTGGCCCCATCATTGGCCACATCTTATCTGCCGGCAATAATCGTTTCTTTTTCCGCGAGTCATCCTGATGTAGAACTTCGCCTGCATGACGAACTTTCAGATACATGCATTGATATGGTCAGGTCAGGCCACGTAGATCTTGCTCTTACGCCGCAAAGAGCGGATGCGGATGACCTGATGCAACGAGTTCTCTTTCGTGACTATCTGGTTGTCGTGTGTAGTGCCAAGCATCCGTTGGCCAAATGTAAGGAAGTGCTTTGGACGGATATACAAAAATACGACCACATTGCTAAAAGAAGCGGGAGCAGCGTACGCCAGTTAATTGATGCTGAATACTCGAAAAGCGGTACGGTATTTCGTCCTGCATTTGAGGTAGAGCACCTTGGCACCATGCTAGGCTTAATCGTTGCCGGACTCGGGATCGGGGTCTTGCCGTTTACTACCATCCAATCCATCAGCATGCCGGGCTTGGTGTATCGCAGTTTTAGCAAACAAGGAAACCCATATCGCACAATCTGCGCCGTAACTGCACGCGTTCGGTCGACATCGCCTATTGTGGAAAACTTTTTGACAGTTTGCGCAGAACGAAGCAAAGAAGAACGGTTAGGTTGATATGGGGGGATCAAGCGGTTCGTGTTCAGATGAATTGGCCGACACCTCTTTCACGGTAGTAAGAAAAGCCTGCAGAAGCGCAGAGGAGTCGTCTCTTCGATAAATAGCATGCAAATCTACTGTAGGAGAGGGAGACGAAGCCAGTGGCAAGTATGTGATTCCGGGTAATTTCAGCTGCGACACTGCCTCTGGGACTAAACATACTCCGAACCCGGCTGCCACCAGCGCGACTGCTGTGAGCGAATCAACCACCTCGTGAACGACACCAGGTTGGACGTTGGCTTTGCGGAACAGTCCAAACACTATATCGATTAGATTTGGTCTGGGGCCGCTGGAATACACCACTAACGGATGCCCGGACAATTCTCGTAATGTTAAGGCCTTTTTTTGTGCAAGCGGATGATCCAGCCGCAGGGCCGTAATCAGCCGCTCCTGGATGATCGCTTCGCTGGCAATGTCGTCGAGTTGGACTCCCAGAAGATTGAAGCCGATTAATAAGCGACGTTCGCGCAGAGCGTTGATTTGTTCTACTTTGTCCATCGTGTGGACAACGACATCAACATCGGGGTGTTGTTGTCGAAAGGAGAACAAGAGAGGCGGAACCGATAGTACGTTGGATCCGAAAATGCCAATGGCTATTTTCCCCAGCCTTCCTTGCCCCGCCAGCCGCGTACGATCTTCGACGCTGCGCAAGAGGGACAGAATGTTGCGTGCCTCATGGAAGAGAAGTAGGCCCGCGTTCGTGGCCTCCACCCCTTTTGGAGTGCGATGTAGAAGCTGCACTCCGATTTCAGACTCGAGCTCTTGTATCTGACGAGTCAGCGGAGGCTGTGACATATTTAACTTGATTGCAGCGCGACCGATATTTTGCTCTTCCACGACAGCGACGAAGTATCTTAAACGGCGCGTATCCATAGCAATATCTCCATACCTTTTTTGAATTAAAAGTGCATTAAATTTGTATTAGACAGTATTGAGTTGCCAGCTGTAAAGTTTGATGAACTAGCGGCAAGAGGAAAGGCTGACGTCGCTGAGAACAAAAACCACTGGAGATTCTTATGCAGGCGACTGGGTTGGGCAGCGATCGATATTTGCGTGTTGCGGCGGATGTAGGAGGAACATTTACCGATGTTGTTTCATTCAACGAGGCAACAGGGGAGTCTTTTTTTGGAAAGACATTAACCACACCGGGCAGTCTCGTCGAGGGCATCGTCAATGGCGTGAATAAAGCAGGAACAGATCTTGCCCTGACGCGCCTTTTTCTACACGGGACTACCGTAGCGATTAACACTATTCTCGAGCGCAGCGGCGCGCATACCGCTCTTATAACAACTCGTGGTTTTCGCGATATTTATGAAATTGGCCGTATCAATCGGCCAGAGGCATATAACCTCTTCTTTACTAAACATGAGCCCCTGATTTCGCGGGAGTTGCGATTTGAGGTTTCTGAGCGGATTAACGCTAAGGGCGACGTACTCCTGGCGCTCGACGAGCAGGAATTGAGCCAAATCGCCAGCGAGATTACAGAACAAGGGATCAAGGCCGTCGCGATCCTGTTCTTGCATTCGTACACAAACCCGGATCACGAAATACGCGCAAAGCGTTTTTTAGAGGAACTTTGTCCAGGATTGTTCGTTACTGCATCACACGAGATATCGCAGGAATATCGCGAGTTTGAGCGGACTTCAACAGTGGCGGCCAATGCTTATATTGGTCCAAGGGTACGCAGTTATTTAGCTGAAATTGACGGGCGACTCGCTAAAGAAAAGTTTGATGGCACCTTCTACGTCGTGCAGTCCAGCGGGGGACTCTATGACGTATCTCACGCACAACGGGAATGCATTCGGATGCTTGAGTCGGGGCCCGCTGCCGGCATTATCGGATCAAAGTCGGTGTGCGACCGACTTGGCCTTGTCAATGCAATAGGATTCGACATGGGGGGTACGACCGCGAAAGCCGGCGTAGTTCTCGATGGTGATGTTGTCATGGCGGGCAATATCATGATTGGCGGTTATGCAACGGGGCTGCCAATCCAGATTCCTCTCGTCGATATTCAGGAAGTGGGAACTGGCGGTGGCAGTATTGCTCGTCTGGAAGAGGGCGGGGGATTACGAGTGGGGCCGCAAAGCGCTGGAGCAGCGCCAGGGCCTGCATGTTATGGGTTGGGCGGCACCGAGCCGACGGTTACCGATGCAAACTTGATACTTGGAAGATTATCGCCAACGAATTTTCTTGGTGGCGAGATGCCACTTGATCTGGAGCGTGCACGTGACGCGTTGCAAGAACGAGTCGCGACGCCGCTGAGTATTGATCTCTTGAAAGCGGCCAGTGGCATTATTCGCATTGCAGCGACGACCATGTCGCATGTCGTGACGCGGGTGACCACGGAGCGAGGTCTTGACGCCGGTGACTTTACGATGGTTGCCTATGGAGGAGCAGGGCCATTGCATGCGAGTCTGGTGGCGCGCGAACTTCGGATGTCCACTGTGATCATCCCGCCGGCTCCCGGACATTTTTCGGCGTATGGAATGTTGGTGGCCGATCTGCGCCGCGATTTCGTCAAGACATGGTTCCGTCCCCTTGCCCAGGTGGATATGGGCGAGATAGAGCAAGTTTATTGCTCAATGGAAGATGAAGGGGTTAAATCCATCAGCGACCAGGTTGCCGACCGCTCCCGCATAAAGTGTGTCAGAGCAGCAGATATGCGTTATGTCGGGCAAGAGCATTCGGTAACAGTCGAGTTGCCGCTCGACTTATTCGTCAACAAGGATCGGGATGCTATCAAACAGCTTTTTGATGCTGTGCACGCACAGCGTTATGGGTTCAACGCGCCCCTGGAACCCGCGGAGATAGTTTCTTTGCATGCCTCGGTTATTGGACAACTGGAAAAACCCGTGGCCAGGCAAAGTGATGCAAGTGCTCAGACATTACCTGCTGCTGTGATGCGCGATGTCTATTTCCTGGAATCGCAAGGGTTTATTGAAACGCCAGTCTATCAGCGCTCGCATTTGGCTGCGGGAATGCGCATTTCGGGCCCCACATTAATCGAAGAACATGCGTCGACGACGGTCGTGTTTCCTGGAGATGTAGTGGAAGTTAGCCCATATGGTGACCTTATTATTACAATTGGAAGGAGCAACGATAATGTTTAATGCTGCCCTGTTAGAGCACCCTGCGGATGCCGCCTGCGATGCGACTAAGGTTGACCCCGTTATAACCGAGATAGTTCGCAATGGACTGGTCGCCATTACCGAGGAGATGAAAGTCATCTTAATGCGTACGGCATACAACATGATCATCTACGAGGCTCAGGACTTCACTGTAGGGCTATTTGATCGGCATGGAAATACGGTATCGATCGGCATTGGTTTACCCATGTTCATACGGGGCATGAGCGATACAGTAAAAGCGATGCTAAATCATTTTGATGTGGATGCGATAGCGCCAGATGACGTCCTGCTGACTAATGATGCATACATCACCGGTAGCCACCTTAACCATATGACCTTCGTTGTACCCATCTTTCACAATGGCGAATTGATTGGGTTTTCCGCCTGTATGGCGCATTGGGTCGATATTGGCGGCGTCCTTAATGGCATGACGACAGATATATACGCCGAGGGTCTGCAAATGCCTATAGTGAAATATGAGCGCGCAGGCCAGGTCAATGAAGACGTCCTTGCCATCATTCGCATGAATGTGCGAGTGCCCGAGCGGGCGATTGGCGACCTGAATGCACAGGTTGCGTCTGTCAAAATGGGCGCACGGCGTTTTTCTGAACTGGTCGGTCGCTATGGCTCTGCAGCCGTGCTCAATGGCATCGAAGCGATTATGGACCACACCGAGGCGATTGCAAGACAAAAGGTTTTGAGCATTCCAGACGGCGTTTACGAGGCGGAGTCGTTTATGGATGACGACGGGGTAGCGCACGGAACGAATATCCCGATTCGGGTAAAGGTGACCGTCAAGGGGGACGAGATGGAAATCGACCTCACCGACGTCGGTAAGCAAGTTAAAGGTTTTTACAATTCTGGTGAAGCGGCTGGCCGCGCATGTTGTCAGGTTGCATTTAAATGCCTGACATCGGCAACGGAAAAGCCGATCAATGAGGGTAGTTTCCGTCCGCTAAAAATTGTGCTGCCCCCCGGACGTGTCGTCAGTGCAGTGCGGCCGTCAGCGATGCGCTGGTGGATGACGTTTCCTATGACGGTTGTGGACACAATTTTCAAGGCGTTAGCGCCCGCGATTCCGGACAGGGTAATTGCAGGTCATCATGCCGATCTCATGTCCGCGATTATTAATTCCAGCACAGCGGAAGGAAAGCTGATGATTTTTTCTGGAGGATTGATTGGAGGGGGCTGGGGTGCGAAGAAGGGCGCCGATGGTGCGCATGCCACGATTTGCATCAATGATGGCGACACTCATAATGCGCCGGTCGAGCAACTTGAAGCTAAGTATCCTGTCGTGATTGAGCGTTATGGATTGCGCGAAGATTCAGGCGGGGCAGGTACCTGGCAAGGCGGCCTGGGTACCGAGAAGGTGGGTCGCGCCACTAGTGACATGATGTTTAACTGCCAGGTTGATCGAGTGCATTGCCGGCCATGGGGATTGTTTGATGGACTGCCCGGCGCGGGCAATCGGGTGTCAATTCGCAAGAATGGCAGTGTCGAAGAGATGACGTTCCCTAGCGGGAAAGTTCTGGCAACCCCCTTGCATGCGGGTGAACACTATATTTTACGATCCGGCGGCGGCGGCGGTTATGGTTCGCCCTTGGAGCGCCCTGTTGGAAAGGTCGGGTCCGACCTTCAGAAAGGGTACATTTCCAGGTTTCGGGCGGAACGCTCCTACGGTATTGTATTTGAAGCATCCGGCGCGATAGATATTTCAGCAACCGAGATGCGGCGTAAAGCCCTGGCCCAGTCCGGGGTGTCGCTGGACGCCGACGACAGCGATCCGCCGGCAGATACGCGGCTTGCAGATTACGAATTGAAGGATACTTCGCCACCATTGGCGCGACGCTGCTGCTAACACTTGAAAGGAATGTTATGAAAAGCCTATCTCGCTATTGCGTTTTTGCTATTGCTGCAGCTATTGGCCTGATTGTTTCGCCGGCTATTGCCGCCGATGGTTTCCCTTCCCGAGCGGTTCGAATCATTGTTCCCTTTACTCCGGGTGGGTCTGCAGATACTTCAGCACGGATTCTTGCTACAAAATTAACTGAAATCTGGCGGCAACCGGTTATTGTTGAAAGTAAGCCAGGTGGCGGTACCACTATTGCGTCTGCCTATGTTGCCCAGGCGGCGCCGGATGGGTATACGCTTTATTTGGCGTATGGTTTGTCTTACGCAACATCCGCTAGTCTATATAAGAATTTATCTTACGATCCGAAAACGAGTCTGGCTCCGGTATCCATGGTGGCGGACGCTCCATTTATTTTATCGGTCCCGCAGGGATCGAGCGTGGGGAATGTTGCTGATCTGATTGAGCAGGGAAAGAGCGGCAGCTTAATGTACGCTTCTACTGGTATAGGCGCCGGGCCGCATCTTACAACAGAGAGTTTTTTGCGACGCTCGGGAATAAAGGCTTTGCATGTTCCCTACAAGGGAACAGCGGGAGCCATGACGTCTCTGATGGCTAATGAAGTTCAGTTCAGCGTATTTGATGCGGCTGCCCTCGGTAATCTGCGTGGAGGCAAGATTCGTCCGATTGCGGTTACTTCTGCCAAGCGTTGGGCTATCTTGCCCGAGGTGCCTACCATTGCCGAGTCTGGTTTTCCTGGCTTTGATATTACTAGTGGCTCATATATCCTCGTTCCGGGACAGGTGCCGAAAGATATAGTGGCTCAGTTAAATACCGCAATAGTCAAGGCATTAGCGTCCCCCGATGTGGAAAAGCAGTTCGCCGCACTTGGGTTCACGGCGATAAGCAGTACGCCGGAGAAGCTCCGCCAAACCATGACCAAAGATATGGAAAGGCTTAGCGTGTTAATTGACACCCTGGGACTGACAGCTAACTAGCAGGTGCTACGGGGTGTGCGCATAAGGTTAGTGTTAATGCCTCAGGATAGACGCTCAAGCGGCGTTAGTTCCACAGCACAAGCGGTATTAGTCGCACATATATTTGATCGCGAAAATTGATTCAAGGACATCCACCACTTACAATTCATTTTTTACACTTCGCGTAAGCCTGCTTCCTATGACCACGATCGGCACCCCTTTGTCACCTTCCGCTACGAAAGTAATGCTGCTTGGCTCCGGCGAGCTTGGCAAAGAGGTCCTGATTGCGTTGCAACGGCTAGGGGTTGAAACGATTGCCGTAGATCGTTATTCCAACGCGCCTGGCCAACAAGTCGCTCACCATGCTCGTACCATTACGATGAGCGATCCGGTGCAGCTTAAGGCGCTTATCCAGGCCGAGAAGCCAGACCTGGTGGTGCCGGAAATTGAAGCGATTGCAACAGCGGCTCTCGAGGAGCTCGAGGCGGCGGGCGTAGTGCGGGTCATTCCCACGGCCCGTGCGGCGCGGCTGACGATGGACCGTGAAGGCATTCGCCGGCTGGCTGCCGAGACGCTGGGCCTGCCGACCAGCCCCTACAAATTCTGTGATTCGCTGCAAGAGTTGCAGGCTGCGATTGACGGGGTAGTCGGCTATCCATGCGTCGTCAAACCTGTGATGAGCAGTTCCGGCAAAGGCCAGAGCAAAATCGATGGGCCAGACGGAGTTCAGCAGGCGTGGGATTACGCAATGGCTGGCGGCCGGGTAAGCCACAACCGTGTGATTGTCGAAGGTTTTGTTGATTTCGATTACGAGATCACACTGCTGACCGTGCGTGCGCTTGGCGCCGACGGCCAGGTCGAGACGCATTTTTGCGAGCCGATCGGCCATGCGCAAGTTGCTGGCGACTACGTGGAAAGTTGGCAGCCTCATGCCATGCCTTCGGCGGCATTGCAAAAAGCGCAAGATATTGCGCGGGCCGTTACAAGCGATTTGGGCGGGCAGGGGGTGTTTGGCGTAGAGTTTTTTGTTAAGGGCGATATGGTGTGGTTCAGCGAAGTCAGCCCGCGTCCGCATGACACAGGTCTGGTTACCATTATTACTCAGTGGCAAAGCGAATTTGAATTGCACGCGCGTGCAATTTTGGGTTTGCCAGTCAGCACCGCGCTTAAAAGCCCGGGCGCCAGCGCGGTTATCTACGGCGGAGTCGACGCGCAGGGCGTGGCGTTCGAGGGCGTGGACGAGGCGTTGCGCGTACCCCAGACCGAATTGCGTCTGTTTGGGAAGCCCGAAAGCTATACCACGCGCCGCATGGGTGTGGCCCTGGCTTATGACAACGATGTCAGTGTTGCCCGGGAACGTGCCAAAAAGGCTGCGCACCTTGTGAAGGTCAAGCGAGCCGACTAGCTGGCGCAGCAACGCCCTTATTGGCGTCAACGTTGTGGCGGGGCTTGGGTGACTTCGCGGTAAACTGCCCTGGGTTGGCCGATCATTCACGCCGGCACGTACACTACTGTTACCGCGCGGGCTGAATACAGTCTCTGCATTGTTCTACGATTACGATAAAGCGACTTTATGACTTCTGCGCAAACTTGCACTGAGGATGTGCCCGTGCTGCCTTCCCGGCACAAAAGCCGGACGGCGCAGATTTTGTTGGGTATAAGTCTGATGCTGATCGCTTTTAACTTGCGACCGGTGTTCGCGAGCTTGTCGGTATTGCTTCCCGATTTATTGCGTCAAACCAGCTTGTCGTCGGCACAGGCCGGATATTTAACCACTTTGCCTGTCTTGTGTCTGGGTCTTTTCGCGCCGCTTGCGCCTCGTATTTCGCAGCGCGTCGGTCCCGAGCGGACGCTTCTGATTGTTTTGTTTTTATTAAGTATCGGCACGGCGTTGCGCGGTCTGGGGGATATTTACTCTTTGTTTGCCGGGACCGCGTTGGCGGGCGCTGCCATTGCTACCGGCAATGTACTGCTGCCCAGTTTGGTCAAACGCGATTTTCCGCATAAAGCAGCCCTGATGACGGGGCTTTATACAATGGCGCTGTGTGGCGGAGCGGCCGCAGCCGCGGCATTTACTTTGCCCATGACGCATTTGTTCGGTGACTCATGGCCCATAGGACTGGGCCTCTGGGCGGTGCCTGCTGTTTTGGTGGCTTTGATCTGGACGCCTCAGTCTTTGCGTAGCCAACGTGTTGTTAAAGGCGCGGGGCGCAGTGTTGTCGGATTGTGGCGCGATCCGCTGGCATGGCAAGTCACGTTTTTCATGGGTCTGCAGTCGGCTCTGGCATATTGCCTTATGGGGTGGGCTGCCCCCATTTTGCGCGACCGGGGTTTGGACGGCACCGAGGCTGGGCTTGTCGTGTCGGTGTCTATTATGGTGCAAGTTGTTACGTGCCTGCTGGTGCCCCCACTGGCTGTCCGCTGCAAAAATCAAAGCGTGTTTAATGCGGCTCTGGCGTTGCTTGCGGCCTCCGCCCTTATCGGGCTGCTCTTTGCTCCGTTGTCCACCGTATGGGTCTGGGCTGTTTTGCAAGGAATAGGGCAGGGGGGCTTGTTTGCTATTGCCATGACGGTCATTGTGTTGCGATCGCCCGACTCGCAGGTGGCAGCGCATTTGTCCGGGATGGCGCAAGGGGTAGGGTATTTTCTGGCGGCATTTGGACCTTTGCTGGTGGGGGTGCTGCACAGTGCGACCGGCGGCTATGCCGCGTCGGGATGGTTGTTTGCGTTTCTGGGCGTCGCGGCTGCCGTTAATGGCTGGGGCGCGGGGCGGGCGGCACTGGTTCGGGCACGCCCGGAGCGTGGTGCGTCGTAATCAACGCATTGTAGTTGGACCGATTATGCACAAGTTTGCTAAACCAATCTCAAACCCGCCTTCGCTAATGACCATGTTCTGGGCTTTTGCCCGTATTGGCGTCACAAGTTTTGGCGGCGGGCTAAGCGGCTGGATGATGCGTGAGTTCGTTATTCAGCGGCGCTGGATTTCAGAAGAAGAATTCCTTAGCGGCTTGGCCTTGTCGCAGGCTTTTCCAGGTATTAACGTGGTGAACCTGTCCATATGGATAGGCTATCGCCTGCGAGGAGGCCAAGGGGCTTTTGTTGCTTCATTAGGAATGGTTGTTCCGGCGATGTTTGTTGCTATAAGCATGGCTGCTGTTTTTTCGCTGCTAAGGGATTCTCCTTCCGTGCACTATGCGCTGGCGGGTATCGCCGCAGCGGCCATTGGCCTGTCGCTGGAAATGGGTATTCATGCGGCCAAAAGAGCCGTAAATGGGCTATTGCCAATACTCATAATGGCCGCGACTTTTGTCTCGATTTTTATTTTTGACGTTTCCCTGATCTGGGTGGTGCTGTGTGCTGCCCCGTGTTCCGTAGCCGTAGCCTGGTACCGGGAAAACGGCAAGCCGAAGTGGCTGAAATGATCGAAATCCTGCTTAATTTACTTAGAGTATTCGCACCTCTGTCTTTTTTGACAGTTGGCGGGGGGCAGAGCATTATTCCAGCGGTTCATACGCAGTCGGTTGACGTTCATCGCTGGATCACCAACGCGCAGTTCCTTGACTTGTTTGCATTGTCGCGTCTTACGCCAGGGCCTAAGTCATTGCTGGTGACTCTTGTGGGCTGGGAAGCGGCAGGGTTTCTTGGAGCTATCGTTGCTTCGATCGCAATCTTTGTGCCGTCCGCTCTGCTGGTTTATTGCCTTGCCAGGCTGTGGGCGCGATATGAGCATAGTCCTTTGATCAAGGCCATCGAACAGGGATTGCTGCCTGTTGCTGCAGGCATGATATTGGCCGCTACGGGCACCATATTGAAAGCGGCCGAAGGTGGTGTCTGGGCTTGGGGTGTTGCCGGGCTGGCCACCGTGGTGTTGCTCTATACCCGCATCAACGTTTTTTTGTTGCTGGGCCTTGGAGGGCTTGTTTTTCTTCTGGTCCGGCCCTGACGGCTTGCCACAAGCGTGTGCTGCCACTGACGCGACATAATTTTTGCAACATCTGGACATAAGCAATGGCCCATGGGCGACCCCGTTTATGTTACTACTGAATAGACAACTTGCCGTGAAGACGGCGACGTAAGCGTTTTATGTATTCAACAGGGTGTGCGTGTGGCGAAACTCAGTTTCAGTACGGGAATGGATACCGCAAGGATCGGAGCATGCTTCATGGTGGTCGTCTTGCATGTGGCGGCGGTGAACTTCGATGTTTTCGATGATCGCTGGTGGGCGGCCAATTTCTACGACTCTTTGACGCGTAGCTGCGTGCCGGTCTTTTTGATGATCTCCGGGGTCTTGCTGTTGAACAAGCAAGAAGATTTGCCTGCATTTTTCAAAAAGCGTTTCGCGCGTGTTTTGCCCCCCTTACTGTTCTGGTCTCTGTTTTATATGGCATGGAACACACTGCAAGGCGAGCATTATGGGGGCTGGCGGGAATGGATAGAAACACTGGCCAGCGGTCCGGTGGTATTTCACTTATGGTATTTGTACGCGATTGTGGGCATTTACTTGTTTGTGCCGTTTCTGCGCAATATCTGGCTTGCCTCGTCTTTGGCCGAAAAACGAATGTTCCTGGCGTTCTGGATGCTGGTATCGGCCTGGCCTATTGCGCGGACCGCGTTCAATATTGATGTCGATTTGCTGGGAACCTATGAGCTTGGATCTTTCTTCGGACTTGTCGGCTACCTGTTTCTGGGGGCATATGTATTCGAGGTTTATCAGAAACAAATGTTTAAAGGCCACTATTGGTGGGCGAGCGCTGGATTCTTCATTGTTTTTAGCGCCTTGACCATGACGGCGACGATTGCCTATTCAGTACATATGGATGCACCCGATTCGCTGTTTTATGATTATTTGTCGCCGTTTGTAATGGCGGCGTCTGTGTGCGTTTTTAACGTTTTATATGGTTTGGGGCCGAAACTGCGTCCCTACTCGGCGGCCTTGAATCAAATTTCAGCGTGTACCCTGGGTGTTTATTGCATTCATATTTTTGTGCTGGGCCGCATGGAAGTTTTGACTGGCTTCTCGAACACCAGCGCCTCGCCCTGGTGGACCATTCCCGCCATGGCGGTTTTTGTGTTCGTAATTTCGTTGGGCTTGATTATGCTGTTAAGACGGTTCAGGCTGTTTTTGCATGTCACTTGATCAGACGTTTTCCCCGCTTTAACTCTACATGCGATATCTGCCTAGGCAGAAGCACACTGAAAAATATCAACATGTTTTCAAAAAAATCGGTTACACCCATACTTGTTAAAAGGCATGGCCGTGCAATATTCAAATGCACGTTGGCGCAACATAGCTAATTTTAATTTGTTATGTATTGGTTCTTGCACGATCGACCGGCGACCGTGCCCGCATACAAGCCCATTGAAGAACTGTTTATTTATTTTCAGGAAATTTTATGAGTCAAAATCGCAGGAAGAATTTTCGCAGCAGGGTCGAAGCGCGCAACGGTTTGCTTGTGCCAGGCGCATTTAATGCCATGAGCGCAAAAGTCGTCGCCGACCTGGGCTTCGAGGCCGTTTACCTGACGGGGGCCGGGTTAACGAATATGTACTACGGGAGGCCCGATCTGGCGTTCATGAGCTTGCGCGATGTCGCTGAACACGCTGCGCGCATACGCGACGTTGTTGAGTTGCCGCTGGTTGTTGATGGCGACACAGGCTTCGGGAACGCTATCAATGTCTGGAATACGGTAAGAACGCTGGAAAGGTCGGGCGCCGATGCTATTCAGCTTGAAGATCAGACTTTCCCCAAGCGCTGCGGTCATTTTGCAGGGAAAGATGTCGCTCCGGTAGAAGAGATGGTCGCGAAAATTCATGCTGCCGTCGACGCGCGATCCGATGATGATTTCCTGATCATAGCCAGAACCGATGCGCGCGCTGTCCATGGCTTGGAAGCCGCTGTCGAGCGTGCGCAAAAATTTCGCGAAGCGGGGGCTGACGTTCTGTTTATCGAGGCGACGGAAAGCATCGATGAAGTGCGCAGTTTGCCGCAACTGTTATCGGCTCCTCAGCTTGTCAATATTGTTATCGGAGGCAAAACTCCCACACTAGATGCCCAGGAGTTGGGCCGGCTGGGTTATGGATTGGTGCTTTATGCCAACGCGGCACTGCAAGGAGCCGTTCTAGGTATGCAGAATGCACTGGGTGCGCTTAAGAAAAACGGCCGTCTTGATGAGGACGGCCTGCTGGTGGCCCCATTCGAGGAGCGGCAGCGCTTAATCGATAAGCCATTATTCGACGAACTTGAGCAGCGCTATTCGGTTTAACGCTAGCCGTGGCGACCCCATTATTCAAGGCCGTGCAATCACAGTAATGCCACGGGTGTTCGAGGCGCGGTTTCGCGCGCGCAAATTTGGTCCGCCGGACGCTGTTTCCATGAAGCAGTGTCCGGTATTCAATTGAATCGCCGCCCTGATGTTCTTTGGAATCAGCTGGAAATCTGTATTTTCAACGCTTGGTAAATAGCGGGCGATGCGAGTCGTGTTTTTCATGAATATATTTGACGTTGATTGCCTGGCTGTGCAAGAATGCGTTTGATTCTCATTATCAGCGCAAGTGTTAAGTGTAATACTGGGTTTTTATCCAAAAACCAAAACGGTTCCATCGCTCCGTAGTGATTGCCGATGCGTTCGCGAATTTAGTTGCGTTCGCTCGCGTGGCGTTCAGTTGCAAATGCTAATCGTTTACAATTGCGCCAATTATTTTTTGAATGCGGGAGAAAGTCCCGTGGAGACGGAGCTGTTATGGGTAAGTTGTTAATCGGGGCCGCGCTGTCCTTGATGCTGGCCGGCACGGCTTATGCGGCGGTAGAGCCTAGGGCTGTAGTCAAAACTTATGCTGACCTGGCTTTGGCGGGATACGAAGATTCCCTGATTTTGGCCAAAGGCCTGCAAGCCGCAGTTAATGCGCTGCTTGCGGCACCTAGCGCGGAATCGTTAAAAGCGGCTCGTACTGCCTGGCTTAACGCTCGCATCCCGTATCCGCAAACTGAGGTGTTCCGATTTGGTAATCCCATAGTCGATGACTGGGAGGGCAGGGTTAACTCTTGGCCGTTGGACGAAGGCATGATCGATTATGTCGACGCATCGTATGGCGCCGAGTCCGATGCGAATGGCTATTACGTGGTCAACGTCATTGCCAACAAGACGATTAGCGTCGCAGGCACGTCGGTTGATACCACCCAAATCACGGCGAAGCTGTTGCGCGAGTCTCTGCATGAGGCGGGTGGAAATGAAGCCAATGTCGCCACGGGTTATCACGCGGTGGAGTTTCTATTGTGGGGCCAGGACCTTAACGGAACAGGGCCAGCGCCAGAAGGCCGTACTGGCACGCCGCAGGAGCGTCACTCGGGCAATCGCCCCTATACGGATTTCGATCCGGCTAATTGCACGGGAGGCAATTGTGAGCGGCGTGGTCAGTATCTGAAAGTCGCTACCGACTTGCTGGTTGCCGATCTTGAGGAAATGGCCGGTAACTGGAACGAGCAGGGCGAGGCGCGTGATGCTGTGCAAAAAGATACTAAGGCCGGGCTGGTGGCGATGCTTACGGGGTTGGGCAGTTTATCGTACGGCGAGCTGGCGGGCGAGCGCATGAAGCTTGGTCTTATGCTTCACGACTCGGAGGAAGAGCAGGATTGTTTTTCCGATAACACGCACAACTCACATTTTTACGATCAAGTCGGCATGATGAATGTGTATACCGGTCAATACAAGCGGATTGACGGCTCTGTGATTAAGGGGGCCAGCCTGTCTGATTTGATCCAGGAGCGTGACGCCGGGCTGAATCAGGAAGTGCTTGCCAAGCTGGATGCTACATACCAAGCCATGCAGGCCATGAAGGAGCATGCTGAGAATGTGGAAACCTATGATCAGATGATTGCTCAGGGCCATGAAAAGGGTAACGCGCTTATTCAGGCGGTTATCGACGGGCTGATAGGGCAGACTCGAAGTATTGAGCGCGCTATTGCTGTACTGGACTTAGGCGAAATACAGATCGAGGGCTCCGACAGCCTGGACAGCCCCAACGCTATTTTTCAGTAGCAATATATCGTGCGACTTACTCTTGGTTTGATCTTTATGTGGCTGGCGCTCGGCGCGTCGGCCAGCCACGCACAGCCTCGTTCCGACCTAAGCCCTCAGGATCAGGCCAGGGTAACGGCCATTACGCAGCCGGCGACGGATTTTTCGAAAGCCGAGCCGTTCGAGCTAATGCAGGGCGGCGCCGGAACGGTCCGGAAACTGATTAATCACGATATTTTTTCCCATCCCGCCGCCAACCTGACGTTCGAGGGGCGACAGGAATTCAGTGTGGGCAATGGTCTGTTTCGTAAAGACTGGGTATCGTCTCCTTCATCTACTCTGGCGTCCGACGGGCTGGGGCCTTTGTTTAATGCCAGGTCTTGTCAGGCCTGTCATGTAAAGGATGGCCGCGGTACTGTTCCAGGTTTTGAGCCGTTGGGGCGTAGTGATGTGGTCGCTTTGCTATTACGTCTTTCCGTCCCGTCAAAAGTCGAAGACGCGCGGCGGCGATTGGGGCGAGAAGAGCTTGTGTCGTTGCCTGATCCTATTTATGGGCACCAACTGCAACCTTTTGCCGTGGCGGGTTTGCCGGCCGAAGGCCGGGTGAAAATAGACTATCGTGAAATTCCTGTGGACTTGAATGGTGGTGAAGCAGCGGTATTGATGGCGCCGACTTACAGTGTTGAAAATCTTGGGTACGGACCGCTGCACGCGGATGTAAGATTTTCTCCCCGGCTGGCTCCGCCTATGCTGGGGCTGGGGCTGCTGGAAGCGATCCATCAAGACGATATTTTGGCAAACGCCGCCAGGGATCACGGCGATGGCGTTTCAGGGCGTCCCAATTGGGTGCGTGATTTGCGGACCGGGCAGCAGGTATTGGGGCGTTTTAACTGGAAAGCAGGGCAGCCCAGCGTCGAACAGCAGGCTTCCAATGCATTTTCGGGCGACATGGGTTTGTCCACGCCCTTGCTTCCCAATCATTACGGCGATTGCACTTCTGCTCAGAAGGAATGCCTTGCTTTGCCCAACGGCGCGCAAGCTCATCTTGGCGAACATGAAGTGTCCGGGCGTTTGATGGATTTTGTGACGTCGTATTCTCAAAATCTTGCGTTGCCGCAACGACGGGACATTGACGATGCACGTGTACTGGCAGGTAAGCAGCGCTTCTACGAGGCCAACTGCATTGCATGCCACGTGCCAAAGTACGTAACCCGGCGCGACGCGGTACGGCCCGAGCACCGTTTTCAGCTTATATGGCCTTATACCGATTTGCTGCTGCACGATATGGGTAGCGGCCTGGCCGACAATCAGGATGAAGGCGATGCCAATGGGCGAGAATGGCGAACGCCTCCTTTATGGGGAATAGGCCTGACGAAAACCGTTAATCCCGAAGCTACATGGCTGCATGACGGGCGCGCCAGGACGTTGCTTGAAGCGGTGCTATGGCACGGGGGAGAGGCGCAGGCTGCACGTGATCGCGTGGTTTCCATGTCGCCTCAGGATAGAGCCGATCTGCTTCGCTTTCTAGGGTCGTTATAGGTTTCATGCGGAACTGCAATATGAAAGGACTGGCTATGCCAATGCAAGCAACGAATACGTTTAGGTGCAAGCGCTTTAAGGAAGCCCTGAGTAAGTCCTCGCGCCGCAGGCATTTACGGGTTCGGGCGGTCTTGGGTCTCGTTTTTTTTATTGGCGCGGGGGCGGTTAATGCGGGTGAGTTGCCTGCCGATCTTGGCGGCAGGCTGACGCAAGCTTATATATTGCCCGCCATGCAAAATTTCCAGCAATCGGCCAGCCGGCTTCATGCCAGCTTGAAAGCTTGGTGTGCGGCTCCGTCCGATGCGGGAAAGCAAACGGTTCAGGAAGGATTCAAGAGTCTGGTTATGTCTTGGTCCGGAATAGAGTTTCTGCGCTTTGGGCCTTTGGTAGCCAATCACAGGTTCGAACGGGCTTATTTTTGGCCGGATCTGCGTGGATTGACCTTGCGGCAGGTACAAGCCCTGTTGGCTAATTCCGCGGGTGTGCCCGATGCTTCCGCGCTGTCAGGGCACAGTGTGGCTGTCCAGGGTTTGCCTGCGCTTGAGTATCTGTTGTACCGCGACGCTGGGTTATTGGCGAATCAAGAGGGTAATTCTCCTGCCTGCGCCTATGCGATTTCTATCGCCGGTAATCTTCAGGCGATAGGTGCGCAGCTTGCCCAGGCTTGGGGGGATAGCGGTGATTATGCAGTGAAATTCTCGCAGCCCTCGCCATCCAATTCGCTTTATCGCAGCACTAACGAGGTAGCCAATGAAGCCATCAAGGCTATTTCGACTGGATTGCAGTTCGGTCGTGACGTAAAGTTGCTGCCTGTTTTGGGCGCCGATGCCAGCCGCGCCAACTACAAGCGGGCGCCGTTCTGGCGTAGCGGATTAAGCAGCCAGTCCATGGCTGCGGCGGTTGACGGTATTTTGCGCTTCTATCGGGCCGGGGCCTATACGTACTCGGTAGATGAAGCATGGGTCGACTCCAGCCTGCAGGATGAGCTGCAGCGTGCCCGGGATAATTTCAACGGTATAAATGGCAATGTTGCACAGCTTGCGAATAGCCCGGAAATGTATCGTCAACTGAAGCTGGGCGCGCTTTTGTTAAAGAACGCCAAAAGCATGGTCGATGAAGATGCGGCGCCCGCACTGGGTGTAAGGATAGGGTTCAATGCTCTCGACGGAGATTGATCGCCGCGGCTTTCTGACGCTGCTTGCCATCTGCGGTTCGTGGCCCGCCGTCGCGCGTTCGGCACAGGCCGACGCGTTTGCGTCCGGCGCACTGTATTTGGCGGCCCGCAAAAACGGCAACCGTTTTGAAGCGGCGGTGTTTGATGATAAAGGACGTGATCAACTGGTCTTGCCTATGCCTGACCGCGGCCACAGTTTCGCCATCGACCAGGCTCGCGGACGCGCTGTGGTCTTT
>DATCVA010000359.1:0-6251 GCA_036567205.1 Eoetvoesiella sp. | reverse complement strand
GAAAGCTGTCGCGCAACACCGCCCAGACGAACTGCGCCTGAGGATGATCGGAATCGCGCAGTGCTTTAAGCCGCTTGGCTGGATCGCGCCCGGCCAGGATGGCGGCGACAGTCTCGTCGATTTTTCCGTCTGCCGGAACGTACTGACCCGAAGCAGCGTCAATTCTAAGGATGGACTTACCTTCCTTACGATAAAATCCCGCCCCGGTTTTTTGCCCTAATGCGCCTTTTTCAATTAAACCCGTTACCACCGGCGGCAAGTCAAAACAGGCATGAAAAGGGTCATCGGGCAACTGTTCCTGCATGGTGCGCACAACATGCGCCAGCGTGTCCAGCCCTACCACGTCGGCGGTGCGAAAGGTGCCCGACTTGGCACGCCCAAGACGCGTGCCCGTCAGCTCGTCAACCAGCTCATATGGCAGATCAAATTTTTTCGCCTGTGCAAACACCGACAAAATACCAAACACGCCAATCCGGTTACCGATAAAGTTGGGCGTATCCTTAGCCCGTACCACGCTTTTTCCCAGTTGCGACACCAGAAAGGTTTCTAGTACATCAAGCAGACCGGGATCGGTGTCAGTGGTGGGAATCAGCTCAACCAACGCCATGTAACGCGGCGGATTAAAAAAATGCACGCCGCAGAAACGATGGCGCAAGGACTCAGGCAAAGCCTGCCCAAGCGCGGTAATCGACAAGCCCGACGTATTGCTGGCAATGATAGCGCCGGGTTTAAGCGCCGGCGCCAACTGATGATAAAGGTCGCGCTTCCAGTCAAGACGTTCGGCAATGGCCTCGATAACCAGGTCGCATTGCCCCAGCAGCTTCAGGTCTTCTTCGTAATTGGCCGGAATAATTGAATCAGCCAGGTCCGGCACGCCCAACGGGGCCGGGTTAATTTTTTTTAACTGCGCAATCGCACGCTTGGCTGTGGCGCTTTTATCGCCCTCTTTGGCCGGCAAATCGAACAGCACCACTTGTATGCCGGCGTTAACGCAATGTGCGGCAATTTGCGCCCCCATCACACCGGCGCCGCAAACAGCCACTTTATTAAAGTAAAGTTTCTCGCCCTGCGAGGCAGGCTTTACCACGGGTTGAACTGACTGACTGGCTTGCATAGATATCACTCCGAAAGACGGGCAGGTGGCCTCGACCGCCAACCTTGCGCCGATGAACGAGGAACATTGAGCCTAAGTGTAATATGACGAGCCCTTTCCAGTGCATTTACGCCACAAAGTACTGACATAGCACTGTTTTTTTGTGCTCGATGATGTTTTACAGACCTGCCGCGCTGCATACGGTACTAAAATTCAATTAATCAGCGCATCACGTATCGCTTGGTGCCTACGTGTATTTTTTTGCGCTGGCCTTTACGCAAAAGACAATAACTATGTGTCAGCTGTTGGGCATGAATTGTGCCACGCCTACCGATATTACCTTTTCTTTCACAGGGTTTGCGGCGCGGGGCGGGCATACCGATCACCATGCCGACGGCTTTGGCGTAGCTTTCTTTGAAAACAAAGCCTGCCGTGTTTTTATTGACAATCAGCCATCGTGCAAATCGCCAGTGGCCGAGCTTATAAAAAACTATCCCATCAAGTCCAAAAACGTTATTGCCCATATTCGCAAAGCCACACAAGGCAATATCGACCTTGAAAACTGTCATCCGTTCATGCGGGAACTATGGGGTCGGCACTGGATTTTTGCGCACAACGGCGATCTGCATGGTTATGGCCCCGAACTTGGCGGGCAATATCAGCCGGTCGGCCAGACCGATAGCGAAATAGCGTTTTGCCATATCATGCAAGGCCTGCGATACCGCTTTGGCAACAACGAACCAGCCCCGCAGCAGCTATTTTCAGCGATCCAGGAGCTGACGCACGACATCACGGTGCACGGCGTTTTTAATTTTTTGCTCTCGAACGGCCGCAGCTTGTTTGCCCACTGCTCGACTCAGCTGTACTACATCGTGCGCGAATGGCCATTCAATAAAGCACACCTTATCGATGCCGATATGACGGTCGATTTTTCGCAAACCAACCGCCAGGGCGATTGCGTTTCCGTCATTGCGACCAAGCCGCTAACCGACAACGAAACCTGGACCCGCCTTGAGCCGGGCCAGTTGGTGATGTTCGAAAAGGGCCTCGCCATCCTTCAGGCGCTAATTCCTATTCCCGAATCCGTACAAAAGAAAAACAGTGAAAACACCGCATGTGTTTAACTAAAAAGCGGTGAACGCGAAGACGATACGCAGACAGTACTTTTGTACGGCTGCTGCGCCGACACAGGCCACGGTTGATTTGAAGTCCATTTCACTGCCAAATCAATTGTGAACACGAAGGCAAAGCGCAGACAGTACTTTTGTACGGCAAGTGAAGCCGACACAGTTCACAATTGATTTAGAAGTGGAATTAGTATTGGGATGACTTTCCGGTCAAAGCAACACCTATGCGCAGCATCATGTACGAGGCGGCATCGATATAACGGCCAATAAAAGTGCGCCGCTGTAAGCTTTGTTCGGTAACCTGAGTAGAATTGGTTGCAATCTCGGTTTCCAATGCCGTTTTCAGCTCATCGGCAAATCCGGCGTCCTGAACAAAGACATTAGCCTCGCGTGCCAGAAGCAAACTGAACGGGTCCAGATTGGATGAACCTACCATGGCGCCATCATCGATAACGGCCACTTTGGCGTGCAAATAACTTGCCATGTATTCGTAGATTTCGATGCCGTCATCAAGAACCTTGCAATACATGTAGCGGCAAGCACGGTACTGCATTGGATATTCGCTGCGGCCTTGCAGCAACAAACGTACACGAACCCCTCGAGCCGCGGCGTGCACCAGCGCCAGACGCAAGCGCCGGCCCGGGAAAAAATAGGCGTTGGCTAAAAGAATATCGTTCTTGGCATGCCGGATCGCCCCAATGTAAACGTTTTCGATCGTTTGCCGAAATCGTATATTGTCGCGCAACAGCAGTGTCGCCCTCATGCCCGGATCAAAATGAACTGCCGCTTGTTCCCTGGACCAGTCGCGACGCTGGCTCCAGCCCTTCAGGCGCTGATAAAAAGCGGCCCAATCGTCACGACGTCGCCAGGCCATGCGCAACCACAGGCGGCTCAGCGTCCGCTCCACATCAACAACAATAGGCCCCTGCAGGCGCACCGCAAAATCGAAGCGCGGCTTGGCGTCAACTCCGTCGTCGGGCACGTCCTCGAGGTCGTCGATAATATTGATGCCTCCTACGAACGCTATCCGCCCGTCAATAACTGCCACTTTGCGATGCAGCCGGCGCAAGCGCCGCAAATCGAATCGAAAATGTCCCAGGCCTTTAGGCTCGGGCCGATAAACTCGATATTGCACCCCCATGTCGGCAAAACGCCTGGAGATTTCCTGGGCGTACAGTGCGCTGCCAAATCCATCGAGCACAACGCGCACCTTTACACCTCTCTGGCACGCCTTATGAAGGTGCCCCAGCACCCGTTCGCCGGTTTGATCAAGGTTAAAAATATAGGTTTCAAGGTGAACGCTAGTTTGTGCCGCATCAATCGCCTCGCACAAGGCCGGAAAAAATTTGCCGCCATTTTGCAGCAAATCGATCTGATTGCCTTCATGCCAGCGCAAACGCGGCTCCTTACTGGCCATATCGCCTGCCTTTACGTTGCCGATTAGTCATATTCTTTCGAGACATTCGTATACACCGCCGCATAACAAGCAAAACCTGACGCTGTCAGGCGCAAAATCAGGGTAACTCAAGCTCGGCAAATATCGGCGCATGGTCGGACAGTTGCCGCCAGGGAGAACCAAGCAACACGCGCGCACGACGTACCGCAAAACCGCGTTGATAGATGCGGTCCAGACGCAACCAGGGAAAAGCCGCGGGGAATGTGCGGGGCGGTGGCGTCAAGCGCGCGGCTCCGTTGATGCCCAGTTCGTGTACCGACTGCGCCAGAGGCAACGGGCGGCTGATGCCGCACAGCGTACGCCCCAGTTGCCGGACCGAGTTCCGCAGGTTAAGCGGAGCGCCCAAAACATCCTGCGGAGCGACGGCGAACACTTCGTACAAACCCAGTTGTTGTACAAACAACGGAGCCAGGCGATTATTCCAATCGTTGAAATCACCCGCAATCAGTATGGGTTCATCAGCCGGAACCAAACGCTTTATGCGTTCGACCAGGGCGCCAATCTGACGCGACCGTCCGCCGCCAAATAATCCTAAATGTACGACTAGGCAATGTACCGGTGTATCGTTAATTAAAATCCGGGCATGCAGAAGCCCCCGTTGCTCGAGCTTGTGGTCGGAAATATTTTGATTTTCGTGACTAAGTATGGGGTATCGCGACAGCAGGGCATTGCCATGATCGGTCTGCGAACGAACCGCATTGCAACCATAGCAAACGTCCATGTCCAATGCCGCACCCAGCGACTCATGCTGTGCATCGAGCGTCATTCGGCGCTCGTTACGCCCCTGAACTTCCTGCAAAAACAATAAATCGGGACGCAAACCATGCAATCCAAGCCGCAAGGAAGACAATGAGTCGCGGCTGCCTGTTGCAGAGCGGCCTTTATGAATGTTGTAACTTACGACCCGAAGCACAGACACAATCAGCCCCTTTACTTATGGTTATTCCATTTTTAAATCAACCGTGAACGGTGTCGGCGCAGCAGTCGTACGAATGTACTGTCTGCGCTTTGCCTTCGTGCTCACCATTGCTTTGAAAGTGGAATTAGAAGAGTCCAAACCTGCGGCTCTCTGTTGCCTCTTGCACTTGCCATCGTACTCTTTTCTTCTAATTGCATACTCAGGGAAATCCCACCGGGCATATCGCCCAGCGGGTAATCCTTATGTCATCGGAATTGCATTACTTCACTTCGACATTGCGCAGGCGAATGTGCAATTCGCGCAACTGCTTTTCGTCGACCGCCGACGGCGCCTGAGTCAGCAAACATTGAGCACGTTGGGTTTTCGGAAATGCAATGACATCGCGAATGGATTCAGCGCCAGCCATCATGGTAACCAGACGATCCAAACCAAAAGCCACCCCTCCGTGCGGAGGCGCGCCATACTGAAGCGCGTCGAGCAAGAAACCAAACTTGGCGCGCGCTTCTTCAGGGCCTATGTTCAGTGCCTGAAATACCTTGTTCTGGACATCGGCGCGATGAATACGAACCGACCCGCCGCCGATTTCCCAGCCATTCAGGACAATATCGTAGGCTTTGGCCACGGTTTTGGCCGGATCGGTCTCGAGCAATTCTTCGTGGCCGTCTTTCGGACTGGTAAACGGATGGTGAGCGGCAAAGTAACGCCCCTCTTCCTCGTCATATTCGAACATTGGGAAATCGACGACCCACAACGGCTGCCAGCCAGCTTCGAACAAGCCATTGGCTTTACCGAACTCGCTGTGACCGATTTTGACGCGCAGCGCGCCGATCGCATCGTTGACCACTTTGGTCTTGTCGGCGCCGAAGAAGACGAGGTCGCCGCTTTGGGCCCCGGTGCGCTCGATCAACGACGTCAATGCCGTAGTATTAATGTTCTTGACGATAGGAGACTGCAAGCCTTCAGGAATGGCGGCAGCGTCGTTGACCTTGATATAGGCCAGGCCTTTGGCGCCATAAATGGCCACGAACTTGGTGTAAGCGTCGATTTCACTACGCGGCATGCTGGCGCCGCCGGGGATACGCAAGGCCACGACACGGCTGGCCGGGTCATTGGCCGGCGCCGAAAACACTTTAAAATCAACATCCTGCATTAAGTCGGACACATCGACAAATTCCAGCTTGACGCGCAAGTCGGGCTTATCGGACCCGAAGCGGCGCATTGCCTCTGCCCAGGTCATGGTCGGAAACTGGGCGGGGAGCTCTACGTTTTGCACAGCGCTAAATACGTGACGCAGCATGCCCTCGAAAATCTCACGAATTTGCACTTCATTAAGGAAAGACGTTTCGCAATCGATCTGAGTAAATTCAGGCTGGCGGTCGGCGCGCAAATCTTCGTCGCGGAAGCATTTGGTGATTTGGTAATAGCGGTCAAAACCAGCCACCATCAACATTTGCTTGAACAACTGGGGCGACTGGGGCAAAGCAAAAAATTCGCCGGCATTGACACGCGAAGGAACCAGATAGTCGCGCGCGCCTTCAGGCGTGCTTTTAGTCAGCATGGGCGTTTCAATATCGATAAAGCCCAGGTTATCCAAATACTTGCGCACCTCGATCGACACGCGATAACGCAGCATAAGGTTGCGCTGCATCTGCGGAC
>DATCVA010000358.1:0-7682 GCA_036567205.1 Eoetvoesiella sp. | reverse complement strand
TTTAATCAGACTATCGAAGTGAATGAGCCGTTGCGGTACAAGGGGGTTACGGTTTATCAGTCCAGTTTCGACGACGGCGGAAGCAAGCTCGATCTGATAGCTTATCCGCTATTAGGGTCAAAAAATCAGCCGTTCGATATTAAGGGCGTCGTCGGTAAGCCCGCCGAAATCAACGTGGGCGACAAAGGGGAAATCGGGCCGCTTACGCTTGACCTGACCGGTTTGCGCGTCATTAACGTTGAGAATCTAACCAGCGATGCCGAGCCGCAGCCTAAAGCCATGCTGGAGCATGTTGCCGCAGTTACCGGCAGTGCTGCCGGAGCCAAAAACGAACACTTGCGTAACGTTGGGCCCAGCGTGCAATACAAGGTTACGGGCAGCGACGGGCAGTCTCACGAATACAATAACTACATGCTGCCCATGGTGCTGGACGGTAGTCCGGTATTTTTAGCCGGGGTGCGCGAAACGCCGTCACAGAACTATCGCTATATGCGGATTCCGGCCGATGACAATAATTCGGTGGCCGAGTTCATGGGCTTGCGTGCCGCTTTGCATGATCCGGTGCAGCGCACCGAGGCCGCAACCCGTTTTTCAATCAAAAATGCCGGAAGCGTGGCGCAACAGCCTTTGTTGCAAAAGGCTGCCGAGGGTGCGCTTGACGCCTTTTCAGAAGGCGGCTTCAATGCGATTGTCGATCGAGTGCCCGAGTCCGAGCGGGAAAAGGTGTTGAGTTTTGCAGTTCCCATGATCCAATTGTCTTTGGCGGAACTGCGCGATATTGCTCGTACTAACGCAGGCCAGGCTCCGGTGGATAATGCTGGTCCCAATGCCTCTGCGCAGGCGCGCTGGACTCAACTGGCGTTATTGGCCCTGGCCAATCTTCCCGATTATCCGGCGCCAGTATTTATGTCGCTTAAAAGCTTTGAGCACGTGGAGGCCAGTGTGTTCCAGGTAGCGCGCAGTCCGGGCAAAAATACGGTCTATCTGGGCTGCATCTTTTTGGTATTAGGCGTATTCTCGATGTTCTACATTCGCGATCGACGCATTTGGGTCTGGGTCAAGCCGCATGAGCAAGGCAGCGAATTGCTGGCGGCCATGACGTCACAACGACGCACACTGGATTTTAATCACGAGTTCGAGCGCTTTAAAGAGGCTTTCAAGCGCCTGACTACGTAACGAGGTTACTCATGTCCGATACAACTATTCAATCGAATTTGCCGGCCTGGCAAGACACGATGACCGCCAGCGGTGACTCCCGTGGCCACCGCGGCAAACCCGACTGGACCGACATAGCCTTTTTCCTGGCGCTGGCTTGCGGTGCGGCTTATGTGCTGACCGCTTTTAGCACCAGCATGGACTATTACGAGAAAATCATTTTAGGCGGATCCGTGCTGGGCTTTAGCTGGATGGCCTGGTTGTGGCGTCCGTTGCGGACCCTGATGATTGTCAGCGGCCTTAGCGCGCTGTTTGCTATTTGGCTCTATAGCAATGGCGCAGGTCTGGGGCAGGGCGACATTACCCGCGCGGAAAACGTTTTCTTTTTGAAGTATCTGTTTTCTTCTCAGTCGGCCATTTTATGGATGTGCGCGCTGTTTGTGCTGGCAACAGTGTGCTACTGGGTCGGAATCTTCAGCCAGACTGCGGCCTGGCTGGGCACGGTTCTGACCTGGGGCGGCGTTTACGCAGGCGTTACCGGCTTGCTCGTGCGCTGGCGCGAAGGTCACTTGCTGGGGCCTGATATCGGCCATATCCCAGTTAGTAATTTGTATGAAGTGTTTGTTCTGTTTTCATTGATAACGGCTTTGTTTTATCTGTATTACGAGCGGCGTTATGCGACGCGCGCGCTGGGCGGCTTTGTTTTGCTGGTGGTCAGCTCGGCGGTGATTTTCTTGCTTTGGTATTCCTTTACGCGCGATGCATTTCAAATCCAGCCTCTGGTACCCGCGCTAAAAAGCTGGTGGATGAAAATACACGTACCGGCCAATTTTATCGGTTATGGCACGTTCGCCCTGGCGGCTATGGTGGGTTTTGCCTATTTAGTCAAAGAGCATGGCCAGACCAAATCGTGGGCCAAGCTCATTCCGCTCTTTGTATTGGGGGCAGTACTTTGTGCCGAACCCATGGTGTTTGGCTCTAAAGAGCTTTCCATGACCTGGATGCTGTACTTTGGCGTTGGCGCCATTGTTGTCGGAGGCATTCTGGCGCTTCGCGGGCCGATTGCAAACAAGCTGCCGTCGCTTGAAATCCTTGATGACATTATGTATCGGGCTATTGCGGTCGGTTTTGCATTTTTTACCGTTGCAACGATACTGGGCGCCCTGTGGGCCGCTGACGCCTGGGGCACCTATTGGCAGTGGGACCCTAAAGAAACCTGGGCTCTTATTGTGTGGCTGAATTACGCTGCCTGGTTGCATATGCGTCTTATGAAAGGCTTGCGTGGAACCATGGCGGCTTATTGGGCTTTGGGCGGTTTGCTTATTACCAGCTTCGCTTTTCTGGGTGTAAATATGTTCCTGGCAGGCTTGCATTCGTACGGTGAACTCTAAGGCTTAATGCTGTTAATCGATACAAGCGTCGGGATGGTGTTTAATCATTCCGACGCTTTTTTTTATGGCAGCATTGGGCCTACATGGCAGCTAAATACGATCATGTCGTTTTGTAACCAGTGGCTATTATCTTCGTTAATCCGTATACAAACTTCGCCTTTTTTGCCACAATAAACTCGTCAGATATATCAGATGGAGGCTTTCAGATGCCTCTCGAATTCTGAATCGTGGTGTGCCTAACAGGATGTAGGGCATATCGCGGCAACTTGTATTCATAGCTATGCTGACAACGTTAGCGGGCTGTCCGCGTGACCACATAAAAATGCAGTCAAAGGTCTCAAAGTATGTTTTTGAGGCAGTAGTTATTTGAAAAAAACGGGGTGTTTCTTCGCGTTGAATGAACGTTGGGGTTAGCTGCCATGGTCAGACAAATAAATAACAACCAGGTGCCGCGGATGTCCGATACTAGTGCAATGGATGCTCTGCGGGTGCATTTGAATTTGTTGCAAGTTTTCTTGCCGGTAGATGGCTGGCTGGTGGGAAAGCTGCAAGATTCCTGCGCGGAAGTAGTTGCCACGCTGGGCCACGTTGATATTGGACGGGTGTTGTCCGAATTGGCGCTATCGATGCCCGATGGCTGGGATTCCAGGGGCAGCCCGGAAGGTTTTAGTCATCGCTTTTTCTCCGGCTTTGAATTGGGTCAGCTGGAAGCGCCGCAAAGTAAACGTTCGCTTCCCCAATACGTTCTAAGGGCCCTTTTGCAGCCTGCATACAGCAATACGTCAGGGGTGCTGCTGGGGTTCTCGTCCACCGAAAATCTGCCGCAAAAGAATGCCAAAATACATACGCGCGAAATATCCCTGTGCCTTAAGGCAATCGAACATACTTTAAGATTGCACGTCGATTTGGACGAGGCGCACCAACGCGTGCTTGAAACCCAAGAGCGTGCTCAAATCGACTCGCTTACACAGGTCTTGAATCGCGCCGGCTGGAACCAGCGGTTACGCTATACGGGTAACGGCGATGCAGATTGCGCCATCGCTTTCGTGGATCTGGACTTTTTAAAATACGTTAACGATACCCGAGGGCACATCGCGGGCGACCAACTGCTGCAACTCACAGCACAAAGTATTATGTCGGTACTTCGCAGCGGCGATTGTGTAGCCCGGCTGGGCGGCGACGAGTTTGCCGTTATGCTGCATGACGTTACTGCCGCCGATGCCTATCAATTAAAGGGTCGAATTAAACTCGCTCTGCGAGAATTCGGCATCCGGGCGTCCATAGGCGTAGCTCTTAAATCCGAAGGCAATTCTGTACAGGGGGCGATGGAGTTGGCGGACGTACGGATGTATGAAGAGAAACGGGCCAAGCAAAGCCTGCGGGCAGACGACGATATGGCACTGGATCTGGAGTAGGACAAATCGGGTGCAGATATCACGACGCTCTGAACTAGTTCCCGCTCGATTTGTTCAGTGCTTCCGTAGTCTGCGAAAAAAATGGCGTGGGTTGATTAAAAAAACCAAGATTCGTTTGTGCAATATTTGAATTTAAAAACAGCCTGGTGTTTTCATCGGTGATGAAGCTTGCGCCATTTTTTGCGGCCAGGATGCTGGCTGTGGACTGCGGCCTGGCAATAACGTAGCCTTGCACGTAGTCAACGCCCATTTCGTGCAGCGTGATCAGCGTGGCGCTGTCTTCTACCCACTCGGCAATGCTTTTCATTCCCAGGTTGCGAGCAAGGGCCACGATGGCCTCAACGATGGCTCTATTTGCCGGGTGGTCATTAATACTTTGAATAAAAGCGCCGTCGATCTTCAAGGCGTCGGCGGGCAAGTCTTTCAAATACGAAAACGATGTGTAACCCGCACCGAAATCATCAAGTGCGACCCGTACACCCAGCCTTTGCAACCGTAAAATAAAACGTCGGGTATTTTCCAGGTCGTGTAGTGCCACGCTTTCGGTGACTTCTATGCAAAGCAGGTGGACCAGGTGCTCGTATTGGCTCAAGATGGCAAAGAAATCTTCGATAAACGTTTCATCGTTCAGCGACATGCCGCTAAGGTTAATGCAGACAAATTGCGTATTGGCGCAGGCTTGCTGATGCGCGTCGAGCCATTGCAGCGTTGTGTTGACCACCCATTTGTCAATAACGGCAATGGTGCCGCTTTCTTCCGCTGCGGCAATGATCTTGGGGGCGGGCACCAGGGCGCCGTTCGAATCGTGCATACGAAGCAATACTTCGAAATTCAGTGTATCGAAAGGTCGCCTCAGGGACATAATGGGCTGCATTTCGAGAAAGAGCCGTTGTGGCGAGAGTCCGGAGCCTAGTTCGCGGATCAGCCGCAAGTCTTTATTGTGTTCGGCCAGAGTCTGCGCATTGTGATGATGCACAACCAATTGATTTTGCCGGCCGCGTTTGGCGGCCCTTGCCGCCCGGGCCGCTGCTGTAATGGCTTCCTGGGCATTCATTTGTGGAGTCGTAATTTCAACCAGGCCGATTGATCCCCGTAGTCGAAACGCCTGTGTGCCAATTTGACATGGCCGGGCCTGTAGATCATCCAGAATTTGTTGTGATACGTTTGTGGCGGCTTCAACGGATGAGTTTTGAAATAGAATGACGAACTCGCCGCCGCTGATCCGTCCAAGCATCTGTGTGCCGGTCAGCATAGCCTGGAAGCGGTTGCATGCCTGCCGTAGAACGTCGTCTCCAGCCGAGTGGCCATAAAGGTCGTTAATGGTCTTTAGCGATTTTAAGTCCACATAGGCAAGTGCAAAAGGCTCGCCGGTGATCAGTGCTGTCAGCGACTCGTTCAGCTTGTTTTCGATGCCTCGCTGATTCAATGCATTAGTAAGGGGATCGTGGTTGGCAAGCATACGTAGCTTGGTAATGGTATCGGCGCGTTCCGTGATGTCTTGCAAAGATCCTTCAATGCGTGTGTTGGCCACGGCGACTTTAACCCAGAAGTTGCGCCGTTCGGTGCCATTGGCCAGCGCAATGTTTTGTATTTCCATCTCGCCGCCTTTGTGCTGCACGGCAAGGCTTTTCAGGCGGATCCAGGAGTCCAGACCGAAGTAATCGGCCCAGCGCGCCATGGGGGTTTGGGGAGACATGAAGGCAAGCATGCTTTTGAAGGCAGGGTTGGATCGCGCAATTGAACCATTGGCTTCAAGGGTAAAAAGTCCGACAGGCGTAACTTCGTAGATCCCCTGTACTTCGGCCTGGGTCTGGGCACGCTCACGGCGCTCGGCCTGAAGGTTTTCGGCAATAACTACGGCGACGATTGCACTGGACGTTAACGCCGCGGCAACATGAATCACAGCGCCGTTAAAAAATGTGATGCCAAACGAGTTGGCTAATATGTTCGAAATGCCGGTGGCGATAACAAGCACGACCCCCAGTGACGCGCTGTACCAAAAGGCTTTGTCAGATTGGGTTGTTATCAGGATTTTAATGACAAGAAACAGGGCGATGACAAATCCAAGCCCAGCCAGAGCCCACATTATGGGTAAGAACTGTTCATAGGGAATGAAGCAGGCACAGCCTAGTAATGCTATTCCCGCCCATTGCGCCGTTCTTTGCAGTCGCGGGAAATTAATATTTGCGAGATCCGCTTTAAATAATTCGCTGAACAGGGTGTAATTGAGTATGTAATAGATGGCTATGGTCAGTTTTCGAACCAGCGGCAAGTGTTCATAGGGAACGGCCTGGCCGATCCATTCTGTATCCCACCCCATTGATAATGCTGTAATTCGCAGATTGCCCACGAGCCAGGCCGCAAACAGCACATACAACCAGCTGCGATTGATGGCGGCAAATATTAGAACAATAAGCGACAGTGTAAGGATTCCGCCTTCTAACAGATAAATAGTGTGAAACGAGCCAGGTCCGAAGTTCTCGGTGTTTTCCCACATAAACAGAGTTAGCGCGGCAAAGGCAACCACGGTTACCGGCACGCCACGGAACGCAAAATGATCGAATAAACGATTGAGCAAATCGAAAAAACCCGTATTCTTTAGGCGATTTACCTCAGCCTGCAACATGTTTTACCTTTGTTATCAGGAAGTATGGGGTGTCGGCTTTGCGGCCGTAGTCGAGAACGGTATTCCGGCCGCATCGTTGTATCGTTGCATGCTTTATATATCGAATTTGTGCTATGTGATAGTTTTAAACAAAAATTCACCGAGACTAATTTAACCAGCTTGAAAGTAATTAAAAAGCTTCATCAAGCAAGGTTAATGCCATCTCTTTCACCCATTCCATTTCCAAATCAACCGTGAGCTGTGTCGGCTTTGCTTGCCGTACTAATGTACTGTCGGCGCAGCAGCCGTATAAAAGTACCGTCTGCACTTTGCCATCGTGTTCATGATTCATTTGGAAATGAAGTGAAAACGAAAACGGCAACCTGGTATGGGGCTGCCGTATCTGGAATGAGGGGATTAAGCCCTTATTACGGCAAGATTCGCTCGCTGGCGAACAGGCTTTCCAGAGGTTCGCGAGGGCGCACAACATGGTAAGTGTCGCCGTCAACCATGATTTCAGCCGCGCGGGGGCGCGTATTGTATTGGCTTGCCATGGTGAAAGCATAGGCGCCCGCCGACATGATGGCCAGTAAGTCGCCTTGTTCCAGCGCAAAACTACGGTCGCGCGCCAGCCAGTCGCCGCTTTCGCAAATGGGGCCGACAATATCGTAGGTTTGCGCCTGGGTATGGTCGCGTGGCTGAACGGCCTCGACGCTATGCCAGGCATCATAGAGCGTGGGACGTATTAAGTCGTTCATGGCGGCATCAACGATGGCAAAGTTCTTGGCCTCGCTGTATTTCAGGTATTCGACCGTGGTGAGTAATACGCCGGCGTTACCCACCAATGATCGTCCGGGTTCAAGCACAATCTGCAAGTGATCCAGCCCACGCTCTTTAAGGCGTTTAAAGACGTTGTCGAGTAATGTTTTTGGGGTAAGCAGCGTTTCGTCGGTGTAGCGGATGCCTATGCCGCCGCCTAAATCCAGATGCTTGATATGAATGCCATCGCTGGCCAGCGTTTCGATCAGGATCAGTAGTTTGTCGAGGGCATCGAGATAGGGGCTGACGTCGGTGATCTGCGAGCCGATGTGGCAATCGACGCCAACGATATTCAAA
>DATCVA010000357.1:0-7514 GCA_036567205.1 Eoetvoesiella sp. | reverse complement strand
TTGTTCCATGGATTCTTCCTTTGAACAGTTTAGTTGGGGCCAAACGTTGAAAGTTCAAGGGGAAAGCCTGAATTGAAAACGAGCCTCCGCCAAATGGCGAAGGCTCGTGCTGATACTTTAAGCCGGACCAGTTTTGTGTGTCTGGCGCGTTAAATTAGTCGCCGTACAGTTTTTGACGCATTTCACGGCGCTCTTGTGCTTCGAGCGACAAGTTGGCCGTAGGGCGGGCCAGCAAGCGTGGCAGGCCAATAGGTTCGCCTGTTTCAGAACACCAGCCATATTCACCCGAGTCAATCTGCGCAATCGACTGCTGGACTTTTTTCAGGAGCTTGCGTTCGCGATCGCGCGTGCGCAGTTCGAGAGCATGCTCTTCTTCGATCGTGGCGCGGTCGGCAGGATCGGGAACGAATTGCGTTTCGCGCAGATTTTCAGTGGTTGTGTCTGCGTTATTAAGAATTTCCTGCTCTAACTGCTTTAGGCGATCCCGGAAAAAAGCCAGTTGGGCTTCGTTCATGTAATCGGACTCAGGCATCGCTAAAAGTTCTTGCTCTGTCAAAAGATGGCTTTGGACTTTGGTTGAGGCTGTTTTGTTCGCCATGGTTGTACCCCTGTAATAATGTGTGTGCCGGTACCCGTAACCCGTGTCGCTGGCATTGAGTTATGCAACGTGGTTCGTTATGAGGCCAGGCACTGTTCTAAGCCCCGAGTAAAAATTTCTTCGGGAAGTTTACGGCCAATAAATACCATTTTGGTATTCGGTTTTTCACTGGATATCCAAGGTTTTCCGGGTTCTGCGCCCATCATCATGTGTACGCCTTGGAATAGCATACGACGATTAATTCCTTTTAAGTACAGAATGCCTTTGTAACGTAGCAAGTCTGGTCCGTAGACCTGGACAATGCCGCTTAAAAATTCTTCGAGCCGTTCCGGATCGAAGGCTTTATTGGAACGAAAGACAAAGGCCCCGATATCATCGTTGTGCACATGGTGGTGATGGTGATCGTGGCCGCAATGTGCGCCGCAATCGCCTTCGTGATCATGGTCATGATCGTGATGGTCATGATTGTGCGCCGCATCGGGATGCTCGGAGGCCAGGAAGTCGGGATCGATATCGAGGATGGTATTCAGATTGAAGCCGCTGACATCCAGCAGCGCGTTAAGGTCGGTTTCGCCAAAGTGAGCCGGCGTTATGGGCGCGCGCGGATTGATTCGCAGCAGGCGCGAGCGTAAGGCCTGGTAATCCGTGTCGTTGACGAGATCTTTTTTAGAGACCAGGATTTTGTCGGCAAAACCTACTTGTTTTTGAGCTTCTTCCTGTTGGTCGAGTGTTTCCATACCGTGCTTGGCGTCGACCACGGTAATAACGGCATCAAGCCGATAGTACTCGGCGATATCGTCGTCCATGAAGAAGGTTTGGCACACAGGACCCGGATTGGCCATGCCGGTGGTTTCCAGGATGATGCGGTCAAATTGAATCTGGCCCGCCTCGCGTTTGACGCGCAGATCGTTAAGGGCGCGTTGAAGGTCGCCGCGTACGGTGCAGCAAACACAACCATTGCTTAACTCGATAATTTGTTCATCGCGGTCTTGTACCAATAGCTCGTTGTCGATGCTTTCCGGTCCGAATTCATTTTCGATGACCGCAATCCGCTGACCGTGAAATTCGGTAAGAATACGTTTAAGCAGGGTCGTTTTACCCGCACCGAGAAAACCGGTGAGGATGGTGACCGGAACCATTTTGTTTACCTTGGAGGCAGCATTCATCGTAAAGCTCGCGTAACGCGGCAAGAAAAATGCAAGGCGCTTGCTAGAGCGGCTACCATTTTATTCCGTACCGCGCAAAAAAAATCAACATGCGATTACAGCACAGCACACGCATAAGAGCAAATTTTTGCGTTAGGCATTGTATTTTAAGGGAAATTTGACACAGTACCGGGGTATTTCCGGGCCATTTGGCGGGTTTTCGGCCTAGTGCGAATGGCCATGTCCAGCCTGAACATGGCACTTTGCGCATAGCGCACGCAATTCAGTTTCGTGGTTGGCCAATATAAATCCGGCGCCGGCTACCTTTTCGGCCAGTTGGCGGCTTAGCAACGGATCGCTAAATTCAGCTACTGCGCCGCACTCTGTACAAATCACCAGTAAATCGTGAGGCTCGCCGCCGGCGTCCAGGCAAGCTGTCCAGGCATTGATGGCATCCAGACGATGAATAAGGCCTTCCTCGACCAGGAAGTCCAGGGCGCGATACACCGTGGGCGGAGCCGCGCCGGGTTGTACTCGCCGGATTTCATCCAGTAGCTCGTAGGCTTTAATGCTGCGTTGCTGTTGAAGCAAAATTTCGAGCACTTTGCGACGAATGGGGGTTAAGCGTTTGCCGCGTTGCGTACACAGTAATTCGGCGGTGTTCAATTGTGTAGCAATCGAGGCGAGTGGTGGCGAATGTTTTGCTGGCATAACGGCTTGAGTGGAGTCGCAAAAAAGGGCTGTTTGGGCGCTGCCTTTAAGTGATACCAAAGGATATCTCAAAAGTAATACGCAAAAAATATCGACCGCGCTTTATGGACGGTTCAGTTATGTTATAACATAACGGCTGCGCACAATAAACTCTTATTATTTCATGTCTTTTCCTACTTTCCCTTCTCGGGGCCCGCGTGATTATCATGGCTCGGCCTTATTGTCTTCGTGTTTTCGGCGCATGGCCCGCGTGCTGATCGCCGTGGCTTTTCTATGGGGATTAACCGGTTGGGCGATGGGCTGGTGGTAGGACATAAATAATGACAAACGCCGTAATCGAGCTGGATCAGGTGTCCTTGGGGTGGCGTGACCGCATTGCGGTGCGTGACGTCACGGGTGTTTTCGACCGGGGCTCGTTAACGGCCATCGTCGGCCCTAACGGCGCAGGCAAGTCGACACTGGTCAAAGGTATTATGGGTGTATTAAGCCCCGTACGCGGACATATCAGGCTGGCGGGCGATGCTCGAAGCGAGATGGCCTGCCTGCCGCAAGTAGGTGAACTGGATCGCAGTTTTCCCATTAGCGTTTACGATCTGGTTGCCATGGGCGCCTGGCGTCGGGTGGGGGCATGGGGGCGGTTCGATGCGCAGGAACACGAGCGCGTATGGCACGCACTGGAAATTGTAGGGCTGGCTGATTTTGGCGCCCGCATTATTGGCACCTTGTCGGGCGGGCAGCTGCAGCGTGCGTTGTTTGCCCGTTTATTGCTGCATGACGCAAAAACATTGTTGCTGGACGAACCTTTTGCCGCTGTAGATCGCCACACTACTGAAGATCTGATGGCCTTGCTGCATGACTGGAACACAGAGGGGCGTACGGTTATCGCGGTTTTACATGATCTGGACATGGTGCGAAGCTCATTTCCGCAAGCGTTGCTGATGGCGGGTCAGGCGGTGGCATGGGGGTCGACACCCTCGGTCTTGACGCCTGAAAACCTGCACTTGGCGCGTCATTTGTGCGCTGGAGACTACCTGTGATGTGGCTTTTTGATTGGCTGATTGCGCCGTTCATCGATTACAGGTTTTTGGGGCGAGCGATGGCCGGTTCATTTGCGCTGGCGTTCGCGGCTGGTCCTTTAGGCGTTTTTCTGGTGTTGCGCCGCATGAGCCTTATGGGGGATGCCATGGCTCATGCCATCTTGCCGGGAGTGGCCGTTGGCTTTTTGACTGCCGGCTTGTCATTAAGCGCCATGACTATTGGCGGCATGATCACGGGGCTGGTGGTTGCGTTGCTGGCCGGCGCGGTTGCACGGCTTACGCCTTTACGCGAAGATGCCAGTTTTGCGTCGTTTTACTTGATCTCACTGGGCCTGGGCGTTTTGCTGGTGTCGCTGCGCGGTTCCAATATGGATCTGATACATGTTTTATTCGGGACGGTTTTGGGGCTGGACGACCGGGCGTTATTGCTGGTGACGATTACGTCCAGTATTACGCTGATCGTCATGGCCCTTATTTTCCGGCCTCTGGTAGTCGAATGTCTGGACCCGGGGTTTTTACGCGCTGAGCGCGGCGCCGGTTCGTTTAGCCATATGGTTTTTCTGGTGTTGCTGGTTATGACTCTGGTGGCCGGTTTCCAGGTTTTGGGTACATTGATGGTGGTGGGGATCATGATGCTTCCTGCCACTGCGGCTCGTTTTTGGGCCCGTTCGGTAGGACGGCAAATGATATTGTCGGGCGCGATCGGCACGGCTTCTTCGTATTTCGGCCTGCTGTTTTCGTATCATGCCAATGTGCCGGCTTCACCCGCGATCATTCTGTCGGCGGGCCTGGTGTATTTTATGTCGGTGTTTTTTGGGCCCCATGGGGGGCTGTTACAAGTCGCCCGTCAGGCCCGGGCGCGACATCAGCACTTGTCGCAAATGTAATTCCATTTCCAAATCCAGGTATGGATGCGAGGGCTAGCGTAGATAGTACATCTGTACGGCAAGCCAGCCGGCGGGTTTACGATAGTTATAGAGGTGGATAATGTTCGCTCTCCGGCAAATGCACGATTGCAAAACCTGGATACAAATGTTTCTATGATGGTAATGGTTTATGGATTTTTTCGATAATTTAGTGCGCGTTCAACTCTCGGGGATTTTCCATGTTTAAAGAATTTTTGCGGGGCCGCGCTACTAAGGCACGCTTCGCGTTTGCCAAAGCCGCAAGCGTGGCTGCAGGCGCGGTACTGGCCATGGCGATTCCAGTGACTGGTTTTGCGCAAAAGGCCCCAGCTGCGCAAAATACTCCAATCAAGGTGGTGGCCAGTTTCTCGATTCTGGGGGACATGGCGCGCGAGATCGGCGGCGAGTATATTCAGCTGACCACTATCGTAGGGGCGGGCGCTGATGCACATTCGTTCGAGCCCACGCCCAAAGATGCCAAAGCATTGGCTCAGGCGAAGGTTCTGGTGGTTAACGGTCTTGGTTTCGAGGAATGGTTGCCGCGATTGGTAAAGTCGTCAGGGTTCGCAGGGACGGAGATTGTTGCTTCCAAAGGGGTACGGACACGGCATTTAAGCAATAACGGCTCTGCTCATGACGGTCATGGTCATGCTGGCGATATCGATCCGCATGCCTGGCAAAGCCTTGAAAACGGCATGGTTTACGCCAGGAATATCGCCGATGGCTTATCCCGGGCCGACCCGGCTCATGCCAAGGATTATCAAGGCCGAGCCCAGTTATATATTGCGTCCATGAAAAAACTGGATACGGAAATAAAACAGGCACTGAAGGCAATTCCCGAGGCGCGCCGTAAAGTCGTGACATCGCACGATTCATTCGGCTATTTTCAGCAAGCCTATGGCGTTCAGTTTATTTCGGTGGCCGGGTTTTCCAGCGATGCCGAACCATCGGCCAAAGAAGTGGCCGCCATTATTGACCAGATCAAGCGGGAAAAGGTGCCGGCTGTTTTTGTTGAAAGCATAACCAACCAGAAGTTGATTCGGCAAATCGGTACAGAAACCCGGGTAAAGGTGGGTGGAACGTTATATTCGGACGCGTTGGCCAAGTCCGATGAGCCAGCGGGAACGTATCTGGGCATGTTCACCTGGAATGCCGGCCGGCTGATTTACGCGCTGCAGCCTGATGTAAAGGAAAAGGCGGAAACTAAAGCCAATTAGCGCTTGCGATTGGCGCGCGGATGAGCCTGGTCATAGGCTTTGGCCAAATGCTGAAAATCCAGCCGCGTATATATTTGCGTGGTGGAAATATTGGCGTGTCCCAGCATTTCCTGTACTGCGCGAAGGTCTTGCGCCGATTGCAACATGTGGCTTGCAAAGCTGTGGCGCAAACTATGCGGGTGCACATGAACGGGCAGGCCTACAAGGGAAGCCAGTTTATTAAGCTGCAATTGCACGACGCGCGGCGAGATTCGATTGCCTCGCGCTCCAAGGAAGAGGGCAGCCGAGGCGTCTATGGCCGCTTTGCCCGGAGTGTTTGATTTTAACTGGTCGCGCACATCAAGCCAGCGCTCAATGGCACGTACGGCTTTGGTCCCAAGAGGCACACTGCGTGTTTTATTACCTTTTCCTCGCACTGTAGCTTCCAGTTCTTTAAGCTGAAGCCAACTGCTGGACTCGTAACCGTCTGTGCGGGTATAGCGCCAGTCCAGGCTGACCAGTTCGGCCAGGCGCAAACCGCTGGAATACAGCACTTCAAACATGGCTTGGTCGCGGCAGTCGATGGGGGTTTTCGGTTCCGGCAGGCCAGGGCGGTCTAGCAGCACTTGGGCCTGTTCCACCGACAATGCCTTGGGTAAACTACGCGGCGCTTTGGGTGCCCGCACGCCCGCAACCGGATTGTGATCCATTCCCGCGCTGGGCGCCCACCACTGAAAGAAGCCACGCCATGCGGCCAGTGCGCGCGCCAGGCTGCGCGGCTTTAGGCCCTGCCCGTGCAAGCGTGCGATCGCATGCCGAATATGACTTTCGGTCAGTTTTTCCAGCGCTGTGCCGGGCTCGAGTTGATTCAGATGATGCAAATCTTGCCGATATCCGTCGAGCGTATGCACCGCATAACGCCGATTGGCTTTCAGGTGTTCAAGCCACT
The DNA here is from genome assembly GCA_036567205.1 of Eoetvoesiella sp. GTDB lineage: Bacteria > Pseudomonadota > Gammaproteobacteria > Burkholderiales > Burkholderiaceae_B > DATCVA01. The sequence continues at coordinate 973 of DATCVA010000357.1, read as the reverse complement.
GCTCCATCGGCGCTGGCAAAGCGTGCATGTGTATCCTTGATTTAAGCTCTGCTGGGCTCGCTGTGATCGGGGTTGCCGTTCAGCCGAGTCAGGCTGGCGCTGGCTAACTGGTTGATGATTTCCAGAAAGTCGGTGGCCATGTCGCAGGTGAAGCGTTCGGCATCGTCGGAGCCCAGGACCAGCAGACCGAAGGGTTCATCGTAATGGGGCGCCTTCAGTGCGACGATAGCCAGGGAAGCGGGCGGCATGCCCAGCCATGTGGCGACCTCCTGGTTTTGATGCGGGCCGCAGTATGGTTTGGTCAGCGCCTGAGCATAGGTCTTGATGTTGTCGTTAACGTCTTGCGTGAATTCGCTGTCGACAAGCTGGGGCAAGTCCCACAGGCGTAAGGCGATGGTGGGCAGGTCGAACAGATCGCTCAAACTGCGCACGATATGCCCGGGAATTTGCTCCGGATCGGGTTCGGCCAGCATACGGCAGCACCAGGCAGTTAACGTTTTACTGATTTTTTCGTTGCCTGCCGCGTTGTGCACCAGCCCTGACAATTTCCATTCGAGGTCCTTGGTTTTGGCGCGCAATGTCATGATTTGACGCTCGCCCAACGAGATGGCGCGCGTTTCGTGAGGGTGGGGGACGCGAAGATTCGCGAATACGTCGGCGTGTTCTTGAAAGAACTCGGGGTGGTCTTTTAAAAAACCGGCAACGTCTTCGGCAGAGAGGCTAGCGTCGCTCATGGGGTTATGCATCCTTGAAGTTAAGCGTGTCAGTAAGGGTGTCGATGTCGATCTGGCCGTTAAAAACGGTGACGGCCGGCCCGCTCATGTGCAGCCCGGCATCGTCGTATGAAATGGTTAACGGCCCCCCGCGAGTATGGACCAGCACGGGGCTTTCGAGCAAGCCGCGGCGAATACCCGCGACGGCGGCAGCACAGGCTCCGGTGCCGCAGGCCAGGGTTTCGCCCGCGCCGCGTTCA
>DATCVA010000356.1:0-12962 GCA_036567205.1 Eoetvoesiella sp. | reverse complement strand
GATGCTGGGGTTGCGCGACGGCAAGCCTTACCACGCATTGGCCGTTAATGGAGCCGCCGACTTGCGTTGCGTACGGCCGTTGCTTGAACGCATGTCATCCATCGATGTGGCTCGCTTTATTGATAAGTCTATTACTTTGCGCGAATTCGCCAAAACAACTTTGGCTAGCGCGAACTCGCCAGTTTCAAACTGACGACGCTGATTTCACAGGAGTTCTCCATGTATCAATCACAATCCGTTATCGGACAAACAATCGGGTTCAAGGATCGCTTGGCCGCCGACTGCGTCTGGCCTGAAGATGCTTTACATTACATTCCCGACTGGGTTTACACGAGTCAGGATGTCTATGATCGCGAGATGGATCGAATTTTCCGGGGCAATACCTGGAATTTCGTGGCGCTCGAGGCCGAAATCCCCAACACGGGCGATTACAAGCGCTCATTTGTCGGAGCGACTCCCGTGGTGGTGTCGCGCGCCGAAGACGGCTCGATCCATGTGTTCGAAAACCGCTGCGCTCATCGTGGCGCCGAATTTTGCCGCAACAACCAGGGCAATGCCAAAGAGTTTGTATGCCCTTATCACCAATGGTCTTACAGTTTAAAAGGCGATCTTCAAGGCGTTCCGTTTAAACGGGGTGTTAATAAAGAAGGCGGAATGCCGCGCGACTTTCGTAATGAAGACCACGGTTTGCTTAAGCTAAACGTTACGTCGTACCACGGCGTGGTTTTTGCGTCGTACTCGACCGATGTGGAGCCCATCGAAGAATATCTGACGCCTGAAATCCTTGAGGATTTCAACGTCATATTTCCCGGAAAACCCTTGAAGATTCTGGGATATTATCGCAACGAGCTTCCATGTAACTGGAAGATGTACCACGAAAACTTAAAAGATCCTTACCATGCGACGTTGTTGCATTCCTTCCTGGTTGTATTTGGCCTATTGGTGGCCGGGAATAAATCGACAATGATGGTCGACCGGGTGCACGGACGCCATGGCTACATGGGGTCGGCGAAAACTGAAGACAAGTACGCAGCCGTCAGTGCCGAAACCAAGAAAGAAATGCGCTCATTTCACGATGGCCTGCGCTTGCGCGACGAGCGTTTTCTGGACTTTGTCAAAGAATTCGACTCGCCGTGGTCGGTCACCATGCAAACCATTTGGCCCAATCTTATTGTTCAGCGGGAGATGAACACCCTGGGGGTTCGTCAAATTGTTCCCAATGGCCCCAATAGCATGATTATGCAGTGGACCATGTTCGGGTATGAGGACGATTCCGAGGAAACCATCAGGCACCGTTTGCGCCAGGGCAATTTAATGGGACCGGCCGGATTCCTGGGCCTGGAAGACAACGAGGCGATGAAGTTCGTTCAAGAGGGTATCCGGCGCTCAAGCTCCGATATGAATGTCATTAAGCTGGATGCAGGCAAAGTGGGTGAATCCAACACACTTATTTCCGAGGCGGCAATTCGTTCGATGTATCAGTACTATCGCGGCGTAATGGGGTTTTAAAAACATGCTAATGACAATGAAAAGCAACTATTCCTACACTCCTTCGCGGCTTGACGCGGCTATTGCGCAAAAGCTATTGGTGGAAATCGAGGCATTCAATGCCGAGTATTGTGCTGTGCTTGATAATGGGCAGGTCGAGCAATGGCCTGATTTTTTCTGTGAAGATGGGTTGTATCGCGTCACGTCACGTGAAAATGTCGATTTGAACCTGCCGGTCGGCCTTGTGTATGCCGAAGGACGCGACATGATGCACGACAGGGCTGTAGCCATAGCCCGTACGCAAATGTATGCCCCGCGGTATATGCTTCATCTTGTCACCAATACGCGTGTTATTGATCAAACGCCCGATGGCGAAATCGAAGCGGAAGCCAACTACCTGTTGCTGCAGACACTGGTTGAAGGACCAACCACGCTTCATTTGGCAGGGCGCTATTACGACCGTTTTGTAAGGTCGGAGCAGCGTTTATTGCTTAAAGAGCGCCAGGTCATCTACGACACATCCATTCTTGCCAACGACTTGATCTTCCCGGTTTAAGCGGTCTTCTGCAACACTGCTTATAAAAAAAGGGCTTATATCGCTTTTGTCTTGGAAGCGATATAAGCCCTTAATTACATTAGAACGGCGTCCGGCCAAGTGCTTGGCACGCCGTTTTGTTCTTTGTGCCTCAGGCGGTTTCCAGCGCCGCCAGGGCTTCGTCGCGAGTCATCACAGTGGCGTATTTCTGTTCCATGTCGAACAGATTGGCGTGGTGGGGAGCAAGTGCACGGTCGCCGACGCAGTCCGAAATAACAAGAGGGCGAAAGCCAAATTGCATGGCGTCAACCACACTGGCCCGGACGCATCCGCTTGTTACGGCGCCAGCCACCACAAGAGTCTGTACGCCCCGCTGAGCCAGCCAGGCCGAAAGCGCCGTGCCGAAGAACGCCGAGGGCACCGTTTTCCGGACGACTAGTTCATTGGGAGCCGGGGTTAGCTCGGGTACGATCGCGCTGTTGTGCTCGTTCTCTTTCAAGCTGAGCATGCCGGGGACTTTCAGGCTGAAGATATTGTTATCGGCTCCGTCATCGGCGAAGACAATGCGGCTGTGGGCAACTACCCATCCGCGCGAGCGGGCCTCGGCCAGCAGGGGCACGGTGTTTTGAATGGCTTCGGGAATATTGCCGCCGCCAAAAACGGCCGGATCGGCAAAGCCATTGACCAAGTCTATGATTAACAGGCCTACCGGGCCTTTCAGGTCCAGCTTCGCTCCAAAGCCCTGGCGCTGATATGTTTGGGTGTCGTTATTTTGTGTCATTTGCTTTGTTCATCCAGGACCTTGCCATTGCGCACCACATCTTTGCCATCGAGGCGCACGGTGCAGTTTCTTAAAGGAATGTCGATGTGGCAGGCTGTGGTCCGGTCGCCGCCGGCTTCGTTGTTGGGCCCGAGCGAGAACAGGAAATTGCCTTCGTAGGCCCGCGCGTCCATGCCTATCGTTTGTTCGCGGTCATAGAGGCCCAAGGTGGACCAGCGGCAGCGCGGCTGCAGGCCCCAGCCTATATGAGAGATGGCATAGCCTTCCGGATCATTGAATGACTCCATATAATCGCGCAATAATTCGGCGTCCACCCCGCCTTCGATTTTGGTTGCGTAGCCGTTTTCCACTGTTAGTTCGATCCGGCTTGTCGTGTATGATTTTTGCGGCAGCAAAATATCGCCTGCGTCAACCACAATACGGCCATTCGCTCCTTTTTCATTGGGCCACGTCAAGGCAAAACCACTAGGCCAGTGATCCCAACGGCCGGGCTCGTCCACGAAGCCATATTCGCTGATGGCGGGGAACTCGCCAAGCGGGCAGCGAAGGTCCGTACCAGCATCGGAAACGACAGTCATCTCTTTAGCCCGGCTCATTCTTTCCGTCGCGGCTTTTACGCGGGTACGGTCTGCTTCGGTCGGCACGGTGCGTACCAGGACTTCGGGCGGTTCCACGGCAAGTAATATTTTAGTGCCGGTCTTTAAAATTTCATGTTGTTCAGGAGAGAATAGCAGTGTCATTAAATCCAGAACCAGGTCGCTTGCCTTGAGTGCGGCAATAGCCGCACGGTTACCCGTTAAAGGTGTTGTGCCCAGATACGCGAGTGAATCGCGGCTTAATGCCTTTTCGGCATTTACGGGCGGTAAATCAAGCCGGTTTACAATCGCGCCCATGGATTGAGTCGCTATCAGTGCGGCAGAGAGCGTTTGCGGGTGAGTGGCAGAGCTTGTAAGCACAGTGACGGTTTGCCCGGCCTCTAGTTTGGAAAGTTTTAAGACCTGTTGCCAGGCCTGGATCATTTGATAATCGCTAACAGGCATAGTATTTACCTAAAAGAGTTATAGCTTCAGGCCGAGGCAGTCAGGGGGGCGCCAAGAAAGTCGCCAAAAGCACGATAGAAGCCTTCTTCGTTATCCCAGGGAATCATGTGGCCTGCATCGGCAACGCGCGCCAGCGCGACATCGGAAAGCAAGGTCTTGATTTCGGCGATGTCTTCGTCGCCGACAACATCGCCGCGCTCAGCCACCATCAAAAGCGCAGGCACGGCTACATGGGGCAGGTCAACGTGCACGTCATCAGTATGGAACGCTTCAAAGCTTGTGATAATTGCACGCTCGTCGCAGGTATGCAGCCATTCGGCGCGCAGAAGCAATTGCTCTTCGGTCCAGGAAGGGCAGAACTGGCGCATTGCGTCCAGGTCGCAACCTTCGCGGGCAAGTGCCATGGAGTCGACATACCATGGCAGCTTGGAAGGGTAGGCGCGGCGTCCGGGCCCTGAAACCGGCGGATCAACCATGACAAGGCGGGTCAAGCCTGCTGGCTTGGTACGTGCGGCACGTATTCCGATACGTCCGCCCATCGAATGGCCCACAATGCTGTAGCGCGTCAAGCCAAGGGCTTGTGCAAATGCGATGACGTCGGCGACCTGGGCATCCAGGCTGTAGTCAAGTTTTTCAGATGCTTCCGACAGGCCGCGCCCTCGGATATCAAGCACATAGGTATCAAAATGGCGGCCGAAGCGCTCGCCCACGAAGCCCCAGGTAATGGCGGGGCTAGTAATGCCTGGCAGAATAATTACTGCGTCGCGATCAGCCCGAACACCATCGGAACCGCCATACCGAAGATAATGCTGCCGAATGCCATTGGCGTTGACGTTGGCGCCATAAAGAAAAGTACTCATCTGTTCATTCCCGATTTCTTGATTTAAAGATTAAGTGCGCGTCCTTCCGGGGGGGTTAAGCGCCCAGGGTAGTTGCCTGTAGCGCCGGATCATTGTTTTTAACGCCGCCTTCCTTTTTAGCGTCGGGCGGTAAAAGCTTGAACAAGCGTTCAGCGTTGCCGTGGCATACCTGGGCGCGCACGCTTTCATCCATGGGGGCCTGCTCAATAAAGTCGGCTGCCGTAGCCGTGGACTCGTAGGGGTAATCGATTGAAAACATCACCGCCTCGGGCCCAAGCTCGGCAATGGCGCCCATTAACGTGGCCGAAGAGCAAACGCCCGAAGTAGTAATGACTATATTCGTGCCGATGTATTCAGACGGGGCGCGTTGCAGTTTGACGCCATGCGAGTAAACGGCGAAGCGGCTGTCAAGGCGCCAGCGCTGGAATGGCAAGCCTTCGCCCATATGGCCCAGAATCAACTTAACTCCGGGGAAACGATCGAAGACGCCGGAAAATAACAACCTAAGGGCGTGACTAGCGGTTTCAACGCCCCAGCCCCACGTAGCACCGGCTATTTCAGGATGGCCCGAGAAAACGTGCGGCATTTTGTACGAATCAAAAGGATGCAAATAAAAGGGCACGTCCAATGCCTGAAGTCTTTCCCAGAAGACATCGTAAGCAGGATCGTCGTAGTAAACGCCATTAGTGTGCCCGTTAACCATTGCACCTTTGAAACCCAGTTGCCTGACCGCGCGCTCGAGTTCGTCCGCGGCGATCTTTGGGTCATGCATCGCCAATGTCGCAAAGCCACCGAACCGGCGGGGATTACGCGCCACTTGAGCAGCCAGGAAGTCATTGTTTTCCTTGGCGCGGGTAAGAGCCAGGGCCGCATTCGTTTCAACCTGTACGCCAGGACCTGTTTGAGAAAGAATGACGTAGTCGACACCCGCCTTGTCCATTTCTTGTATGCGAAAGTTGTCAAAGTCCGCCAGGCGTTGCGACAAGTCTGCCGCAACAGCGGGATCAATATGTTGAACAAAAGCTTTCGAATAGTCGCCGAACCCGGTCGCTGTAAAGTGTTCTTCAAAAGCTATTTTGCGTATTCTCGTCACTTCTTCTCTCCTCAAGACATCGATTCAATTTGTTCTGATTTAAAAACAGGCCTAAATTAATTGTCAGTATGCTGATTATTTTAGGTTAATGCAAGCCCTTATGCAAGCCTTAGAGTTATGCAGACACCACCGGCTCTAAGGGAAGATGGTTGATTTCATTGGTTTTAAAGGAGATTATGTGGGTGTGCTGACAATGTCCGGAATGCCATGGGCGGAAGGCGTTTTCCTGCAGATGGAGCCAACGAACGAACCGCTATTGCCGCGATCATTCTTCTCCTTAAGCGCGACGATATGGCACTTTTGAAGCGTTGAAGTCCCGCGCCAGCAGAGGGGGGCGCTATGGCCAGCAGATATGCGCGCTATGACTACATGGCGCGCAGTACCGTTCGCCCGTACTGGTTATTAGCTTCAACCAGTTCTAACAGCAGGGACATGAACAGCTTTTGATTACTTGGCGACAAGGGTTGAAGAAGGCGTTTTTGAGACTGCGCCATACCGTCTTGCAAGAGTTTTTTTACTCGTAAACCTGCCGGTGTAATGGCAGCCTGCCTGGAGCGGCGGTCTTGCGGGTTTATACGGCGTTCAAGCAATCCCTTTTCTTCCAGGCGTTTAAGTACATCGGCAGCGGTTGTGCGGTCCAGCCCTAGTTCATGGCCGATGGCTGTTTGATCCAGCCATGGGTTGTTTGATATTACCGTCAGGATTCCATACTGGACGGGGGTAATGTTTTCTCCCTTGCATTCCTCGAAAAACAAGGCGTAATGAATCTGGTTGAGCCGCCGTATCAAAAAACCGGGGCGCGACCACAAGCCGCCGCTGATTGGATCGAAGGGGTCACCATCTGTTGATAGTTCCGCAGCCTGTTCCACTTTGGCTTTGTGTTTTGTCGTGTCGGTCATGTTGCTAGGGTTCCCATTAAACTGGATGCACAGGCGGCTTAGTGCCACACCCTAAAATCATATTCACTACGGCAGGGAATTTATGAAATTGTTAAACAAGGTCTGAGCGTGGCGTTGAAGGCTTTTCAGATATCATATCTTACTTATATGGCTGTTAGCTTTGCCCGGCCGTACTGGTTATTTGCCTCGACCAGTTCCGACAACAGTTTCAGGAATATTTTCTGATTTTGCGGCGAAAGGGGTTGCAAGAGGCGCTTCTGTGCTTGCGCCATTCCATTTTGCAGCAGTCTCATTACGCGCAAACCCTCGGATGTTACTGCCGCCTGCCTCGATCGGCGATCACGCCGGTTGATACGACGTTCAAGCAGTCCTTTTTCCTCTAAACGTTTAATGACGTCGGCCGACGTCGTGCGGTCAAGGCCAAGTTCAAATCCAATCGCAGTTTGGTCCAGCCATGGGCTGCGCGATAGCACCGTTAATATTCCGTATTGAACGGGGGTGATGTTTTCTTCTTTGCATTCCTCAAAAAATATGGAGTAATGAACCTGATGGAGCCGACGTACCAGGAAACCGGGCCTTGACCACAGTCCTTGATTGATCGGATCAAACTCCTCATCGGTCACCACGACATCGTTCATTTTTAGTTCGTCATTCCGGCCGGCCCTGGTCAGGGGAATCGTAGTCTCGCTCATGTTGGCATATGCCTATTTGGTAGAAGAGCCTAATTGCTCAGTACACAGATCATTGTAGCCATTGATGCGATATCTTTCTAATTATGTCGCAGGGCCTTGTCATCGCTGAGTTTGACGCAAGCTGTGGAACTGTCTGGGGGGATATGCCAGGCCGGTCCGTTGGCGGTGCTGACCCGGCGACTTACCCCCGGGTTTCAGCACGCTCCACAGTTTCAAGAGTCGTTTTTGGCCCGCGCCTGGCGATTAAGATAAATCCGGAAGGGCGCCTGGACCTGGCCGAAAATCTTTCATCAAGGGCGGGCTGTCACGATATGGTTAATAGCGTCCTGACAATAATGTGCCGGCCTGCGGGACGCGCGTTTCCAGGTTCAGAACTTTCAGCATGCGGTGAGCAGTGGCGACCGCCGCGGTTACCACCGGGATGCCAAGCCTGTCTTCCACAAGCTGCACCGAAGCCAGGGACGGCATTTGCACGCAGGCCGACAATACCACCGCGTCAACGCCGCTGGTATTCAGACGTCGTACGTGCTCGGCCGGCGCCAGCGCGTCTTGTGCGCCAACGGCCAGGTTGTCGGCGATTTCCAGTGACAAACTGTCCAGTACCTCTATGCCTTCATTTTCAATGTAGTCCACGACCATGCGGGTCAGAGGCTTCATATAGGGGGTCAAGACGGCAACTTTGCGTGCCCCGATGGCGTGCAATCCCTCTACGAGCGCGCCAGCGCTTGAAACGATGGGAGCGCCTGCGCCGTTGGATACTGTTGCGGCGTGCAAGCGTTCTTCAGAGACTCTGTGATAGCCCTTGCCCTGACTCATAATGGCTACAAGGCAGGCATAACCCATTACATCCATGCGGGCGTCCGATAGCTCCAGAGCGCAGCGGTCGGATTCTTTATCCATCAACGCCAATTCTTCCGCAGTGACTTTCTTCATGCGCATACGGCTGGAGTGATAGGTGAAGCGTTCGGGCAAAATCGTTTCACGCAGGCGCAGCATGGCCGGTATTTCGGTTTCCATGGTGGTGTTCGAGCTGGGAACGATTTGACCGACACGATAGGTTCGGGGTGTGGCAGTGGACATGGCTGGACTCCGTAGTAATGAGCTAGGCCGTTCGGATGCCATTCATTATGGATGGCATGCGGACCGGCTGATAAAAGAAAGAAGCTAGGAAATGATCGTTCACACAGTTGCGGTAAATGAGAGTGCGGTCATTAGGGCTGCGATAATAAATAGCTGTATTTTTACGTCTTGAACGTTATTTCATTAGGATTCTATCTGCGCAATTTGATATATTCCAATATCGTATTTATCTAGATTGATATGTTTAGCAAATAGATCTGCCATGGAACTGCGCCAATTACGTTACTTTGTTGTGCTCGCCGAAGAACTCAATTTCACGCGCGCCGCAACACGTCTTCACATTTCTCAGCCGCCGCTTAGTCTGCAAATTGCGCAACTGGAGCGCGAGCTTGGGGTCCAATTGTTTGATCGCACCAGCCGCCGGGTTGTGCTGACTGAAGCGGGCCATACCTTTTTGCACGATGTGCGTGCGGTCCAGCAACGCCTTCGGGACGCTTCAGAACGTGTGCTGGCCGTAGACCGCGGTTTGGCCGGACGGATAGAGGTGGGGCTGTCGGGCTCGCATTTTATGGGGCCGTTGCCGGGTGTTATTGCTCGTTACGCCAGCTTGGTTCCCGACGTGGCGGTCGTGCTGCATGAAATGTATCCGGCGGACCAGATTGAAGCTTTGCGCGAACGCCGTATTGATCTAAGTATTTCCAGAGTAGTCGTTAGCGACGAGATTTTGCGTAGCGTACCTCTTTGGAAAGATCCGGTAGTTGTGGCGTTGCCAGTCGCACATCGCTTTGCCGGCCGCCGGAAACTGCCCCTTGAAGCGCTGGCATCCGAGGCTTTTGTTTTGCTGAGGCGAGGCACGTCGGCCTATGCGCAGCGGATGTACGATGCCTGCATGCAAGCCGGGTTCGTTCCGCGTGAAGCACAGTCGGTGGCGGAGATTCCCGCGCAATTAAACCTTGTCGCCGCAGGCCTGGGGGTTGCGCTGGTTCCGGCTTCGGTCTGCGTCCGGTTTGAAGGTGTGGTCGCGGTATGTCATCTGGCCCGGGCAGTCGGCCAGGCCGACGTGTATGCCATCTTGCGCCGCGATTCGCGAAAACGCGTAATCGACACCTTTCTGGAAGCGGTGGGCGGCGGCGGGCCGGCTCCTGTTCCAGAGGTTTTGGACAAACACCAACTTACGACAAAAGCGGGCGACACGGACTTGTGATCTGTATTTGGCTGTAAGCAAAATCCTGGTACGAGCGACCAGGGAAATACTGCGGTAAACAGAACGCCGACTGGCAGCGAAGTCGGCGTTCTTGATTGTGTTGGCAAAGTGCTTCACGGCATGGCTATTGCAGGCTTGGTTTTTTCTTTTTCTGACGTTTAATTGTTATGTTATAACATAACAATTTTATTCAAATCGATTCGTCAAAGGAAAGAGAATGTTGTTAGAGTTTCGCCCGCTGGCTACGCTGTTGGCGGTGATTTTTAGTCCTGCTTTGGGTGCTCAGCCCCTGATGCTGTCGGGGCCGGACGAGCCGCCGTTGCAATTGCTCGAAGCTGTTACCGTATCGGCTAATCCGTTGAAGTTAGAGCGCGACGCTGTGGCGGCGCCGCTTGATACCCTGGATGGAGCAGCGTTAATTTTTCGACGCGAAGCAACGCTCGGAGACACCTTGAATGGAATGTCCGGCGTCCATGCCGATACGTTCGGAGGGGGAGCCAGCCGCCCCGTCATACGCGGGCAAAGCGCGCCGCGGATCAAGATACTGTCCGATGGGTCCGAGCTGATGGATGCTTCGGGAGTTTCCCCCGACCATGTAATCACCAGCGAGCCGATGCTTGCCCGGCCATAGTCACGAGTATGAGGGGTGCCATCCGCATGGGAGTCATTTGCATTGCGGGGGCCACGATCAAGCTGCTGCCGGACACGAGGGCGAGCATGGCCACGATCATGAATCGCCTGATGACGCCACGCCTTATGTGCGGCTTAAGACTGAACGTATTGATTTGCGCGGTGAGTATCGAGAGCCGTTTGCCGGTATAAAGAAAATCCGGTTGCGGGGCGGATTAAGCAATTACAAACACGATGAAATTGAAGGTTCATCGGTGGCAACCACATTCAAGAATCGTGGCTACGATGCCCGCCTGGAGTTCGAGCACGAACCCGTTGCGGGCTGGCGCGGAGTTTTAGGTATGCAGGGTTCGCATAGTAACTTCAGCGCTCTGGGCGAAGAAAGTTTTTTGCCCAAAACACTGACAAAAAATGCAGGCCTGTTTTTACTGGAGGAGTATCGGCTGGATAGTTGGCGATTCGAGCTGGGCGCAAGGCAGGATTGGCAATCTGTCACGGCAAAAAGCAGACAGTCTGAGTCGCGTTTTAATGGCACATCGATGTCAGGTTCGGCAGTCTGGGATTTCGCTCCTATGTATTCGCTGGCGTTGTCGTTGTCGCGTTCACAGCGCTTGCCAACGGCTCAAGAGCTATATGCGGACGGAGTCCACCTGGCAACAAACACCTACGAACTGGGTAATACCGACCTTAAGCCGGAAACGTCGCAGAATATTGATTTGACACTGCGCAAGCATGTCGGCGATGCACGATTTTCTGTAAGCGTGTTCCACAACCGGGTAAAAAATTATATTTACGCTGGCACGTTAGATCGGCACGAAGAGTTCCGTCTGATTGAATACAAACAGCAAAACGCTCAATTCACCGGGGTCGAGGCAGAGGCGAGCTATCGTTTCAATCGGGCTTTAACAGTAGGGGTTTTCGGCGATATGGTACGTGGCAAGCTGGAAGGCGATGCTGGCAATCTGCCCCGGATGCCAGGCGCCCGGGGGGGCGTGCGCGTAAAGACACAATGGCATAATTGGTCGGGCAATATCGAAGCCTATCGTGTGTTTACGCAAGATCGTTTAGCGGACTATGAAAGCGAAACACCGGGCTACAACATGCTGAACGCCGCAGTAGCTTACGATGGGGTAGCTGGCGATTCAGACTATACAATGTATTTACGTATTACCAACTTATTGGATCGGCAAGCGTTTAACCATGCTTCGTTTATATCGGCCGTCGCGCCGTTGCCCGGCCGGCGAGTAATGTTGGGTTTGCGCATGCAGTATTAGCCGTGCTGCAGGGGGTGCTGCCTTGGGGCCCGGAGCAGCACCTGGGACGATAAGCATGACCTGACCCGGCGCCGATAACGATGTAAGATGGTTCAGCACTATTTGGGAGTTGCGGCCCGCATTTACAGGAGATCGCGTGATGAAGAACATCAACAGTTTTGGTGCCCGAGGTATGCTCGAGGTAGGGAGTCAGTCTTATCAAATTCATCGGCTTGATGCGGTGAAAGGCCAGGGGCTCGATGTAGCAACGCTTCCTTACAGTCTTAAAATTCTGCTCGAGAACCTGCTTCGCACCGAAGACGGCAGTGATGTTACGGCTGACGATATCCGCGCGCTTGCCGGATGGAACCCCGACGCCAATCCCGATCGCGAAATTGCTTTTACGCCCGCACGGGTTGTTTTGCAGGACTTTACCGGCGTGCCGGCGGTTGTGGATCTGGCCGCAATGCGCGAGGCCATGCAGGCGCTAGGGGGTGATCCGGCACGAATCAATCCATTGGCGCCGGTCGAGCTGGTTATTGATCACTCCGTTATTGTCGATGTGTTTGGTCAGAAAAACGCGTTCGAGCGCAACGTCGAAATCGAATATCAGCGCAATCTTGAACGTTATCAGTTTTTGCGTTGGGGGCAAGATGCCTTTAAAGATTTCAAGGTCGTGCCGCCGGGAACGGGAATCGTGCACCAGGTCAATCTTGAACACTTGTCACGGGTAGTTTTCACGCAGGACGACGGCGGTACCGTGTCCGCCTATCCCGATACTTGCGTGGGCACAGATTCCCATACTCCCATGGTCAATGGCTTAGGTGTCGTGGCGTGGGGGGTGGGCGGTATCGAGGCCGAAGCCGCCATGCTGGGACAGCCTATTTCGATGCTGATTCCGCGTGTTGTAGGCTTTAAACTTACCGGCCAGTTGCCAGAGGGCACAACCGCCACCGACCTTGTTCTTACGATTACCGAGATGCTTCGCAAGCATCATGTGGTTGGGAAATTCGTTGAGTTCTATGGTCCGGGAGTAGCTGCAGTGCCTTTGGCCAACCGCGCGACCATCGGCAACATGAGTCCCGAATACGGTTCAACCATTTCTATTTTCCCGATCGACGATGAAACTTTGCGCTACATGCGGCTCACTGGCCGCTCGGAGCAGCAAATTGCTTTGGTCGAAGCTTATGCCAGGGTGCAGGGGCTGTGGCACGATCCTGACGCCGAGCCGCGTTATTCCGAGCGGCTTGAACTGGACTTGTCCTCGGTGGTGCCCTCTATCGCGGGCCCTAAGCGTCCGCAAGATCGTATTTCGCTTGCCGAGGCCAAGCAGGCATTTCGCGGGGCGCTCGCAACTTATGTCGGGGAACCAGAGCAGAAGCCTCAGGGGTACGATAAGGCCGTGGA
>DATCVA010000355.1:0-5906 GCA_036567205.1 Eoetvoesiella sp. | reverse complement strand
CAGGTTGCCACGCGCCGTGTAGCGGTAGGCGTTCTGCGGGTCGCTAACAATTTCTTCGCAAGCCGCCGCTACGCCAGGCGAATAAGCCAACGCCAGATCGCGCTGATTCGAAAGCTGTTTAGTTGGAACAACCGAGATTTTTCCCGGGCGCCCCTGCTCGTGGTATTCAAGAGCCGCCTTGCGAAGATTTTCTTCCATAATGATTCTTTACTGTTCAGGTTGAAATAAGTGGCCTATTCTAATCTCTTGGACCGGTTTAAAGGGCAATAGGAAATAATAATTCATAAGGTAATGCAGGCCCTACAAGTCTTGCCCCGGATGCGGAAAAACGCCCGAAGGATCAAACAAGTCTTTTACCCGGGCATCAAGCTCAAAGGCCAGCGCAGTCATCCCCTCATCGCTCTGCCCCGCTCGCGACAAAAAATAAGGAGCATGTCTGGCAGACGGCTGATAGGGGTTGGACGGCTCTTGCGATGCTGGCGGTTCACGCAGAAGCTCTTCATCCAGCACTACCCATTCCACCCAGCCCAGATCCCCCCCATGACCCAATACGCAATGGGCCAGATTGACAGTTTGGCCCGCGCGAGGAAATAAAGCGTCAAGACGGTAGCGGGCGGGCCAGCGCTGTTGTTGGCGGCAAACCTGGGCATCAGGATGACTGGCCAGTTGAAACAGGGCCGGCACGAGCTTTTGCACTGGCAGACTCCCAAGTGGCTGGCGATTATGCTCGCCAAAAGGTCCCAAACTGGCGATTTCCCCGCCAGCCAGCAATACCGAGGCATGAACCACGCCCGACCTGAAGGTTTCACCGGTGTCCCAGTCGCACAAAGTACGGTCGGCCAGCCAGGCGGCAACCGTCACATGGCTGGGTAAGTCGCTGAAATAACGTAGCCCGGCCGCCTCGAGCTCGCCCAACAGGCATCCAGGCTGAACAAACCACTTGGCGCTACCTTCAGCCAACCTTTGGCAACCAGCCATTTCGCGCCCTGGCTGAATAAAGAGCACCGACTGATCGTCAAGTTCATGGGCATGGCCGACCCCGTCTACGGCAAGCACAACACCATACTCTGCGCAAAGCCTGTGCGCATGACGCACATCGGCAGCGTGGCTGGGGCTAAGACGAGCCTGGCCAATGCCATCCTGAACGCCAAACTCGTAGAAGGAGCCCGCCACAGTACGGCGCATGCGTTGACAAAAAGAGTCCCAGGGGCTGCGTGCGGACCGGCGTCCCATCAAGAACGCGCGGCGCGAGGAGGACTGCATACCTTTAAATTCCTATGATGTGGCGTTAAACAATTATGCGTTTCGGCGACAGGCTTACAATTGAACCTTTTGCCTGAGAAGCCGCCCTATGCCCAGCCTTGCGAAGCGCACCGAACAAGTAATGCCATTCTACGCTGTCGAATTGTTCAAACAAGCCAGCCTCCTTAACGCTCAGGGGCGCGACGTCATTAGCCTGGGGATTGGCGAGCCCGACTTTACCGCCCCGCCCCAGGTCGTTGAAACGCTTAACCGCGCCGCCCATGCAGGCCTGAGCGGATACACGCCCCCGGCCGGCCTTTTCGCTCTGCGGGCAGCCATTGCACACTATTACGAACAGCATTTTTCGGCGCGCGTTGATCCTGACCGCATCATCGTAACGGCTGGCGCCTCGGGCGCCTTGCTTCTGGCCGGCATGGCCCTCATCAATCCGGGCGACGAAGTGTTAATGCCCGACCCATCGTATCCGGCCAACCAGAACTTTGTGATGGCGGCGGGCGGCATCCCACGGCTTATTCCGTCCTCGCCCGAGCAACGATTTCAGCTGACTGCCGCCGATGTGCGCACTCATTGGGGGCCGGCCACACGTGGCGTGCTGATCGCCTCACCGAGCAATCCGACAGGCACCTCTATTAGTCACGAAGACCTGAAAGAGCTGATTGCTGAAGTCAAACAGCGCAACGGGTTCGTGATTATGGACGAGATTTATATGGGCCTGTATTACGGCGATACGCCGCGCAGCGCCCTGACGCTTGACGACAACATCATCATAATCAATAGTTTTTCGAAGTATTTTCATATGACGGGCTGGCGTCTGGGCTGGCTGATCGCACCCGAGCATATGATCCCGTCGATCGAAAAACTGGCTGCCAGCCTGGCCATATGCGCGCCCACGTTGGCCCAGCACGCAGCCCTGACCTGCTTCGAACCGGACGTCATACGTGTGTACGAAAACCGGCGCTTGTCGTTTAAACAACGGCGCGACTACCTGCTGCCCGAGTTCGAACGCCTTGGCTTGCATGTGCCGGTTATTCCCGACGGGGCGTTTTACATTTATGCCGACATCAGGCAACACAGCCAGAACAGCGATGAATTTTCTCATCGCCTGCTGCATGAAGCCAGCGTAGCGGCCGTTCCAGGACGCGACTTCGGCGCAACGCATGCCAGCTATATGATGCGTTTTTCGTATGCGACCGGGCTTGATCGTTTACAAGAGGCAATTAGCAGAATGGAGCGTTTTCTGGCCTAGTTGCGAGTGTCGTCCCAGGTTAATTGCGGCTGACGGGAATGCCGGAGGCCAGCGCAATGCGCCGCCTTTCGGCCAGAACCTTTTGTCCGTACCCGCCGTCGCTTGGTCCGGTGGCTCCCACATAGCATGCAAGCCCCGCTTCCACAGAACCGCGGCGCTTGATGCAATCGTACAGAATTTGAGTACCCACACGAATATTGGCAATAGGATTGAGTGCGGCCGAAGGCCCGCCCTCGAATTCGAATTTTTCTTTATGAACCCGGGTCATGACCTGCATTAAGCCTTGCGCACCCACATGGCTTTCGGCAAACGGGTTATAGCGCGACTCGATCGCGATAACCGCCAGCAATAATTGCGGATCGAGATTTTTGGCCGTGCCTTCGACAAATGCGGCTTTAATCAACACCGAAGCTACGTTATGGGCAATCTTATATTTACGCGCAATATAGCTTCGCAAGGCATGGGCCTGGGCTCGGGTAACCCCGGGAATGGCCAGCGACTCGGCGGCGCTCAGCGCCTGGTTAAAATCACCCGGCGCTGGTTTTGATGGTTTAACATTGGCATCCACCGATGGCGCAGGCGTCGCGCGCTGTACCGAAGCATCGCTATCGGTCGGGCTACGGCTTAAGATGAATGGCTCAGTAACATTAAGATCAGTAGCAAAAAAGTTTTCCGGGTCCTGGGCGAAGGTCGCCAGCAGATTGTCCTGAAACGCATCAGGACGCAGGCTAGCCAACAGGGCCGTATGCATTTGCTGCGTCTGAGAGCGCAATGAAGGTACGGTTACTCCCAGCACCATTGTCACTAAAACGGCAATACCCAGATAAATTGCAGAAACATGCACGAACTCAGAGACTTGATGCACGGCGCCGCGAGCGGAACGAGCCAGCAGATTTTCCGAACCTATGTCGGCCATCGGGTTCCTACCTCTTAAAATAAAGAAAGCCGATGTTAACCTTTGTTTATTGTTTAAATGTAACCTAACTGTCGAGATCCTCTTGAAATACCGTGACCTGCGAGACTTTATTGCGCAACTTGAAAGCGCCGGCGAGCTCAAACGACTGAAACATCCCGTATCAACTGTATTAGAAATGACGGAAATCAGCGACCGTGTATTGCGGGCGGGCGGCCCGGCGCTGTTATTCGAGCATGTCGTGCACAATAACGCCCGCTCCGCCACCCCGGTGCTGACCAATCTGTTTGGGACACCCAAACGTGTCGCATGGGGCATGGGCGCTCAAGATGTAAGCGCCTTGCGCGACACAGGAGAATTACTGGCATCGCTGCGCGAGCCGGAACCGCCGCGAGGTTTTCGCGACGCATTGGCCAAAGTATCCATGCTCAAGGCCGCACTCTGGGACATGAACCCTAAAACGGTAAAAGCCGCGCCATGCCAGGAAATTGTCATCGAGGGCAACGATGTCGATCTAAGCCAGATTCCGCTGCAACACTGCTGGCCAGGCGATATTGCTCCTTTGCTAACCTGGGGGCTGGTCATAACCAAAGGCCCCAACGCCAAACGCCAGAATCTTGGTATCTACCGCCAGCAGCAAATTGGCCGCAACAAACTGATCATGCGTTGGCTGTCGCATCGGGGGGGGGCTCTCGACTTCCGCGACCACGCCTTGGCCCACCCCGGCACACCCTTTCCGATTGCGGTCGCACTGGGCACCGATCCGGCCACAATTCTGGCTGCGGTCACTCCCATTCCCGACACCCTGTCCGAATACCAGTTTGCCGGCCTATTGCGCGGTTCACGTACCGAGGTCACCAAAGCGATAGGCAGCGAGCTGTCCGTTCCCGCCTTCGCCGAAATTGTTCTTGAAGGCCATTTGCTGCCCGCAAGCGACCCCCGCGCCCTTAAGCCAGAAGCGCCCCAGGGGGGCAAAGGGCCAAGCGACGACAGCTATGAAATGGCTTTGGAAGGCCCTTACGGCGACCACACCGGCTACTACAACGAACAAGACTGGTTTCCCGTGTTTACTGTTGAGCGCATTACCATGCGCCGCAACCCCATCTATCACAGTACCTATACGGGCAAACCGCCCGACGAACCGGCGGTATTGGGCGTGGCGCTAAACGAAGTATTTGTTCCCTTGCTGAAACGGCAGTTACCTGAAATTGTCGACTTCTACCTTCCTCCCGAAGGCTGCAGTTACCGCCTTGCCGTAGTGTCGATCCGTAAACAATACGCCGGGCACGCCAAACGAGTCATGTTCGGCCTGTGGAGCGTTCTTCGCCAATTCATGTACACCAAATTCATAGTCGTGGTGGACGAAGATATCAACCCCCGCGACTGGCAGGAGGTTATTTGGGCCATGACAACCCGGATGGACCCGGTACGCGATACGGTACTAGTCGAAAACACGCCTATCGACTATCTGGATTTCGCATCGCCCGTATCGGGCCTGGGAGGCAAAATGGGCATGGACGCCACCAATAAGTGGCCGGGCGAAACACAACGTGAATGGGGCACGCCCATTCACATGGACGCCGACGTTAAAGCCAGGGTCGATGCAATGTGGGGAGACCTGGGACTATAGCTGGAAACAGCTCGCCGGCTTTAACCAGGGCGATCGTCATTTTTGGAACTGCTCATTGAGCGGGCCACTTGCCAGCTTAATAACAGGCCAGCGCCTAAACGCCACCACCGGTGGCGTTTACCTGCCCGAGTCAGCAAGGCGGAAGCCCCCGAGGCCAGCAAGGGATAACGTTGCATCAGGCCAAATCCCTGCATCAGCCAGTCGGAAGGCTTTTTATGTGAAACCGACCTGGGCAGCATGCTTTTTATCAACGCTGAAGGTGTTAACGAGTCGGCCAGATCATGCACACTTCGTGCCAGACGCTGACGCTCGAGTGTGGCACGGGCCCGCACAAGTTCGATTCGCAACGCTCGATCGGTGACGGCGGATTTTTTTGTCATGGCGAGTCCTTGGCGCCGCTTCCGCCCGAATCCGGGTCGGGTTCGCGCAGACGCTCGAAAAGCGTCATGTCGCGCTGCAATTCGTCAAGCGTGGCCGCAAAAGGCATGGGTTCATGAAGCAAGCTGCGCCGCACGGCATAGAGCAAACCTACACCAGCCACGCCATACAACAATGCCAGCAAGCCCAGTGCCAGATAACGCTGTTCAGTAGGCCAGAAATACAAGGCGACGGCAATAGAAAAAACCAGTAATGCCAGCGTTAAGAACAGCAACGCCCCGAATGCCATCCCAAGCACTTTGATCAAGCGCGCTTTTTGCTCGGACGCTTCAAGCGAAAACAGTTCGAGACGAGTTCGAATGACAGACAACAACGTATCCGCCAGTTCTCCAACAGAATGTCTAAGCGCCATAACTCGCCTTTTCAAAAACCGGTTGCAGTCGGGACTCGTGCCGCGGCCGCGGCACGAGAGTATG
>DATCVA010000354.1:0-12394 GCA_036567205.1 Eoetvoesiella sp. | reverse complement strand
CGACATCTGGCCACTTCTTGATCAGGATCTGAAGTCCGTTAGGCATTCATTCCGGCATATCGATGCGGCTATTGCTGCCAATGATCCGTAAAATGGCTACTTTCGGCCAGAACCAGCCTCTCGACACGAAAGCAGATACCCATATAGGTGCTTTACATCCGATCGGGCATTACTCATCGCAAACGCAGGCTGCACTAGTGGTAGCATATCGTTTCATTTATGCAAATGCGTACCTTCCGTTCTTGCCCTTCTCTCATGGAGCCAGCCAAACGACGGACTAACTTGCAGCGGAGAATTCTTTATGGCCGGATCGACCTTTCAGACCAACCCTTACGACCTCTACAAGCTCTTGGAAGAATGCGATCGTGGGGTTATCCAGTTGCCGGATTTTCAGCGCAGTTGGGTTTGGGACGAAGATCGCATAAAGAGCCTAGTGGCTTCAGTATCGCGAGCTTTCCCCGTGGGAGCACTGATGACGCTGGACACCGGCGGAGAGGTGAACTTCAAACCTCGCCCAATTGAAGGCGCACCTGATCGTGCGAAGAACGAGTTCCCACGATCCCTATTGTTGGATGGCCAGCAGCGCATGACTTCGCTGTATCAGGTGACTCTACGCGATAAGGTGGTCGAGACAGTAACGCCGAAGAATAAGAAGGTGAAGCGCTGGTTCTATATTGATATTCGTAAGGCACTGGATCCGGGTGTTGACCGCGAGGAGGCCATCATCGGTGTGCCGGACGATAGGATCATCCGCAAAGACTTCGGACGCGCAGTGGCCTTGGATCTTTCCACGCCCGAGCTTGAATATGACGCACTGATGTATCCCGTGACTCGTGTGTTCGACTGGGACCGCTGGCAAGATGGCTTTGATCAGCGCTGGAAGGGTGACGCCAACGACTCCATTCGCGAGATTTTCCGCATATTCAAGCGGGAAGTACTGGAAAATTTCAAGTACTACCGTCTGCCGGTGATTTCACTAGACCGCTCTACATCCAAGGAGGCTGTCTGCGTGGTGTTCGAGAAAGTTAACACTGGCGGCAAACCGCTAGACGCCTTTGAGCTGGTCACTGCGATGTATGCCGCAGAAGGCCACCAGTTGCGCAAGGACTGGTATGGCGATCATGACCATCAAGGCCGACACCGGCGTTTCGTAGACACGATGCGATCCGCAGGCTCGCGGGCGGGGATCATCGCCAATGTAAGCAATACCGATTTTCTACAGGCTATATCTCTTTTTTACACACGAGAGCGTCGTAACGAGGCAGAGCGCCTTGGCAAACAGGGAAAAGAACTACCCGCTGTTACTGGTAACCGACAAGCATTGTTGAACTTGCCGCTTATCGCATATAAACAATATGAAAAGCAGGTCGAAGAGGGCTTTATACGGGCGGCGAAGTTTCTGCATATGCTGCACATCTATCGTATTTTCGATTTGCCTTACCAGTCACAGATTGTGCCACTGGCGGCGATCCTAGCCGATATAGGGGATGCATGGGAACACGAAGCCAATCGAGCCAAGCTGGTACGTTGGTATTGGAACGGCGTGTTTGGTGAGTTGTACGGTTCAACGGTAGAAACACGCATTGCCAAGGACTTCATGGAAGTTCCAGTTTGGCTACAAGGTGGGCCCGAGCCCACCACAGTAAGTGAGACCATCTTCCGTGCTGACCGTCTCAAAACAATGCGCATGCGGCTTTCCGCAGCCTACAAAGGCATGAACGCCCTTCTAATGAAAGAAGGGGCACAGGATTTTCGTTCCGGACAAAAATTCGATCACACCGTATTCTTCGGTGAAAACGTGGATATCCACCATATTTTTCCACAAGACTGGTGCAAAAAGCAGAACATCAAACCAGCAGTGTATGACTCGATCATCAACAAGACGCCATTGTCGTTCCGTACCAACCGGATTATAGGGGGAGTCGCACCGTCGGAGTATCTGGCGAAATTAGAAAAGGGCGACAAACAAACCCCCGCTATAGAACCCGAGCGGATAGATGCTTATCTTCGTTCGCATTTGATCAACCCAGACATTCTGCGTAGAAACGAATTTGAAACTTTCATGGCCGACCGACAACGACGGCTGCTCGACCTTATTGGGCACGCGATAGGTAAGGACGCCTATACAGGGGTGGAACCGGAAGAAGGAGTAGACATGGAGACTGATGAGGATAACGTCGAAGCCGAAATGGTCATTCCCGCATGATTCAAAATCTTCAGAAGGCTAGAGGTTACGCTTGTGTCTATCTAAAGCCTTAATGTCACACTAATTTGAGCCTTCGGAGACATACAAATGGCTGAATTCAAAAATCGGGGTGATGCGCTGAGAGAACAAGCGCAGCAGCTTGTGCTCGACTTCATGCAAGGTCATCCTAAGTGCCAAGCCGGTGCTGACGGAATGTAAGCGGAACTTGACCATACTCGGTACCTGCCCATTTCAGACAAACTTCCCGTATAACCAAACCATCAACAAAAAGAGACCGTTATGGGTCTCTTTTTGTGCGTGTTCGCCTAGTGTTCCCTACCGATAAAAACCTATAAAGTAGATTACTTCACGGACAAACCGTCTAGCCTAGCACGCCAACCCCAATAAAGCATAATGTGGCCAAACGGGAAATAAAGCATAAAGGCGACATTTGGCCACTTTATGCTTTACGGCACAATCTGGCGGGTTTGCAATGTATGGATCTGGTGGGCGGTACAAGGTTCGAACTTGTGACCCCTGCCGTGTGAAGGCAGTGCTCTACCACTGAGCTAACCGCCCCAATGGATTGCGCAATAACAATAGGCCAATAAAAGTCCTGTTACGACAACCGTAGGGAAGCCGACGATTGTAACACCTAATTGCCAGCAACTGCATCGGCGCGCCACACACATGGTTTACCGGCGGCTTTATCCAGCGCAGCCAGATAAGCCTCGTGGGCTTCATGCTCGGCATCAGTTGCGCAAAGCACCGTCAGCGCCGACGCGTCAAATTTCTCGAGCTTAGGCCCGGTACCGTTTTTAGCGTCGGTTTCTTCAAAATCTATCAGCAAGGCATCCTGGCCCCGCGTCATGGCCAGCCACACGTCGGCCAACAACTCCGAGTCGAGCAGCGCACCGTGCAAGGTACGATGCGCGTTCGAGATTCCGTAACGCTCGCAGAGCGCGTCA
This sequence comes from Eoetvoesiella sp., assembly GCA_036567205.1. Classification (GTDB taxonomy): domain Bacteria; phylum Pseudomonadota; class Gammaproteobacteria; order Burkholderiales; family Burkholderiaceae_B; genus DATCVA01. The sequence continues at coordinate 9,241 of DATCVA010000354.1, read as the reverse complement.
AGCGAATTGCGTTTACCGGGGTGGAGTTCGCGGGCGTACAGCAACGAATCCGTTATCTTTTCGCATAGCAGATCGAACGCGGGCAGGCCCGCCCGGGTCAGCTCGGCGGTTAAAAACTTTTTATCGAAAGCGGCGTTATGAATAATAACTTCCGAGCCTTTCACAAAGTCAACGATCTGGTCGGCAACGTCTTCGAAACGTGGATGGGCCGACAAAAACTGGGTGGTCAATCCGTGGATATTTAATGCCTCGGGGTCACTGTCCCGGTCGGGATTGAGGTATAGATGAAGGTGGTTGCCGGTTAGGGTGCGATTGATCATCTCTACACACGCCACCTCGACAATCCGGTGGCCTTGTGCCGGGTCGAGCCCTGTGGTTTCAGTATCGAGAATAATTTGACGCATAAGTATCCTGTGTTTTCAAAACTAAAAATAAAACTGGGGCAAGAAAAGCATTACCCCAAAACTACCAACCTCGTGTCCTGTGTGGCCAGACGGGACACTAATGCTTCGGTCTGACCTTCGTGGCAATTAAAGTATACGCAACCGGAACCACAAATAAAGTCAGGATGGTACCAAGACTTAAGCCACCCACCAAAACCCATCCAATTTGCTGACGGGACTCGGCGCCTGCGCCGGTTGCATAGGCCAGCGGCAACGCCCCCAACACCATGGCGCCTGTAGTCATTAAAATGGGCCGCAGACGCAGGACGCTGGCTTCGACGACAGCCTCGAAAATATCTTTGCCGTCGGCGCGCAACTGGGTGGCGAACTCCACAATCAAAATACCATGTTTGGTGATAAGGCCCACCAGCGTAATAAGGCCGATCTGGCTGTAAATCGACAACGTGCCCCCTGACAGCCATAACGCCAGAAGCGCGCCCGTCATGGATAGCGGAACCGAAAACATGATGATCAACGGATTGCGCCAGCTTTCGAATTGCGCAGCCAACACCAGGTAGATAAACGCCAGCGCCATTAAAAATATTAAGTAAATACTGCCTGACGAATCGCGAAACTCACGCGACTGTCCATCCAGATCGATCTGAACCGTAGGCGGCAGCGTATCGCGCGCCACGGAATTCATGTGATCGAGCACTTCGCCCAGCGCATAGCCCGGTGCAATGGACGCCTGTACCTTGACGGCACGCAAGCGGTTGAAGTGATTCAACGACTGCGGCGAAACCGTTTCGCTGACGGTCAGGAAATTAGACAGCTGGACCATGCCGCCTTGTGCGGTTCGTACATAAATGTTGGCAATGTCGGCCGGATCGGACCTGTCTTGCTTCTTGACCTGAACGATAACGTCGTACTGTTCGCCTGTGTCGCGAAAACGCGTAACCTGCCGCCCACCCAACATCGACTCAAGCGTGCGCCCCACCGCCCCGACATCGACGCCGACATCGGCCAGCTTGTCGCGGTTAACCACAACTTTGAGTTCGGGCGTATTTAAACGCAAATCGGTGTCGATATTCTGCAAGCCCGGGTAGTCGCGCAGTTTATCGACGAAGGTGCCAACCAGCTTGGCCATTTCCGGGTACGACGCCTGACTCATTACAACAAAGTCAATTGGCTTCGAGGTGGCCCGCTGCCCCAACGACGGGGGATTGGTGGGAAATGCCCGCACCCCTGGCAGCGCGCCAAAAAGCGGCTGCAAGTCGCGGGCAATACTTTGTTGCGAGCGCTCGCGTTCGGCCCAGGGCTTTAAACGCAAAATGGCATAAGCGTCGGTAACGGTTGGAAAACCGATAATCGACTGACTGCCCGAGGCCTCTGAAATATCTTGATAGAAGCGTTCTATCTGCTCGACGCTGTGTAAGGTGTAATCGAGCGTTGCCCCTTCGGGCGCATTGACCACGCCGTAAATCACACCGCGATCTTCAATAGGGGCCAGCTCGCTTTTGACGGTTGTGAACAAGACTCCACTGCCCAGCGCAACCAGCAAACCCAGCAACAGTACAATAATCCGATGCCGCAAGGCCAGGCCAAGGCCGCGCCGATAGGCATTGGTCAGCGCCACCAGAAAGTTTTCGATAGCCGTGTACACGCGCCCATGGCCGCTTTGATGGCGCAGCAATGTGGAACACATCATGGGAGTAAGCGTAAGCGCAACAAAGCCCGAAACCAGAACAGCCGAGGCCAGCGTCAACGCGAATTCAATAAAAAGCCGTCCGGTGCGCCCCGTGGCAAAGGCCAGCGGCGCATATACCGTTACCAGCGTAAGCGTCATGGCAATGACCGCAAAGCCGATTTCTTTAGAACCCAGGAATGCCGCCTCCAGACGCGTCTTGCCTTCTTCTATGTGCCGAAAAATATTTTCCAGTACGACAATGGCATCGTCGACCACCAGGCCAATTGCCAAAACCATCGCAAGCAGTGTCAGCGTATTGATCGAAAAGCCAAACATGAACATGATGCCAAAAGCCCCGATCAGCGAAACCGGAATGGTCACAATGGGAATCAGGCTGGCTCGAACACTGCGCAGAAAAAAGAAAATAACCAGGACGACCAAAATAATCGCCTCGGCAATCGTTTTATAAACCGAATTGATCGACTCCTGAATAAATACCGAGCTGTCGTAGGCAATATTAAGCTTCATGCCGGCAGGCAGGTTCGCGTTAATCAGCGCCACCTCTTTATAGGCCTCTTTGGAAAGGTCCAGGGGATTGGCCGTTGACTGTTTGGTTATGCCAATGTTCAGGCCCGCGTTCCCGTTGAAGCGGGACAAAATGCGATCATCGGCAGGGCCTATTTGCACATCGGCCACGTCGCGCAGACGCACCGGGTAGCCCTTTACCGTGGCAATGACCACATCTTTGAACTGGTCTGTCGTTTGCAGGTCGGTCGACGACGTTACCGAGAATTCCCGCAATGCGGATTCGATGCGGCCTGCCGGGATCAGGACGTTCTGCTCGCGTAGTGCGGACTCTACATCCTGGACGGTCAGCGTGTAAGCGGCAAGTTTGGCCCTGTCGATGTAGATGCGCATGGCCGGCAGGCGTTCGCCAAAAATGCGTACCTCGGCGGCCCCGGGCAACACCGAAAGCCGGGTCTTGACATACCGGTTAATGTAATCGGAAGCTTCCATCGCCGTGTAGCTGCCCGCTTCTACCGCAATGTAGATAATGGGCGTTGCATCGGCCTCGACCTTGCTGATAATAGGCTCGTCGATTTCGTCCGGCAAAAACCGGCGTGCCCGCGACACCTTGTCGCGTACGTCCGCCGCCGCAGAATCCGGGTCCCGGCTAAGATTGAACTTGATACTAATATTGCTGCGCTCGGACCGGCTGCGCGAGGTCATGACGTCGACCCCTTCAATCCCAGCCAACTGGTCTTCCAACGGCTTGGTGACCTGAGACTCGACCACCTCGGGCGACGCCCCCTTATAGACCGTTACGACCGATACAACGGGCTCGTCGATAGCCGGGTACTCGCGCACCGTCAGGCGCTGATACGAGATAAACCCCACCAGAACAATAAGCAGCGAAATAACCGTCGCAAACACCGGACGCTTGATACAGATGTCAGAGAGAACCATAATCGCGTCCTGGAATCAGGGGGTAACGGAACCGGTGCCGGCAGTCAGGATTTCGACCGGGGATCCGTCGGTAATTTTTTGCACACCCGCGACGACCACCTGATCGCCCTCTTGCAGTCCGCTAACAATTTCGACTGTACCCGCACGGCGCTGCCCCATTTGTACCTGCACACGCTCTACATGCCCTTGCTTCAGGCGATATACATACTGCGCCTCGCCCGATGGCACCAAAGCGGTTTCGGGAATCACAATCGCACTATCGTCGGAAAACTGCAATTGCACTTGCGCGAATACCCCGGGGCGCAATGTGCCGTCGGTATTGCTGACATTGGCACGCAACAAAATGGAGCGCCCCCCTACGTCAACCAGCGGACTGATTGCCTGGACGATCCCTTCACGGCTTTGCCCGGGCAATGCGTCGAAACGCACAGTAAGCTTAAGGCCCTTGTGAACCTGCCCCAAAAACTGCTCCGGCACGCGGAAATCGACTTGCAGCGGATCGATCGACTCGATGGGCACAAGGTCGATACCCGGACTGACGTAATCGCCCACCGAGACATTTCGCAAACCAATCAGGCCATCGAAAGGAGCGACAATGACTGTTTTTTCAAGATGCGCCCTGGCCAGCGCCGCAGAGGCTTGTTGCACTCGCAACTGGCTTGCGGCCTCGTCGCGGGCCTGTTTACTGATAAAGCCCTGCTTGCTTAACTCGGTTGCCCGGCGATACTGACTGTTAGCCAGACTTAAATTGGCCTCTGCCTGCTGTAATTGCGCCCTGACCACACTGTCGTCCAGCCGTACCAGCACTTGCCCCCCGGTGACCTTGCCGCCTTCCACAAAATTTATCTCGCTGATACGGCCCGTCACCTCGGGCCTTAGCATGACCGAATTTTCAGAACGCAACGTCCCCACCGCGGAAATACCACGCGGCAACGCGACGCGCACAACCGGCGCGACCTCGACCGCTACCTTTTTGTTCGCCCCGGCCTTTTTAGACGTTGAAGCCACGGCCGGAGCCGTTGATGCAGCGTTCTGTTTGACGGTGTTTTCTGTGGTAATCCAACGCGACCCAGCGACCCCGAGCACAGCACCCACTACTAACGCTAACGCAAAACCCACGGTGTTCATTTTCATTCAATAAATGGCTGATCGATACTGAGTTAGGGGTTAACAGTCCGTGCGCTTAAGTAACAATTAAACACGTGCCGTCGGGATGTGTGACTTTACCACTAGAGTACGCTAAACCACACTCGGGAATTTCAGCAATGCCCGGGCTTGCTCTACCCCCTGGTTGGCCAGTTCATCGGCGCGCTCGTTGCCCGGATCGCCGGCATGTCCTTTAACCCATTTCCACTTCAGGCTATGTTGCTCGACCAATACGTCAAGCTGCTGCCATAAGTCGGCATTCTTCACAGGTTTTTTGTCGGCCGTGCGCCAACCGCGCCGCTTCCAGTTCGGCAGCCATTCAGTCATGCCCTTCTGCACGTATTGCGAATCGGTATGTACGATGACGTCACAAGGGCGCTTTAAGGCCTTTAACGCCTCGATGACGGCCATGAGCTCCATACGATTGTTGGTGGTGTTGGGCTCGCCGCCAAAAAGAACTTTTTCGTGGGGTCCCTGGCGCAACAGCGCCCCCCATCCACCCAAACCGGGATTGCCCTTGCAAGCGCCATCGGTCCAGATATCAACATGCTGACTATTCATTAATTTTGTAACTTTGATGCCCTGCACCGTTTAATTTAAGAATGCGACTGCCTGCTGGTTACTACAGCCCCACGGCGAACGCGCTTTTTTCCATTGGCCCAGCTGGGGCCGATCAGACGCATGCCCGCGACTCGCTTTACGGCCGAAACCATATACACCGCCCCGCACACAGGCCACCAGCGATCGCCGGCTGGCTCCATAAAAGACCAGCGCTCCAGCCATTTATTACTAAGGCAAGGCGGCGCGTAACAGCCAAAATGCCCGCGGTCGATTTCGAAAGAAAGCAGCTTAAACCAATCTTTAAGGCGCGCCAACGAAACTTGCATATGTGCGGGAACCGGCATAATGGGATCAAGCCCCGGAATACGCTCGTGCGCGCCCCACAGGCTCCAGGGATTGAAACCGGAAATCACCACGCGGCCTTCCGGCATCAGGACGCGCTCGGCCTCGCGCAAAACCTGGTGAGGCGCGCTGGAACATTCGAGCACATGCGGCAACACCAGAAGATCGATACTTTGACTTTCAAAAGGCAGATTTTCGGGCTCGGCGAACACAGCAACGCCTGCCATGGCCGTGTCCGGTTCGATGCACAAATGCGTACGTCCCTTATATGGAATACGATTAGCACGCAGTAAATCACATTGCGGCAAGCCGACTTGTATTGCATGATAACCAAATACGTTGGCCACCATGGCATCGATTTTCTTTTGCTCCCAGCGCTGCACGTACTGACCGGCGGGGGTGCTTAACCACTCGGCAAGCTCTACAATAAGGGGTTGGCCCAACGACACATGAACTCCTGGCTCTATGGCAAATACAACTTTTAATCCAGATAACCGCAACACACAACTAATCGCGGTTCCCGCCCTGTCCGATAATTACATATGGCTCGTCTGCAAAGACGGCCATGCAGCCGTAATCGACCCCGGCGTTTCCGCCCCCATCGAAAAGCTGCTCGCCGACCATCAGCTTGTTCTGGATGCCATTTTACTCACCCACCATCATGGCGACCATGTGGGGGGGGTGCTGGCCCTGCAAAAGCTTACTCAGGCACGCATTTATGGCCCCGCCACCGAAACCTTGCCCGCGTGCGATGTCTTCCTTAAAGAGGGTGATAGCGTCACCCTTGAAAATCTGGATTTACATCTGTCGGTACTAGACATACCTGGCCATACGGCCGGGCACATCGCTTATTTTGGCAATTTAACTCCGGAAAAACCCTTGGTTTTTTGTGGTGATACACTCTTTTCCGCTGGATGCGGCCGATTATTTGAAGGAACACCTGTCCAAATGGTGGATTCTCTGGGTAAACTTAGTCGATTACCCTTGGACACACTGGTTTGTTGCGCCCACGAGTACACTCTTGCAAACTTACGATGGGCGCTACAAGTAGAGCCCAACAACCCGGCTTTACATCAGCGGTGGGAAGCAGCCCAGCAACTGCGTGCGCAGAATTTGCCTACGTTGCCGTCCACCATTGGCGCCGAGCTAGATATCAACCCATTTTTTCGAACACAGCAAGTAGAAGTATCGGGCGCTGCCCAGTCTTACGCAGGCGCTCAACTGAACTCTGCTGTAGCCGTTTTTACCAGCTTGCGTGAATGGAAGAACAACTTTAAATGAATTGCCGATGAACTACCTGCGACTATTCATTCTGCTGTTTGCAGCAGTATTGGCCGGCTGCGCCAGCAACCCTTCTAAATATACCTCGAATAAAAAAGTATATACCGCCGCTGAAACTTCACGCACTATCGACCTGACGCATCCTCCGCGCGATATGTGGGATCGCATCCGCCGTGGTTTTGCGATTCCCAACCTGGACTCCCAGCTTACTCAACAATGGACCGACTATTATGCGTCGCACCCGGAGTCGGTGCACCGCATGAGCCAGCGGGCTGGCAAGTATTTGTATTTCATTGTCGACGAGCTCGACCGTCGCGGCTTGCCGACTGAACTGGCCCTGTTGCCTTTTGTCGAAAGCGCCTACAACCCTACGGCCTATTCATCGGCCAAGGCTTCGGGGCTATGGCAATTTATTCCCAGCACGGGTCTGCACTACAACCTCGAGCAAGACGCCTGGCGCGACCAGCGCCGCGACCCCATCGCCTCTACCAACGCCGCTCTGGACTATTTAAGCTATTTATATGACTTCCAGGGCGACTGGTATCTGGCGCTGGCTTCGTACAACTGGGGTGAAGGCTCCGTACGCAGGGCAATCGAAAAAAATGCCAACAATGGCCGGCCAGCCGATTACATCTCGCTTAATATGCCCAGCGAAACGCGTAATTACGTACCCAAGCTGCAGGCCATAAAAAACATCATTGCCAACCCAAAAAAATACGGCATTACTCTTCCCAATGTCAGCAACACACCATACTTCACAACCATCGAGACTCTGGCCACGCCTGAAAAACCAAGCAATATCGACATCGCCGTAGCCGCCCAGCTGGCTGAAATGTCAGTCGAAGAGTTCAAGTTGCTGAATGCCTCGTTCAACCGTCCTATTATTCTTGGCGAACACAACCCCACCGTATTGCTGCCCACCAACCGCGTCGATATTTTCAATGCGAACCTTCTGGCCTATAAGGGCAAGCTCAGCGCCTGGGATACCTACAAAGCGCAAAGCGGCGAATCTTACGCCACTATCGCCCAAAAACACGGAATCAGCGTGGCGCAGTTGCGCCAAATCAATGGAATAAGCAAAAAGCGGACTAAGGCCGTTGCCCAAATGCTGCTGGTGCCCGCTGCCGACTCAACAGGCGGCATTCAACTGGCATCGCTGGACATTGCCAGCGACAGCCCGCCCATCTCCGCATCAAAACTTGGCACGGCCGTGGCCAGGCCATCCGCCCGAGGCAAGAAAGATATCGTGGTCGTTCGCCGCAAAGCGAATGTACGCACTCACACCGTAAAAGGTGGCGAAACCTTGTTTGCGCTGGCCAAACGTTACAACACTTCAGTCGACGAGCTGCGCAAGCTGAACAATCTGAAAAATAACAATCTTGCCAAAGGCAAACAATTACGCGTGCCCGGAACCAATGTTCGCGGCTAATACAGCATATTCTCCATACCAATAAAACAGGATCTTCAAAATGGGTTTTTTAGACGGCAAACGCATCTTAATTACCGGTGTGATTTCCAACCGTTCGATCGCGTACGGCATCGCACAAGCCTGCCGCAAGCAAGGTGCCGAGCTGGCGTTTACCTATGTCGGCGACCGCTTTAAGGATCGCGTCACTGAATACGCCGCCGAAATGGGCAGCGACATCGTACTGCCCTGCGACGTCGCCGAAGACGCTCAAATAGACGAAACCATTGCTCAGTTGCAAACACGGTGGGATGGGCTTGACGGGCTGGTGCACGCCATTGGTTTTGCGCCTCGCGAAGCAATTGCCGGCGACTTTCTCGAAGGTTTGTCGCGCGAAGGTTTCCGCATCGCCCACGACATATCCGCCTACAGCTTTCCAGCCTTGGCCAAGGCCGCGCTGCCCATGCTTAAAGGGCGTGCCAGCTCGGTCCTGACGCTGACGTATCTGGGGTCTGAGAAGGTCGTGCCCAACTACAATACGATGGGCCTGGCCAAGGCTTCTCTGGAAGCCAGCACACGTTACCTGGCTGCCTCGCTGGGGCCTCTGGGTATTCGTGCCAATGCGATTTCGGCCGGCCCTATCAAAACCCTGGCAGCCAGCGGCATCAAGGATTTTGGCGGCATCCTGAAGTTTGTCGAAGCCAATGCGCCTTTACGCCGCAATGTGACCATAGAAGATGTGGGTAACGTGGCTGCGTTCCTGCTGTCGGATCTGGCGGCTGCTGTTACTGGCGAAATCACACATGTTGATTCGGGGTTTTCTATTGTTACTCCGGGGATGGCATAAGCGGTAAGGTAATTGCGTGGCGGTGTTTGATGTGTTGCGGCGTTGGGTTCTTGACACGTCGGGGCGGGGGTGGGCCAGGCTTCTAGCCGACGGAGCCAGTTCGGCGCCCTGCGCGCCGAACA
>DATCVA010000353.1:0-8046 GCA_036567205.1 Eoetvoesiella sp. | reverse complement strand
AAAAATTGGGCTTACAATCGTCGATCGATATACTTGCGCAACGCACTTATCCAGCGTGCCATGCGTTTCACCATTACATACTACAAAGACGTTCAATCATGTGGTTCAAAAATCTCAAAATATTCCGCCTTGCCCCTTCTTGGTCTTGCACCCCCGACGCACTTGAAGCAGCCCTTGAGAAACAGGCTTTCCAGCCTGGCAGCAGCCAGGAAATGCAAAGCCTGGGGTGGGTTCCTCCTCAAGAAAACAGCGGTTTGGTGTATTCGCTTAACGGTCAGATTCTGTTGAGCCTGCGCGCCGACAAGAAGTTATTGCCTACTACGGTTGTCAATCAAGTAGCACGCGCCAAAGCGCAGGAAATCGAAGAGCAGCAAGGCTATAAGCCTGGCCGCAAGCAGATGAAAGAGATCAAGGAGCAGGTCGCTGACGAACTGCTGCCCAAAGCTTTTAGCCTTTACCGCGACACTCGCGTCTGGATCGACACCAAAAACCATTGGCTGGTTATTGATGCCGCTGCCTCGGCTAAATGCGATGAAGTGCTGGGCATGCTGGCCAAAGCGATTGATCCGTTCCCGGTTGTACAGCTTTATGTTGAGCAATCACCGGCGTCAGCCATGACCAATTGGCTTGTCGAAGATGAAGCGCCAACTGGCTTCTCCATCGATCAAGACACCGAGTTGCGCTCAACCAGCGAAAGCCGCGCGGCTGTGCGGTATGTGCGTCAAAGCATAGAAATTGACGACGTGCGCAAACACGTGCAAGCAGGCAAACAATGCACCCGGCTAGCTTTGACATGGGCTAATCGCGTCTCGTTTGTCTTGACTGAAGGCCTGGACGTCAAACGCGTAACGCCCCTGGATGTCCTGAAAGAAGGACAGGAAAGCTCGCACAACGATGCGGATCAATTCGACTCCGACATGACGTTGATGACTGGCGAATTGGCCCAGCTTATGGATGCCCTGACCGAAGCACTGGGCGGGGAAAAAAAGACGTCCTGATATAAAAGAAGTAAAGGGCTGCCAACAAGCAGTAAAAGACCAGATAGACTTAACCCTATCTGGTCTTTGTTTACAGGTTTTAATCTATCCCGTGAAAAATGCTGTCGTCCGGTCCGATATGCGATGGCGGGCTCCAGGTAACGTCGCGCAACGAATGTTGCACTAGCCCCTCAACCCCCAAAAGTACCGCAAAAATAGCCATACGCACAGGAATGCCGTTATCGGTCTGCCTGAAAATAGCGAGCCGCGGGTCGTGATTCAGATCGACACTGAGATCGTGCGCCCCTTCACGACTATCGCGAGGCAAAGGGTGCATAACAATAACGTCCGGTCCACAGCATTTATCAACTATCGCACGGTTAACCTGAAACTCGGCGGTATAGCCCTCGAGGTCTTCGTCGGCGAAACGTTCTTTCTGTACACGAGTAGCATAAATAACATCTGCGCCAACCAATCCTTGCTCGAGCGAGTTGGTTTGTTCGATCACATGCCCATGCTTGCTGGCCTGCTCAATAATATAACCGGGCATTTCGAGCCCACGCGGGGAAATCAGCGTAAATTTCAAGCCACGATATAAAGCCAGCAGTTTAATTAGCGAATGTACTGTACGCCCGTACTTAAGATCGCCTGCCATTGCGATATGAGCGCCGTCAAGCAGCTTGCCCAGGCGTGAGAACTCAGTCAGTATCGTATACAAATCCAACAGAGCCTGGCTTGGGTGTTCACCAGCGCCATCGCCCCCATTAACCACTGGAATGTTGGTGGCCGTGGCAAATTCGGCGACAGACCCTTGTTCCGGGTGGCGAATAACCATGGCATCGACATAACCGCTCATGACGCGGCTGGTATCATAAATGGACTCGCCTTTAGCCATAGACGAAAACGTAAAGCCGGTAGTGTCGCAAACAGATCCGCCCAGGCGGCAAAATGCTGCACCGAAGCTTACACGGGTACGAGTACTAGCCTCAAAAAATAAATTGCCCAGCACCGCCCCCTCGAGAACTCGGGAGACCTTCTGTCGACGAGCAATAGGCTGCATAAGATCGGCAATACGGAATAATTCTTCTACCGATTCGCGGGAAAACTGGTCGACCGACAATAACTGATGCTTGCCATTAGAGGAAATTCGGTCGCGTAGCGAGCCGAATTGCGCACTCTGCGCGTATTTTTTCAGCAAGGACTCATTTTCAACAATTTCCGTCACGAAACGGCTAACCACTTCGGGCATTGTTCGTGCTTCCTGAGAACCTTCCGGTAGAAGCCAGGTATCGAGCGCTCGACGTTTCACACCAACCCGCGCGGCGAAGACATCGCGGGTTAAATTTAAGCGACGCATTGCGTCGCGCAGAAAAACCTGCTGTGAGACCGACATGACCAGACACCCCCTTAAAATATACGCAAAGCGTATATTTTATTACCCTCATAATGAATTGACGAGTATTTTCCGAATATATCGTCGAAATACAACGTCGGCATCAGGGCAACGAACTTAAAAAACCGGCCCGGCGGGATTTGTAAACCTTATTGTGTCTCGCGTTGCATCATCCGTATACTCGAATAGCTGGCCACGTTGATTCCACGCGGGCCCGTCTTCATCCTCGGACGAGAATGTGGACTCGGAGTTCTGGTCTGCCAGGCCGGCCAGATTCACCAGAAACCAGCACCCAATCACAAAAGCCAATAAGCTCAGGCCGTATGCAACCAATGCACAAAACAAAGGTATCCAATGCGTACGGCGAGGCTCGCCCAATACTAATTGGCCAATCATGCTGCTTTGCACCAAATAAGACCACATCAAGCCCAGGCCGCAAAAAGTTATTCCGCATACAAACGCAACCAAAGGCAAACGCAGCAAATAAGCGGTCAAATCAGTTTGGAGCAAACCCAGCGCGCACAACAGCACCAAAAGCACACCCAAACAGTTAATCCATGCCAGCCACTTGAAACCCAGGCTAAACGTCGCCGTAAGAGACTGGTACACGTAGGCTCGTCCAGAATTATTTGGATTGTTATATTCCAGCACGTAGGTAACCTCCGTTCCCTTGGCCTCTTGGGCCTGAAGTTGTATCCAGCAAGCTCAATAATACGCCCTTGTCAGGCAATAAAAAACGACACCCGAAAATGGTGCCGCTTTTTATTGCCTGACAAGGAAAACGTACAGATTCGGCCTTATTGCCCCGATGCGGGAGTTGTCGTTGGTGTGCCTGAAGCGCCCTGAGAAGAATTAGAAGCGTCGACGCCCGCAATCGCCCTGGCTGCGGCCGTTGCGTTTTGCTCGGTTCCCACGGCAAAAACCAATTGCCCGGTTGTTACCGGAGTACTGTACCCGGGAGCCGCCAGCATTGTTCGCCCAACCACCAGCGCCAGTCGTTTATTCGGGTTCTGCGTAGTGATATCAACCACTTTTTTCTTGCCCTCATCATTCAGGTCAAGTGCGAGCAAACCGTCTCCGTTCTTATTTGTACCTGCTTTCACCCCGGTGAAGTCGTTGCGTGTCAGGACAGGTTGTGGATTCACGTACAACGTACCCGATTGGATCTGGACCGGCGTCCAGCCTGCCTGCGTTACCGTATCGGCAAGAAAAACAGCTACTGGCGCGCCCTGGCGCGAAGTTTGCTGCGTGGACTCGGGCTGAGTCGTTTCCGGAGTGGTCTTAGCTGTCGTGCTTTTTTCCCCGGGCATCGACTGGCAAGCTGCCAACAACACCAAGCTGGCCGGTAAAAGGACGCGACCCAATAGACGAACAGTTTTCATGCAATCCCCTCATAGTTTCATACAACGTTAAAATTCTAACAGGAACGCCACTTGCCTTATGGCTGTTTTTGTCAGTTTTGTGCTGTAAAGTTAAGCAGACGTTACATTTGCATGGCGACATACCTTCGTATGCATGGCGGCACACGCCAAAATGTGTCAAGATAGCGCGCTTAATCTATTAATTTGCTGTGGAGGCCTTGTGGCTGATAACAAACCTAAATTTTCTGCTGGCATGGTCGCGGGCATTATCACATTGTTTTGGGTCGCTGTATTCGGATATGCCGTTATTCACGGCGCCAATGGATTCACGCAACACCAAGTTGTCGAACAAGCCAAATAACAGTCGCCCATACAGCACGCAAACTCACTGCGTGCCTTTAATGAACTGCTTCGCTACCGCTTCCTCTTCAAGCAATGAGTTCAAGCTTGCGCCGCGCACTTCAATAGTAATACCATCCAATACCTGGCTGCCCACGCTTACCAGTTCGACCCGATGCCGGCCAGGCTGCGGCAACCAAGCTGCCTCGCGGCCCCGTCCTATCGTGTTTTTACCAATACGCCAGAATAATTCAGGCGCTTGTTGCGCAGACACATTTTTGGCGCGAAACCAAAGCCGCTGATGCGCTGGCGGAATATCCGGATCCAGTGCCAAAATAGTTTGATCAGCCGGCTGGCTAATCGCGGGCCGTGCCGGATAAAAACCGGAAGCCTGGTGGCTTAACCGTACAAAACTCAAAGCAGTATCGCCCACAAACACGTCTTCTCGTGCAGGTTCGATATTATTCTCGAATGTCACCCATTGGTGTTCAACGCCTGCCGGGACAGGTGTCTGCACACTATCTTCTACGCGATGCAAATAGGCCATGATCTCGTGCCAGACCGGTCCGGCGCCCGACACTCCTGAAACATCGCGCATACTGGCTCCGCCGCTATTACCGACCCAAACTCCAACGGTATAGCGCTGTGACCAGCCCACGCACCAGTTGTCCCGCATATCTTTGCTTGTTCCGGTTTTAACAGCGGACCAGAAAGCCGTTGTAAGCGGACTACTAAGGCCAAACGTGCGTGCACGAGCATGCCGATCCGACAAAATATCTCCGACAATCCATGCGGCTGCAGCCGACACTACCGATCTCGATGAAATTTGCGATTGCGCACCCACTGAAGGCAGCAGTTGCACCGGCGAATAGCGCCCCTCGTTAGCAAGCGCTCGATAAGCATTGGTCAAGGCCAGCAACGATACGTCTGCGCTGCCTAGCGCCAGGCTGTAGCCGTAGAAATCGCCGCTACGATCCAGGGGCAAGCCGAACTGCACCAAACGTTGTTGAAATGCGTCGGGCGTAACCATAACCAAAGTTCGTACGGCGGGGATATTCAACGATGAAGCCAACGCCGTGCGCACACTAACCCACCCTGAAAAATGCCGGTCATAATTTTGCGGGATATATAAACCGTTGCCCGTGGGCAGATTCAAAGGCCCATCATCAAGAAGCGATACGGGCGTCAAGCGCTCTTGCTCAATAGCCTGCGCATATAAAAATGGTTTTAGTGTGGAACCGGCCTGACGCAGCGCCTGCGCATGATCCACTTGGGCGGCCTGCGACAAATCACCGGATGAGCCCACATAGGCTATTACGTGGCCCGTCGCATTATCAAGAACCACTACCGCCGCATCACTGACATGACTGGCCTGCAAATCGTATAAGTGGCGCTGAACAATATCGACTACAACCCGTTGCAACGTGGCATCGAGCGAGGTCACGATAGACTCGCCCGGAAAACGGGGCGCCTGCCTGAGCACCCATTGTGCATAGTGCAACGCGAACTCATTGCTATTGGCCCGAATAAATGGCCGGCGCACAAAGCTGCGCTGGATAAAATCTGCCAAGCCCTTGCATTCCTGCGATTGGGCCATGGCTTGCAATAAGCCGCAAGCGCGATGTTCGAGCACAGCCTGCGAGGCATTAGGCGCGCGAAGCATGGCCGCCGCCAACGCTGACTCACGCATATCCAGACCGCTGGCGTGCTTCCCAAACAATACACTCGAGAGCGCGTCCACGCCGACCAGCTCACCGCGAAACGGCGCCAGATTCAGATAAGCCTCTAGTATTTGAGCTTTAGTCCAATGGCGCTCCATCGTTCGGGCCTCCAGAGCCTGGCCAATTTTTTGCATAACAGACCGGCCCGACGAGCCACCCCTCAACTGCTCGTCGATAAGTCCTACCAGTTGCATGCTGACGGTAGAGGCGCCGCGGCGCTGATCCAAAAGTAAATTATCCCAGGCAGCAGCCAGCACGGCTTGCCAATCCACACCGGAATGCGAATAAAACCGCCGATCTTCGGACATAAGAACGGCGTTGACCAGTGCAGGTGAAACATCGTGCAGACTTACCCAATCGCCGCGTCGCACCTGAAAATTGCTGCGCAGCCGCTGCAGCAATTGGCCCCTGCGGTCCAGCACCAGCACATCGGAAGCCCGGAACTGATCTTTGATCGATGGATAGGAAGGCAATCCCGATACCGTCGGCGCGACAGCCTGTGAAAGAAGGGGTATACGCCCCGCTTCTTTCTGTACATCCGTCGGCGACTGTGACGCTGCGCTAACTGCCCCATGTGCAAAAACCGCCAGCACCGCCACCCATCGTGCCATGTTTAGCCCACACAGATTCATTTCCCTGCCTGCACAGTCAATCCGTCACTGTTCGGAACCGCGCCATACACATCTGGTTGATACAACGCTTCAATACGAGTCGCGGGCAAGTAAAACTGGCCCACCGAATTTAAACGCACGGTATATTCAAGATGTGTTGCACCCTGCGGCAAATACTCAAAATACGCGCGATACGATTCGAACGACCGCTCTACAAAAGACGGCGCAACTGTCTTGTTACTATTTTCCGATCCTGTAGAAATGGCCGAGTCCCGCCTCAAACCGCTCCCCAAGATTACAGCGCCCGCGGGTACGGGGTCGGACAGAACCGCCCAGGTTGTAGCTGTTTTCGCAATAATGTCGATTCGTACCCGATACACATCGCCTCGCGACCAGACGCCCGGTACAGCCTGTGACACTGGCGTTAGCTGACGCGTTACTGTGTACCCCGCCATTGCCGGCTTAGTCACCGGCACTGCCGCCAATGAGCGCACGCTCGCCCAACCTTGACCCGCCCCCTTATGCTGAATGGTTAAGGTTGCGGGCTGCGCACCAGGCCAAGACTGAAATATTTCTTGAGTTTTAAGCGCCGGATCATTCAATGATGAAGCTTTAGCGCCGGTTTTTTTAGGTATAAGCGTATCCCAAGCAAGCTCCTGAATGTTCTGCCCCCCCTCTATCCCCACCAGAGTTTTCCCTGTCAGGGATGCATGCTCATAATGCCGGGCAAATTTTTCCAGCGCCAGGCTGCCCATTAAATTTGCCGTTGTGGTTCGCCACGCACCGTTACTCTGACGCATGATCAGCCCTTGCGCCAAACGCGGCATATCATCGTCCCAGCCGGGCTGGCCCATAACCGTCAGCATCAGCTTGGCGGCATTCACTTCGGGCCCCAGCATTAACCACCACCAATTGTTTTGCGCATCATCGGCAAACACAAGTTCGGCCCCGCGGCTTAACATGCGGGCCTGAATAATTTCCCGTGCATGGGCTAATGATGCCTGACGATTGGGAATCGACGAAACCCTCTGCAAAATGGCTAACCAGTCAATAACGGCCGACGTCGGCCAACGATCCGGCACAATTTCAATACTGCCAAGCATACGGGCATTAACCATCCCTTCTCGAGACAAAGCCTCTATCACTAACAGTTTACGCACATCCAGATCGGCTTGAGGCGCCCAACGATTGCGCACAACCTTGCCCTCGACGAACGCTACAAGACCACGGGTCATGGCTTCTTTCGCAGCGTCTGGAATAGCAAACGGCAAACCCAGCGCTTGAGCTTCATGACTGGCCGCCAGCAAGTAGGCAGTTAAAACTTCACTGCCTTGACGCGCTCCGGGAAAATAAGCCGCCAGGCCGTCCGGATCAAGATAATCGGGCAACTTATGCATAAGAGCCTGCCATTGCTCGCTGCTGCGTAGCCCAATTGCTTTAGAGCCGAGTTGCTCCAGACATGTATATGGATAAGCAGTAAACCACTGCCTTACTCCGGGCAGCCCCCCGGCCAACGACGTCTGGAGATTAACTTCGAGACCACCGCGCGGCCGCCCGTTGGCATTCAATAAGGCCCCCGGCGGCGCGGAAACGGGCAAACTGATGGCGGTAGTTGAATCCAGAGCCAGCAGCGTAGCTTGTTTT
>DATCVA010000352.1:0-20572 GCA_036567205.1 Eoetvoesiella sp. | reverse complement strand
TGGACGCTCCGAGCTAAGGCGTGAGCTGGTCTGGGCGGGCTTTGGCGCCATTGCACCGGGCATTTTTGCCGTGCCGCGCAACCAGGCCCCTCGCGCCCAAAAATTGCTTAATAAGTTCAAGGTCTCGGACAAGGCCTTGGTACTAGGCGCGCACGAGCTGAACCTGAACAACGGGCTGTTAATCAGCGATCTGATTTCGCAGTGCTGGGACCTGCAAGGAGTCGCGCAGCAGTACCAGTCTTTTTCCGAAACATTTAAGCCGATACTACATGCTTTTGACTCGCAAACCAGCCCTGAACTGGCTTTTTCTGTCAGGGCGCTAACCATACATGAATGGCGACGCATAGTCTTGCATGATCCGCAGCTACCGCAGCAAATGTTGCCTTCAAATTGGCCGGGCCATGCCGCCCGGCAACTTTGCGGACGCTTGTACTGGAAAGTATTCGAGCAGGCGGAACGCTATCTGAATGCAATTCTGCAGCGCGATTCGACCCATTACCAAGCCTTGAAGCCCTATGTCTATAAACGCTTTGGCGGCAACGAACGCGCGTTGCCGCTAAAATCGTAAAAGAGTTATTCTTTTGGGGGATCCAGCTTGATAAAGTGCTCGCGGTAATGTTTTAGCTCTTCGATTGACTCGTAAATGTCAGCAAGCGCTTCATGGCGGCTTTTCTTGACAAAGCTTTTATACACTTCGGGTTTCCAGCGCAATGAAAGTTCTTTTAATGTACTGACATCCAGATTCCGATAGTGGAAGAATTCTTCCAGACGTGGCATGTATTTGACCATAAAGCGCCGGTCCTGCCCAACAGTATTGCCGCACAACGGAGATTTCCCCGGCGGCACGTGTTCACGCAAAAATGCCAGTAACTGTTCCTCGGCTTGCTCTTCAGTTATGGTCGATGCCTTGACCTTGTCGATCAGCCCGCTTTTTCCATGAGTCGATGTATTCCATTTATCCATTGCATCAAGCAACTCGTCGCTCTGGTGTATAACCAATACAGGCCCTTCCGCAACAAACGTCAAGTCGGGCTCGGTAATAACCACCGCAGCCTCAATAATTCGTTCTTTTTCTGGATCGAGCCCGGTCATTTCCAGGTCGAGCCAAACTAAACGCTGATCATTCACCGCCATATAATTTCTTCCTTAAAAGAACAATTTTCGCATACGCCCCCTACCTTATGTTTACTTTGCTGTTTATTGCCTTTCTGCTGTCCGATATTTTGTTGCGCTTATGGCTGGCAGCGCGTCAAGTCCGCCATGTAAAACAACACCGCGACCAGGTGCCGCCCGAGTTCTCCGCTCGAATTGGACTATATAGTCACCAGCGGGCGGCCGACTACACACATGCCAAAGTTCAACTCGCCATCGTCGAATGGATCACCGAGGCCGCCACTCTTGTGGCGCTGACGCTACTGGGAGGCCTGCAGTTCCTGGATGTACGGCTGGGTCAGCTGATTGATAACGAAATGATGCGCCAACTGGCGTTAATTGGCAGTGTATTAATTATTGTCAGTGTGGTCGGGCTACCGTTTGCGATATGGCGAAAATTCAAGCTTGAAGCAAAGTTTGCCTTTAATCGGGTAACCCCAAAGCTCTTTGTCGTCGATGCACTGAAAGCGGCGTTGTTATTGCTGATCCTGGGCGTCCCGCTAGCCGCCAGCGTACTATGGGTTATGGGAAACGCAGGCCCCCACTGGGGCTGGTGGGCCTGGCTGGTCTGGGTGATTTTCAACTTCTTGATTCTATGGCTCTTTCCCACCGTTATTGCCCCCCTATTCAACAAATTCACACCGCTGGACAATCCGGAGATCGCGCAGCGCATTCACGCGCTGGCACAACGCTGTGGATTCTCGATTAATGGTTTGTTCGTCATGGACGGATCCAAGCGCTCGGCCCATGGCAACGCCTACTTTACGGGCTTTGGCAAAGCACGACGGATCGTATTTTTCGATACGCTGCTTTCACGCCTGAATGTCGACGAAATCGAGGCTGTTCTGGCCCATGAACTGGCGCACTTTAAATATAAGCATATTATTAAACGGATGCTGATCAGCTTCGCCCTTTCAGCAGTATTTTTCCAGATATTAAGCTGGCTTTCTCAACAAGTCTGGTTTTACACCGGCCTGGGTGTCCTTCCTCAACTAGGCCGCTCCAACGACGCCCTGGCCTTAATCCTTTTCTTTCTGGTCATGCCCGTTTTTACGTTCTGGACCGCCCCGCTGGCAAGCTGGTTCTCCCGGCGCGATGAATTCCAGGCCGATCAATACGCAGCCACGCAGTGCTCAGCCGAACATCTTGTGTCGGCGCTTATTAAACTTTATGACGACAACGCCGCCACTTTAACTCCCGATCCGTTACACTCTGCGTTTTATGACAGCCACCCTCCCGCCGTGCTTCGCATCCAGAATTTAAAACATGACTAATGGCGCCGCCCTGGAAGGGCGCATTATTGCCGCGCACGGACGCCATTACACGGTTGAGTTAGCCGATGGCAGTTTGCGAAAATGCTTCCCACGCGGTAAAAAAGCAGGCGCTGCGGTCGGTGATTTTGTGGTGATCGCGCCGCAAGGCGCCGAAGAAGGCGCCATCGAACGCATCCTTGAACGCCGCAATTTACTATACCGATCCGACGACATGCGAACCAAGCAGTTCGCCGCCAATGTCGACCAGCTACTGATTGTGGTCGCAGTCGAACCCGCTTTTTCCGACGATTTAACCGGGCGCGCACTGGTGGCGGCCTGGAGTGCCGGCATCGAACCTTTAATTATTCTTAACAAGGCCGATCTTTCGGAACGCCTGGCGGATGCCCGTCGTCGCCTGAGCGGGTTATCGAAGCTAGGCATTCGCGTTATAGAGCTTAGCGCTCTGGACTCAAAACACGTCCAAACTCTGCTATTGCCCGAGTTGAAAAATCGCACCAGTTTGCTGCTCGGACAGAGCGGTATGGGAAAATCAACCATACTGAACACGCTTGTTCCCAGCGCGCTAGCCCATACACAAGAATATTCCGTTGCCCTGGGTGCGGGTAAGCACACTACGACCAGCACGCGCCTGTATCACCTGCCTGATAACGGCGGCGATCTAATCGACTCGCCCGGCTTTCAAGCCTTCGGCCTATATCATTTAAGCGCAAGCGAAATAGAACAAGGATTTCCTGAGTTTACGGCAGCCATACAGCACTGCCGCTTTTATAACTGTACGCATCGTCATGAACCCGGTTGCGGAGTACTTGCCGCGCTGGAACGTGGCGACATTACTCGCGAGCGTCATGAGCTTTATCAGCGAATCCTGGCTGAAAACGAAGCCAAAAGCCGATACTGACATTTGGTACAAGCTGCGGCAGTAAAAAGGATCAGCCGTTGAGGCTAACAGAAAGGGGACTTTATCGGCACCGCCCAGATTGGGCCGCTGATAAATAGTGGTAGAAATTACGGATTAGCGCCGCTGTTGCGCCCCATATAAAATAATTCCGCCAAGGCATCGAAAAATAATATCGATGGCCGCCGCCCGGTAAATTAGCCCGGTGCAAACGATGATTGCCTGGATCCATTAGAAACGACAACGGCACTTCAAACACCTCGGCAACCTCAGTCTTGTCAGGATGAATTGAAAACCCCGGCTGCACAAGCCCGATAATGGGCTTCATCGTAAAGCGGGTCGATGTCAGAAAGCTTGGCTGCGTTCCGATTAACTGGATGAACTTTGAGTCGACGCCGATTTCTTCCTGCGTTTCCCGCAAGGCGGCTGCAACAGCATCGCGGTCGGTAGGCTCGATCCGTCCCCCGGGAAAACAAATTTGCCCCGCATGATCATACAAATGGCTTGCACGTCGCGTAAAAATAACGTGCAAACCATCGGGACGTTGCACCAAAGGAAAAAACACCGCTGCCTGGATAGTGTCTTCCAGATCTAGAGTTTCCACGTTGAATGATTCGGTGAATATGGGTTCAACTTGCCAGTCGACGGGCCTGTTAAATGCCGAACAAATAAAGTCCAGCTGGATGGTGGCCGGTTCAAGCGGCAGTAAGTCCTGGGACGTCGGCACCATGGGTTGAGTTTGAGGGTCAAACCCAGTAACTACAGCAATACGTTTATTTCGAGGAGGTAATAGTATGCTTCGCGACATAAGACTCATAAAACAAAGGCACCCCGCAGGGTGCCTTTGTTGGTGTTTATCAGAAAAACAGTGCCAATTTAAGCTGCTGCTTTTTTATCTGACTTACGTACCAATTTTTCTTTAATACGAGCGGCTTTACCCGAACGGCTACGCAGATAGTAAAGTTTAGCACGGCGAACGTCGCCACGGCGCTTAACTTCGATAGATGCGATTTGTGGGGAGTAAAGCTGGAATGTACGTTCGACGGCTTCGCCTGACGAAATCTTGCGAACAATAAACGATGAATTCAAGCCGCGGTTGCGTTTGGCGATAACTACGCCTTCGTAGGCCTGAACACGCTTACGGGCGCCTTCGACAACGTTTACACTAACAACGACCGTATCGCCAGGGGCAAATTCGGGTTTGGCTTGTCCGCCGGTCAGGCGGGCGATTTCTTCTTGTTCAAGAAGTGCGATTAGGTTCACAGTGAACTCCTGGTGTCATCGTGATTCGGTGGGAATTTATTATTTAAGCCCGCCGCCAGAGGATGAGTTAGCAAAGCCGATTATTCTACACCAAATCTTGAATTTTAAAAACCACCTGCCACCCCTAGCCACATAAGCCCTGGTATGGTGGCGCCCCAAACAGCAACCAGACAAACATCGGCCACCATGGCGCTGCGCGTAAGTTTAGTTGAGCTATAGCGTTTCGGGGAAGGAGGAAATGGCCATTTTGATGGATTTTGTGTGTTGGAATTTTTCATGGATGCCTCGAATGGTTGGTTGTTTCGTCGTTTGTTATTAACCAGGGCCTTACTGTTTATAAAACCACTGTATTTAAATACAGCTAACCCATAAACGAACTGTACAAAACAACAGTACTCAATGCAAGTGTTTATTTGCAAATGTTGCGTTTACTCAACGGCTCCGTCCGGCTTTGCTCTCCTTCAACAAGGCATGTTGTGAATAAAGTCATGGGTACTTGATACTCTGCGGGATTTCCCGGCCCAGCTGTCTGGCATGAAGCATTTCCGTACCGCAGTGGGCTGGAGGCAGTGTGCGGCCCGGGGGACTTTTGAGGTCAGAGCGAGCGGACGGGAAGGAAGGCCGAAGGGCCGGACGACCGAGCGTGGCGGTGGTGGGCGCCGCATGGCGACGAGCCGGGCCGAGCCGTCCCCCGGGCCACACACTGCCTTCAGCCCATGTCTAAAGAATCAATCCAGCTCACAAAAGAACCACGCACGCATAAAAACACAACGCGCCTGAAAAACATAGCCAATCGCTACAAAAAAACGCCCCAAAATCCGGATAATCCCAGTTTTTGGGGCGTGGCTTATAACTAAGCAGAGGCCTTGCCAACGTAATTAGTCACCCTAATCACGAGCTAAACAATAAGACCAATACAGCTTATTTATTGGGCTGCGGCGTAATGCGCAAATAAGGACGAACCGCCTTGTAACCCTTGGGAAACTTGGCCTTGAGTTCGGCTTCATCTTTAATGGACGGCACAATAATAACGTCGTCGCCATCCTCCCAGTTAACCGGCGTTGCCACACTATGGCTATCGGTAAGCTGCAGCGAATCAATAACGCGCAAAATTTCGTTAAAGTTTCGGCCTGTGCTGGCTGGATACGTAATCGTCAAACGTACCTTTTTATTCGGGTCGATAACAAAGACGGAACGGACTGTGGCCGTTGTGCTGGCATTCGGGTGGATCATGTCGTAAAGGTCGGAGACCTTACGATCGGAGTCGGCCAAAATAGGAAAATTGACAGACGTGCTTTGAGTGTCATTGATGTCTTCGATCCATTTATTATGGGAATCGGCATCATCTACCGAGATCGCAATAACCTTGACATTACGCTTGGCGAACTCGTCGGCCAATTTCGCTGTGTAGCCAAGCTCGGTGGTGCATACAGGAGTAAAGTCGGCAGGATGGGAAAACAGCACACCCCATTTATCGCCTAAGAATTCGTGGAAGCGGATCTTTCCTGCTGAAGAATCCTGCTCGAAGTCAGGAGCGGTATCGCCAAGTCGCAAAGTAGCCATAGTAAGTCTCTTAAGTAGTTGTTAAGAAAAGATGGGAACTCTAGCTATACAACCTCAGTAACTACAACCCCCACCAAAGTATGAAAATTATTGTGGCAGCAATGCCTATATATTGGAAATATCATTTTTGAATATCTTTATATGGTTTCCAAAGAATAAGCATTAGCCTGACCACCCTCGATCACACTGATGGATAAGGATTGAGCCCGGGGCATCACGTACACGAAATAAAAAACGCACGTAGCAAGCTTCTGCACATAAAAGTCATTAGCGTTGCCCACCTGAAGGGAACGGTAGCACGTCAGTGCAGCCCGCGCCATCTGCCATCCGGCCAGTACCACGCCCGATAACATCAAGTAAGGCACGCTACCGAAAAACACCGATCGCAATGAATCAGTTGCGTTGGATAAAACATACTCGACCGTTTGCTCGTAAGCCAGGATGGCAGGTTCAAGACGGCGAGCGATCAGCGAGATAGCCTGTTGATTGGCATCTTTCTTAGCCGAAACCTCTTGCAGTTGTGCCAGGGTTGCCCGCATTTGAGTCGCCAATGCCCTGGCCACGCCGCCGCCATCGCGCAAGGTTTTCCGTCCGACGAAGTCATTGGCCTGAATCGCGGTTGTACCCTCGTAAATAGGAAGAATACGCGCGTCACGATAATACTGGGCGGCCCCTGTCTCTTCAATAAACCCCATGCCCCCGTGAACCTGAACCCCCAGCGACGCTACCTCC
This sequence comes from Eoetvoesiella sp., assembly GCA_036567205.1. GTDB lineage: Bacteria > Pseudomonadota > Gammaproteobacteria > Burkholderiales > Burkholderiaceae_B > DATCVA01. Next base: position 13,693 of record DATCVA010000352.1, on the reverse strand, counting down.
ACAGCATTTTCGGTAGAAAAACCTTTGACAATCGGCACCAAATACTCGTAAAGCGCCTTGTTTTCAGCCTGTACCCGAGGGTCGGTGTGATGTATCGACCTATCAAACGCTGCTGCCCCAATATAGGCCAGTGCCCTGGCACCTTCGGTTAATGCCCGCATCGTTTGCAACATGCGTTGCACGTCGGGGTGTTGAATAATCGGCACCGGGCCCGACGATCCTCCCAAAGCCTGCCCTTGAACACGTTCTTGAGCGTAGACCTGCGCATGCTGCAGGGCCCGCTCGGACACTGCGATTCCCTGAATGCCCACTGCAAAACGTGCTGCATTCATCATAATGAACATGTACTCAAGACCGCGATTTTCTTCGCCCACCAAATATCCCAGCGCGCCCTCGCCTACATCCCCTTTGCCGGAGCCATAGATAAGTACCGCTGTGGGACTGGCATGTATGCCCAGCTTGTGCTCGATGGACGCGCACCATACATCATTGCGCGGCCCCAGCGAACCATCGTCGTTGACTAAAAACTTAGGAACGATAAACAACGAAATGCCTTTGACCCCGGCAGGGGCATTAGGCGTGCGCGCCAGCACAAGGTGAACGATATTTTCAGCCAGATCGTGCTCACCGTACGTAATAAAGATTTTTTGTCCCGAAATACGATAAGCGCCATCGCCTTGCATGACTGCCCGGGACGACACCTGGGCCAGGTCGGAGCCAGCCTGCGGCTCGGTCAGGTTCATGGTCCCCGTCCAACGCCCCTCGATCATGGGGACGATAAAACGGGACTGCTGCTCTGCACTACCCACCGCAGTCAACGCCTCGATTACCCCGTCAGTCAATAAAGGACATAATGAGAACGCCAAATTCGCGGAATTGATATTTTCGCTGGCCGGAGCGCCAACCAGCTTGGGCAAGCCCTGGCCACCCCACTGCGCATCATGCTGCAAACCTTGCCACCCGCCTTGAGCAAACTCTTTAAACGCTTTTTTAAAACCTGGCGATGTGGTCACCGCACCATCGGACCACTTGGCGGGCGAGGTGTCGCCTGTGTGATTAAGCGGGGCAATTGCCTGCTCAACGAATTTAGCGTTTTCTTCGAGAACCGCGTCAACCAGATCTTCCGAGACCTCTTCAAAACCCGGTAAAGCCAGGATGCCATCAAGGTCGGCCAGCTCTTTAAGGATGAAACGGATATCTTGGGTAGGCGCGCGGTAACTCACTTTTTCTCCATAACTCAAATGCCAGGCAATATACTTATTTGAGCCTTGGCTATCGATTTTCGTGAACAGTCTCTGAAATCATTTTGCCATACTTCCAGTCGAAGCCAGGCACACTACCGTACTGGCCGGCAAAAAATCAGCTGGCCTGCGCCGAGAAACGGATCATGGGCCAGAACGGCCCATGTCAACGCTAATTGGCCGTAGCGCGGCTTTCCTTGGCCAGCCGCAAACCTTGCTCCCCCTCTTGCCGGGCGAACTTGACGAATTCCTCGACAGATTTGGACGGCGCTACTTCCTCGTAGCTGGAAGCAAGAGTCTGCTGCACATTTTTATCCGCAAGCACTTGGTTAGTCGCCGTAAACAACACATCGACAACTTCCTTGGGAGTACCTTTAGGCACGAAAATCCCCCACCAGTTAGCAATGTTGTAGCCGGAAACCTCGGATCCGGAAATAGGCTGATACTGAGGAATGATGCCGGACGGCTTAGCCGTTGTGATTCCTAAACCTATGGCTTTCCCAGTGTCGATAGCTGTACGGGCCGAAGGCGCTGTAGCAAATGAGATATCGGTATCACCGGCGGCAACGGACTGTGTCGCCGCGGCGCCCCCCTTAAAAGGAATATGCATGAATTTAGTCTTGCTGACGCCCATGAACTCCACTGCGGCAAGGTGGGTAATGACACCATTTCCCGATGAAGCCACATTAATCGTATTGGGAGCCTTTTTTGCCCGCTGCAACAGATCTTTTACGCTGCTTATGCCCGACTTCTTGCTGGCAATCAGTATCATGGGCGCAATGGTAAGTTGCGCTACCGGCATGAAGTCTTCCGCCGTATAGCTGACGTTATAAAGAACACTATCGCTTCCCATGACGCTGGAGTTGCCAAGGTATAAGGTGTAGCCATCAGGCTTCGACTTAGCGACTTGGGTGGCCGCAATAGTCGAGCCGGCGCCAGGCCGGTTTTCAATGACGACGGGCTGCTTCAATAGCTTGGACAACCCATTGGCATAAACACGGCCGACATTATCGGCTCCTCCGCCGGGGGGAAACCCAATAACCAGCGTAATGGGCTTAGCGGGATAACTTTCCGCACCTTGAGCCATTCCCGCAATGCCCAACGCCATACAAGCAAAAGCTATTTTCGTAATTTTTTTCATTGTCGTCTCCTTGGATCGATTATGTGTTCAGGTGCCGCTGAACCGCGGCGCCCGTTTTTCCTTCCACGCTAATGCACCTTCTGAAATATCGCTGGAAGTCTCCGAGCGATGAACCCCCTGTTCGATATCCCCTGTTTGAATCTGTCCTCTGGCAATAAGATTCAAATGTTTTTTTATGCCTAAAAGAGCAATAGGCGCCATGCCAGCCAGCAAGTGGCTAATCTCTTCGAGACGCGGCGCCAGCTGCCCTGCTTCGACAATTTCCGTCAGGAAGCCTATTCGCAACATTTCTTCAGCATCTATTTTCTCTGCCGTCAGGAAAAGCCGTTTAGCCTGGTTCAGGCCCAATCTGGATATATATCTGGCCATGCCTCCCGGATAAAAATGCAAGCCGAGTTTGGCCGCTGGCATAAACATATTTGCCGACCTGGCCCCGATGCGAAAGTCGCAAGCCAGGCAAAGATCAGTTCCTCCGCCATAGACGCCGCCATTTATCGCAGCGATAGTGACAGGCCGCGCGCTTTCTATCAGATCAATGGTTTCACCGAAAAAAATGGAACTGGGGGCAGCTGCAGCTGCAAGCGAAGAGATGTCGTATCCGCTGCAAAAATAATTTCCTTCGCCTGTAAACCGAAGCACCAGAACCTCTTCCGCCTGATTGACTCTGTCAATATGCTCTCGAAGCGTCAGGAGGTCGTCAGGACTAAGGCGGTTCGCGTATTCGGGCTTACGAAACCGTATAGTCGCGACGGAGCCCTGCAGGTGCAACTGTGGTCCAGCCGGATCTTTTGATGTATTTTTGAAACTGTTTTTATCTGACATTCTTTCCGCCACTACGATGGGTTTTAGCACTTCATCACAGCCTGTTCGGCCCCTGGAATCAGCTTGCCTGGTGAATTACTTTCAACTCAAGCAAGCGTGCTATTTCCGTTGACTCAAAACCATAGTCCGCAAATACCGCACTGGTATGTTGTCCGAATAGCGGTGGAGCGGATCGCACAGAAGAACCATCTTCTATATGGGTCATGCTTAATGGCAGACCTACCTGCTTCAGTTCGCCCAAAACTGGATGCTCTACCGTCTGGACCAATTTGCAAGCCAATACCTGGGGATCATTAAATACATCGTCCAGCTTATTGATCGGGCCGGCTGGAATACCCTTGTCTATCATTAATGGAGTCCACTCCATGCGGGTTCGGCGTTTCAAACTGGTTTCAAGCAGTTCTTTAAGCACATGGCGATTTTGCATGCGGTCGGCATTGGTCAGAAAACGGGGATCGGCAGCAAGGGACTCCAGGCCAAGAATCGAACACAGCTTGGTCCACATTGCCTGGGTCGCCGGCGCCAGGTTCAGCGGACCATCGGCTGTCTCGAACGTACCGTATGGCGCTATCACCGGGTGCACATTGCCACAAGGCTCTGGAACTTCCTGAACGCTTAAATAACGTTGGCCTTGTACGCTTAGCAAACCCATCAAACTTGCCAGAAGAGAAGTTTCGACATGCTGTCCGCGACCGTTATTCTTGCACTCGACAACTGCAGCCAATATCCCGATGACGATCCACATACCCGCAGTAAGATCACCAATTGCCGTCCCGACGCGTGTGGGCCCCGACTGGTCAGTACCGGTCAAGCTCATGAATCCGGAATAGCCTTGGGCGATCTGATCAAAACCGGCCCAGTTCTTTGCGGGACCTTTGCTTCCGAACCCGGAAATCGACGCCATGATAATTTCAGGCTTCAACCGGGAAAGCTCGTCATAGCCCAACCCCATGTTTTCCATCGTACCTACTTTGAAATTCTCGACGACGATGTCGGATTTGAGCGCCATTTTCTTGATTAGAGCCAGCCCTTCGCTGCTTCGAAAGTCAATTCCAATGCCCTTTTTATTTCTATTGGCGCTAAGATAATAAACACTTATGTCTTCGTCGAAAGGCCCCCATTGACGAACCATCTCGCCGCCCGGCATGGGCTCAACCTTGATCACTTCAGCCCCCAGGTCTGCCAAGATCATTGTACTGAAAGGCCCCGATAAGGCTCTTGTTAAATCCAGCACTTTCAGACCAGATAATGGAAGGCTCATATTGCTTGTCTCCTGTTTAAGTACAGTTGATTCTAAATAAAGACCTGCTCCAATAAAAATACTTTTTAACTATCGAGTCATAAGATAAACTTATTTCAGTTTTTTGAACTCATTTGCACTCTTTCGGCAGGAAAAAGCATGAACCTGAGACAACTTCAATATTTCGTGCGCGTATTCGAGATGCAGAATATGACCCGGGCAGCGGAAAGCCTGTATGTTGCGCAACCAGCACTAAGCCAGCAGATAGCACTGCTGGAAGAGGATCTTGGAGTACGTTTATTGGTGCGCGGTTCAAAAGGGGTGCATGCAACCAGCGAAGGAGTCCTTCTTTATCGGCACGCCCAAACGATATTGAGACAAGTTGACTCTACGCGCAGCCTCCTGGCAAAAACCGATGACCAGATTGCCGGCACCGTATCGATCGGCCTGGCTTCAAGTACGGCGCGAATGATCGCCTTGCCGCTCATGAAGCTTGTCAAACAAGAGTTTCCGGGGATCGTGCTGGAAATTGTCGACATTCCCAGCGCAGACTTAACCCGACTAGTGCTGCAGGGAAGAGTCGATTTTTCACTTTCACCCGATCAACAGCCCATCAAAGGTATTTCACTCACTGCGTTGTTAATTGAAGACTTGTTTCTGCTTGCCCACCCAAGCGTGAAACTGCCGCCAAAAAACATAGCTATCGATCGTATTTCGGACTTGCCTTTAGTACTGCCAAGCTTGCCAAACAAGCTAAGGGCGCGCGTGGACCACGCGTTTTTATCGGCTCGGCTTACTTGCAACCTGTTCGCCGAAGCGAGCACCTCGGCGATTTTGATACCTGCAGTATGTGAAGGATTAGCTGCCACCATACTACCTTACTCGGCTGCGCAACCAGAGATAGCCAATGGCACAATTACGTCTCATTCGCTGGACTTCGAGCTTTCAAGAGAGATTGTTTTGTGCTCGAGCGAAAGTCTGCCGCTTACACCAGCGGTAGACAAAGTGATTAACGTCTGCAAAAGACTAATAAAGCAGTTGGTTGTAGAGCACCGCTGGCTGGGTTGCCGGGTACTGTACTAATTCCATTTCCAGATCAATTGTAAGCACGAAGGCGAAGTGCAGACATTACGTTGGTACGGCTGCTGCGCCGACATAGTTCACTGTTGATTTAATTTGAATAAGAAGATTCTATGAAAAAGGGCCTGCAACTTTGCGTCGCAGGCCCTTTTACTAGTTACGATGAACTATTTACTTCTGGCGCCTGTCAAGAACTACAGTGCCTCGACCAGTTCGGGAACCGCCTGGAATAAATCGGCCACCAGCCCATAATCAGCCACGCCGAATATTGGCGCCTCGGCGTCTTTATTAATGGCCACGATGACTTTGGAGTCTTTCATGCCCGCCAGATGCTGAATGGCGCCGGAAATACCTACGGCAACATACAACTGGGGTGCAACGATCTTGCCCGTTTGACCAACCTGCCAGTCATTAGGAGCGTAACCGGCATCGACCGCCGCGCGTGACGCACCCATGGCGGCACCAAGCTTGTCAGCCAAAGGCTCAAGGATTTTGAAATTCTCAGCGCTGCCCATGCCGCGACCACCCGACACCACCACAGCAGCTCCGGCCAGCTCAGGACGATCGTTTGTGGCGACCTCGCGGCCTACAAACGACGACAGGCCCGCATCGTCGGCGGCAGCAACCGCCTCGATACTGGCTTGGCCGCCTTGCGCCGCAACAGCATCAAAACCGGTTGTACGCACCGTAATGACTTTTATGGCATCGCTGGATTGAACGGTGGCAATAGCGTTGCCGGCATAAATGGGGCGCAAAAATGTATCGGCGGCTTCCACGGCAATAATGTCGGAAACCTGGGCCACATCGAGCTTGGCAGCTACGCGGGGAGCTACGTTTTTACCTGAAGCAGTGGCGGGAAACAAAATATGGCTATAGGTTTGAGCCAGCGCCAACACCTGAGCCGCAACATTTTCGGCCAGGCCGTCTTTCAGTTGCGGCGCATCGGCGACCAATACCTTGGCCACTCCGCTAGCCTGCGCAGCTTGCTCGGCCACAGCCTGGATACCCGATCCGGCAACCAGCACATGAATATCGCCACCGATTTTCTGGGCCGCGGCGACGGTATTAAGCGTTGCCCCCTTTAAATGGGTGTTGTCGTGTTCAGCAATTACAAGAATCGTCATAATCAAACTACCTTGGCTTCGTTTTTGAGTTTATCGACCAACGTTGCAACATCGGGAACGATAATGCCCGCCGATCGTGCTGGCGGCTCGGAGACTTTAAGGGTTTTCAAGCGAGGAGCCACATCGACGCCAAGATCTTCAGGCGTAACAACCTCGAGTGTTTTCTTCTTGGCCTTCATGATGTTGGGCAACGTCACATAACGAGGCTCGTTCAAGCGCAAATCGGTCGTGACAATGGCGGGCAGCTTAAGTGAAATAGTTTCCAGGCCGCCGTCGACCTCGCGAGTGACAGTTGCCGTATCGCTTGAAAGCTCGACCTTGCTGGCAAATGTCGCTTGCGGCCAGTCAAGCAATGCAGCAAGCATTTGGCCTGTTTGATTGGCATCGTCATCGATGGCCTGCTTGCCCAAAATGACAAGTTGAGGCTGCTCTTTGTCAACCAGGGCTTTAAGCAACTTGGCTACCGCCAAAGGCTGCAGTTCGGCGTCGGTTTGCACCAGAACAGCACGGTCCGCACCGATAGCCATGGCTGTTCTTAATGTTTCCTGACACTGCGCCACACCGCACGATATCGCGATAATCTCGGTTGCCACGCCTTTTTCTTTAAGCCGCGTAGCTTCTTCGACTGCTATCTCGTCGAACGGATTCATTGACATTTTGACGTTGGCTATATCCACGCCGGTCTGATCGGACTTTACGCGTACTTTGACGTTGTAATCAACTACGCGCTTGACAGGTACTAACACCTTCATCGAGCTTCCTCCTGAGGAACTATAAAAGACATAACGCTGAATTTTTTAGCATAGGCGCAACCATTTCTTTGGCACACACATTGCAAGACAGTTTCGATACAAAATAGACATGAAGTTTGTCATTCTACAACTTTGCCAGCACCTTGATATGAGCCACAACGCTTCGGCCCAGCGCTGACAAGTTATATCCCCCCTCCAGGAGGCTGACAATGCGTCCATGCGCAGTTCGTTCAGCCAGGCCGACGATCTGTTCAGTAATCCAGGCGTAATCAGCTTCGACCATACCAAGTTGCCCCATATCATCTTCACGATGCGCATCAAAGCCGGCCGACATGAATATGAATTCTGGCTTAAAAGCATCAAGCCTGGGCATCCACCGGTCGGAGACCAATTGGCGCAGCGAAGCGCTGCTTGAATACGCTGCAACGGGAATATTCACCATATTCTCTGCCGCGGTATCCGTGCCCATATTCGGAAAGAAAGGATGTTGAAAAAAGCTGCACATCAATACCCGTGGGTCGCCTGAAAACATTTCTTCAGTGCCGTTACCGTGGTGAACGTCAAAATCCACAATAGCCACACGGTTTAGCTTATATTTTTCGAGAGCATAAGCTGCCGCAACCGCCACATTATTAAAAAAACAAAACCCCATGGCCTGATCTGGACGAGCATGATGGCCCGGCGGCCTTACTGAACAAAACGCTGTTTTGGCCTCGTTGCGCATAATGGCATCGACCCCCGTGACTCCCGCTCCGGCAGCCACCAACGCGGCTTCCAATGTATGAGAGTTCATAAGTGTATCGGGGTCGAGCGCAAAATAGCCTTCGGCCGGGACGTGATTTTTCAGATAAGTCAAATACGATGCAGTGTGCACACGCAGTAAGTCGGCATCAGTGGCACTGGAAGCTTCTTTTGCGCCCAGCAGGCCCAGTACCCCGCTGGCAAGCAATTGGTCGTTAATTGCATCAAGACGGCTTGGACATTCGGGATGCCAATCCCCCATTTCGTGCAGACGACAGGCGGGATGAGTAATATATAGGGTCTCCATAAGGATGATTATGTTCAAACCCGCTCGTGTTTTGCAAGTCGCTGCTGTTTTTACCCTGTTAGCGGGGTGCGCCTCCACGCAACCCGCTGCGCGCTCCGCCAACACGCCGGTACAAACATCGTCGAACCCCGGCGGCCAGCCGGCGGTTCTCAAGCGCTTAGCCGATGCCTCGCCGATCCAGGCCGGGTCCTCCATAAACAGTGCCGAGGGCTTCCAGGATAGCGACGGACGGCTAAAAAAAGATATCGAAGCCTATGCCCGCGAGGTTTCCAAATCGCGGCAAGTTCCGCTTGATGAGGTAGAGTCGCTGTTAAAAACCGCCCAATACAATGCGACGGTTGCCAAACTGATGGCCCCTGCAAAAACACGTATACGCCGCAGCTGGATTACCTACCGCAAACGTTTCGTCGAACCCGTGCGTATCAAGTCGGGGCTTGATTTTTGGAGCGAAAATCGCGCTGTGCTTGATAAAACAGCAGCCCAGTTTGGTGTGCCGGCGTCGATTATCGTAGCGATTATCGGAGTAGAAACAGTCTACGGACGCAACACCGGTAGTTTTTTAGTACTGGACGCGTTGGCAACGCTGGGCTTCAGAAACCCAGACCCGGCCAGGCCTGAACGCAGCCAATTATTTCGCGACCAGTTGGCCGACCTTATTGAGCTTGACCACTTTCAAAAGCTGGATGCCCGAAAAGTAACAGGCTCCTTTGCCGGCGCAATGGGGCTGCCTCAATTCATGCCCGGCAGCCTCTTGCGCTTTGCCGTTGATGGCGACAACGACAAACGTATCGACCTAAGCGGCAGCGCGGCCGATGCCATCGCCTCGGTCGCCAACTTCTTGCGAGTGCATGGCTGGCAGCCAGGTTTGCCGGTCTTTGCTCCAGTGACCTTGCCAGCCAACCCCGCCAAGCTCGTGGCCGGCGGCCTGGAACCCAGCTACGACTGGGCCCAGCTTCGGGCCAAAGGGGCCACATCTCGCCCCGGAGCAAGCCCGGCTAAATGGCAGCAGCATCGCGTTGGGGTTATAGACTTGCTTGATGAACCTCGGAACCTGGAAGAATACCGTACCGGCACACCTAACTTTTTCGCAATTACGCACTACAACCGCAGCTATTTTTATGCAGCGTCAGTCGCCGATCTGGCCCAGGCGCTGGCAGATCGCATGGGCGTTGGCGGGCCCAACTAAGCCAAAGGGTAAAAGAACGCTGCGCGTCACCATTCGTTACCGGTTAGCCGCTTTGCTACTTTCGCGAGGCGTAATAGCGGTGTTACCCTGAAGCATTGCTTTTTTGCGTCCAATCGATTGGACAGGCTAATGCTTATGTCGACCCTACCCGAAGCATCTTTGCTCGACGTCACATCATCTAAGCTACATCGGAGCAGCGATGCGGCCAACGATTCCATCCGCATCGAGCTTGAGGCTGGCCTATTGTCAAACCCAGCCACTATTTCGCCTAAATACCTGTACGACGCACTTGGCTCAAAGTTGTTCGAGGCAATTTGTATGCTGCCCGAGTATTACCCAACGCGTATCGAGGCCAACATCTTTGCCGCGCACAGACAACATATTGCCCAGGCGGTGGGGCAAGGCTCAACACTGATCGACCTGGGCGCAGGCAATTGTGCAAAAGCCGTGCAACTATTTCCCTCGCTTCATCCGAAACGCTATGTTCCCATCGATATTTCCGCCGATTTTCTAAAGGAAGCTTTAGCACCGCTCAGGCAGCGTTTTCCGGCTATCGAAATGATGGGTCTCGGGCTGGATTTTTCAACAAGCCTCGAAATGCCCAAAACACTTCCTGAAGAAAAACGTGTCTTCTTTTATCCAGGCTCCTCGATTGGCAATTTCTCTCCCTGTGAAGCTCTGGCCTTTCTGCGTCGAGTACATGCCGCTTGCGGACCGGATGGAGCCATATTGCTAGGTGTCGACCTGATCAAAAACGATGCCATACTGAATACCGCATACGACGATGCCTTGGGTGTTACGGCCGCCTTCAATCTGAATGTATTGCGCAACGTAAACAATTTGCTGAATACCGATTTCGATGCACGCGACTGGGTGCACCGGGCATTTTTCAATACCACGCACAAGCGGATTGAAATGCACCTGCAAGCCCGTCAGCGCGTCACGGTACGATGGCCTGACGGACATCGTCACTTTGACCGTGGCGACGGCATTCATACCGAAAGCAGTTATAAATACACTGCCCAATCGTTTCGTACACTACTGATGCAATCAGGGTTCGGCAATATCCAGACCTGGAGCGATGCCGACAACTGGTTTGCTGTGATGTACGCGCGTGCAGACTAAGCTTCATACTTTAGCCCTGCCATGACAAACACTGACTCGCTGCTGACCAGTTTCAACACGGTGCGTTGTGCCACTACCGCGCTGGCCGAACCGCTTTCACCTGAAGACTGCTGCGTACAATCGATGCCGGATGCCAGTCCTGTGAAATGGCATTTGGCACATACCACCTGGTTTTTCGAGACGTTCATACTTGAACTTTTCGAAAAGAATTTCTCGCCGGTTCATCCTTCTTTTCGCATGCTGTTCAACTCGTACTATAACGGCATCGGCGACAAATACCCGCGGCCGCAACGCGGCCTGATCACTCGTCCCACCCTGGCCGAAGTGAAGGGCTACCGCAACGCCGTCGACGACCGCATCGCGGTCTTGCTGCGGGGGGCCGCTAATGGTCCGCAGGAGCAAGCCGAAAAACTGGTCCGGTTAATAGCATTAGGGATGCAACACGAACAACAGCACCAAGAGCTGATGCTCACCGACATCAAACATTTGCTTTCGCACAATCCGTTGCATCCGGCCTATGCTGCAGCCACGCCTTCGGCTATCCCCGATGATGTCCCGCCTTTACGCTGGTATTCCTTCGACGGCGGACTGATCGAAGTTGGCCATGCTGGCAGCGGCTTTTGCTTTGACAATGAACTGCCGCGGCATCGCCAGTTTGTAGAGCCTTTTGCCCTGGCCTCGCGCCTGGTTACCAACAAGGAATATTGCGCCTTCATCGACGCCGGCGGCTACCGAGATCCAGGTCTATGGCTGTCCGAAGGATGGGAATGGCTGCACGCCCATGCAGCGCCCATAACGCATCCGCTGTATTGGGAACAACGAGATGGTGAATGGCACGAGTTTACCCTGCGCGGGCTGCAAGCTCTTGACGGACGAAGCGCAGCCATGCATTTGTCGTATTTTGAGGCAGATGCCTATGCCCGCTGGGCCAATGCGCGCCTACCTACTGAAGCAGAATGGGAGCACGCCGTTAGCCTCCAGTGCGGCCAAAAAAACGGCACGCCCATTTTGGCTAAGGCCCCATTTGTACAACTGTTCGACACCGCCTGGCAATGGACTGCAAGCAGCTATGCCCCCTATCCCGGTTACCAGGTGCCCAGCGGGGCCATAGGCGAATACAATGGGAAATTCATGGTGAATCAATACGTATTGCGCGGGGCCTCGAGCGCCACGCCTGCTGGCCATAGCCGTGTTACTTACCGGAATTTTTTCCCCAGCCATGCACGCTGGCAGTTCACGTCAATCAGGCTGGCACGATCAACCTGACCATGCCGCCCCATGTATTTTTCGCGAAGGCTATTTAAACACGCCCGTCGATAAGTAGCGATCGCCGCGATCACAAACAATAAACGCTATAGTGGCGTTTTGGACTCTGGATGCTACGCGCAGGGCGGCAACCAATGCGCCTGCGGAAGAAATTCCACCAAAGATGCCTTCTTCAGCCGCCAGGCGGCGCGCCATATCTTCAGCCTCGGCTTGTGAAACAAGCTCGAACTGGTCGACCTTGGAAGGGTCGTATATTTTAGGCTGGTAAGCTTCAGGCCACTTGCGTATTCCGGGAATTTGCGAACCTTCGGCGGGCTGAGCCCCCACGATTTGTATAGCCGGATTCCGGGACCGCAGATACGATCCAACCCCCATAATGGTGCCGGTTGTTCCCATCGCACTGACAAAGTGGGTAATTTGGCCATCGGTCTGCTGCCACAGCTCGGGGCCGGTGGTTTCAATATGAGCCTGCGAATTATCGGGATTGGCAAACTGGTCAAGCACCTTGCCCTTGCCCTGTGCCTGCATGGCAAGGGCAAGGTCGCGCGCATATTCCATGCCGCCCTGGCTGGCTTGGGTAAGTATCAGCTCGGCGCCATATGCTGTCATGGATGCACGCCGTTCAACCGACAAATTGTCGGGCATGATCAGTACCATTTTGTAGCCGCGAATGGCCGCCACCATGGCCAGGGCAATGCCGGTATTGCCGCTGGTCGCCTCGATGAGCGTATCGCCCGGCTTGATTTCGCCACGCTCTTCGGCATGCCTGATCATGGAACTGGCAGCTCGATCTTTAACCGACCCCGCAGGATTATTGCCTTCGAGCTTGGCCAAAATTACGTTACCGCGCGCATCACCCGATTGACCAGGGATGCGCTGCAAGCGAACTAAAGGCGTAGCGCCGATAGTATCTTCGATAGTGAGGTATTTTTTCATGCGGAAATTCTACACCCAACAGACAAAAACACATAAGCGGCTCAATCCGGTGCAACCTGCTTCGCATAACAGCATAACAGTGCCCTGCCAGATTAGTTTGCCTTCTCAAATAGTTCGGGTGTAAGGGCTTGTGAGACAAGACGCAATGACAAAGCCATAGCGGTGGCGGCTATGGCGAGGAGTTGCAACGCCGTATCAAAGGCCCAGACGCTGAAACTGAGTGGATGAATTAACCAGGCAGGACAGTACGACTACCGCTTAACAGTACGCGGCACGTCAGGCACGGCTGCCGGCCTGACTGAGGTGCCGGCCGCCCTCTGGCTAAGCGTCAAGCCGGACGCTTGTAATGAGGCGGCCTTTTTGGGTCCGATACCTTTAACGCGTTCTGAAAGATCTTCAAACGACTCGTATTGACCGCCCCGCGTGCGTTCCTGAATAATAATCTGCGCAGTTTTTGGACCTATGCCCCGAACAGCCTCAAGCTGGGCCTGCGAAGCTGCATTAACATCCACGGCCAGGGCAATACTCGGTAAAACGGCGCTTAACCCCGCCGCCAAACTGGCTGCACCAAGCGTTACACCGAAAAACGGACGGCGGCTTTTCTTCAGAGCGATTACGACCAGCCCGCCAGATCCTAAAAACGTCCTGCGCGATAAGGGGCCCGTTCTTTTGCGGACCTGTCGCGCGGGAACACGAAATCGCGCAAAAATGTTGCCTGGTTTGGGTGCGACA
>DATCVA010000351.1:0-14369 GCA_036567205.1 Eoetvoesiella sp. | reverse complement strand
CTGCCATGGCAGGAGCGCAGTAAACCGGAGTTTGACTTGTTGTTAAGGTAATGACCGCGTCCAGGTCATCGGGCAGGCGGGTGCATGCTTCCCATTGCACAGGAAGATGCTGGTGTTTTAAGCAAAAAGCCTGTGCTTTTTCCCGTCTGCTTCCTGTGATGGCTATCTGTATCTGTGGAAACAATGCGGCCAATGCCTGGACATGCCCTTCAGACTGGGTGCCGGTGCCTATCAGGCCGACCCGTTTGGGAGCCGTTTTAAGAAATGTTTTAAGGCCCAGCATGGAAATGGCGGCGGTGCGTCGCGCGGTAACCGTGGGGCCGTCCATTACGAATAGTGTCTGGCCTGTTGCGCCATCGTAGGCTGAAACGATGCCGTTGATGGTGGGGAAGCCTTTGTCCCGGTTTGCCGCAATCACATTAACAAGCTTGTGGATGCCGATATCGGCGGCGGTGGCCGGCATGGAAAGCATTACACCGCCATTCGGGAATGGCACAGCCTGCCGTTCGGGTGCGTGGATGGCGCCAGCGGCATAGTCCAGGGTCGCCTGGGATAGCCTTGATACCAAGCTGGGAAAGTCCAGCAGTCTGGCGGTTTGCTCCGCGTCAAATACGGCGATGGCGGCATTGCCCATTGCATTTCCTTTGTACAAGTAATTAGCTCTGGTCAATTATAGGGTTGCAATACGCGCTCTTATGTATGATATTTAGTTTGCCATTTACGATAAAAAACAATGTCTTATCGAGCTTATCTAGAATTCACCGAGCTTTAGGCTAATGTTGTATAGAGGGCACATTTGTAATTCGGGTAAACCCTTGTCTGCAGAGCTGTTTGGCGATGTTTTGTTGTCGTAACCCAACAGTTAATATGAAAAGACAGGTTTTTACTAACAGGCTGATAGCCAGAAGCCTGGAATTTTGATGCAATACAAACAACTTCCCATCGCGGAGTTAGAAAGGGCAGCAGGGTCCAAAAATAAATCTGCTGCTCTCGTTACTCAAATCTACGGAGATTTCTTACATGAAAAAGACTCTGCTCGTTGCTGCTCTAGCTGTCGGCTTTGCCGGCGTCGCTCACGCAGAAACATCGGTTACTCTTTATGGTATCGCTGACGCTGGTATCGGTTACGAAAAACGCACAAGCGCAAATGGTGCTGATTCCAAACGCGTCGGTCTGGTCGACGGTGTTGCTTCCGGCAACCGTTGGGGCCTGAAAGGCGCTGAAGACTTGGGCAACGGCCTGCAAGCAGTATTCCAATTGGAAAGCGGCTACGACATCACTACTGGTAGCCAGTTGCAAAGCGACGAAGACACCGACCGTTTGTTCGGCCGTCACGCTACTATTGGTCTGAAAAGCGCTAGCTGGGGTCAGTTGGACTTCGGTCGCCAAACCAATATCGGTTCCAAGTACGGTGCTGGTGTACTTAGCCCGTTCGGCGCTGGTTTCAAATTGGCAAAAGCTGGTACCACTTTCACTTCGGCCAACACCAATCGCCTTGACAACATGGCGATGTACCAAACTCCTAGCTTCTCGGGCTTCCAGTTCGGTATTGGCTACTCGTTCGGCACCGACGGTACACAGGCCTTCACGGCTGATGGCGAATCGAATCCTAACGACCGCGCTTTCACAACCGGCTTGCGTTATGCCAACGGCCCTCTGGCTGTAGCTTTGACGTATGACCAAATCAAGTTCGCCGAAACTGGCGCTACTCCTGGTACCGTTATTCCTACCGGGGATTTTGCTGCTGGTGTCTTCACGCCTGTTGCAGCTGGTGTCTCTCCTAATGCTGCTTTGTTGTCTCCTGGCAGCACAGGCACAGGCGGCGGTACAGCTAAGGCTTGGAACTTGGGTGCAAGCTACGACTTCGAAGTTGTTAAATTGCACCTTGGTGTTGGTCAAGAGCGTGACGGTACATACTCGGGTTACTCCGACGGTGCTGATGCCAACGCCTACACAGTTGGTTTAAGTGCTCCTATCGGCGCTGGCAAATTGATGGCTTCGTGGGGCATGCTTGACCCACGTGGCGAACAAAGCGAAGGTGAAAACCAGCAAGCTTATAGCTTGGGCTACACCTACGCCTTGTCCAAACGCACTGACCTGTATGCTTTGGGTTCGTACGTTAAAGACGTTCGCTTCAACGACGGCGCAAAGAGCAAGATTGCTGCTGTTGGTGTCCGCCACGCATTCTAATCGGCTTGCATAGTTTATCTATGCGTCGAAGCGGCCTGGCTTGCCAGGCTGCTAAAAGAATCAACGCAGGCCCTGGCTTGCGAGCAGACATAAAAAAACCACCTTCGGGTGGTTTTTTTATGTCTGCTCGCAAGCTGATTTCATTTCCAGGTTAATTGCGAACATAAGGGCGAAGCGTGGGCGGTGCATTGGCGAGGCAAGCGAACCCGACACCGTTCATGGTTGATTTGGAAATGGAGTGGCAGCGGGTTTAGTGGGGTCAAGTGAACAAAAGCCATTAACTTGTTTCAAAGGCGGCCTTCCTGGCCCGACGAAGCTGTTCAAAATGCTACAATCCTAGAGTTTACTTATCGTGATTGGATGCTTTGCATGAACCTGCAACAGTATTTTCCCGTTCTGTTATTTATTGTCGTTGCCACCCTTATTGGCTTCGCGTTATTAACAGCTGGCCGTGTCCTTGGGCCGCATCGCCCCGACGACCAAAAACTTTCGCCTTACGAGTGCGGTTTCGAGGCCTTTGATGACTCGCGCATGAAGTTTGATGTGCGCTATTACCTGGTCGCTATTTTGTTTATTTTGTTCGATCTGGAAATTGCATTCCTGTTCCCGTGGGCTATTGCCAGCGGCTCTCTGGGTATGGTGGGTTTCTGGACAGTCATGGTGTTTCTGGCGGTGCTTACCGTGGGTTTCATCTACGAGTGGAAGAAAGGCGCACTCGACTGGGAATAGGGCGCATATCGCCCGTGGTGCATTGCACCTCCCATGCATATTTTGCGCGAGCTGCATTGCGTAGTTGCGCGCACCGCTATATTGGTATTTAGGCAAAAAATTATGGCTATCGACGGCATTCTGAAAGAAGGTTTTATTACCACCAGCGCAGACAAGTTCCTGAACTGGGCCAAGACGGGTTCGTTATGGCCTATGTCATTCGGCTTGGCCTGTTGCGCGGTTGAAATGATGCACGCAGGCGCGGCACGTTACGACCTTGATCAGTTCGGTATTATTTTTAGGCCCAGCCCACGTCAATCCGATCTTATGATCGTGGCCGGCACGTTATGCAATAAAATGGCGCCTGCGCTGCGCAAGGTATACGATCAAATGCCCGAGCCGCGTTGGGTTTTGTCGATGGGGTCGTGTGCAAACGGCGGCGGCTATTATCACTATTCGTATTCGGTGGTGCGCGGTTGCGATCGCATTGTGCCGGTCGACGTTTATGTGCCGGGCTGTCCTCCAACGGCCGAGGCCCTGGTTTACGGTTTGCTGCAAATGCAAAACAAGATCCGTTTAACCAATACGATTGCTCGCTAAGCATGTTTGGCGATCACCTTATTCACGTTCAACTGCTCGCACTATGACCCGGCTTGAAACGCTACAAAATAATTTACTGACTCAGTTTGGCGAAAACTGCCTGCTCACCGAGAACTTTAACGAGCTTACGCTCGAGGTTCCCGCGGATCAGTGGGTCGATGTCTGTACCGCGCTGCGCGATCAGCCAGCGCTGGACTTTGCGACCTGCATCGACTTGTGCGGTATGGACTATTCGGCCTGGGGCGCACCCACGTTCTCTAATGCATCCGAGCTTTATCCGCATCGTTTTGCGGTCGTGGTGCATTTGCTTTCGCTTAAGCATAACGTGCGCCTGCGAGTTCGCACCTTCGCCACCAATGACGAGTTTCCACTACTGGCGTCGCTGGTCGACGTCTGGCCCACCGTCAACTGGTTCGAGCGCGAAGCGTTCGACCTGTACGGCATTGTTTTCGAAGGGCATCCCGACTTGCGCCGCATCCTGACGGACTACGGTTTCATCGGTTATCCGTTCCGTAAAGACTTTCCCATATCGGGTCATGTGGAAATGCGCTACGACACCGAACAAAAGCGGGTGGTTTATCAGCCGGTCACAATCGAGCCGCGCGAAATTACACCACGCGTCGTGCGCGAAGAAGGCTACGGAATAGAGCGTTAAAACATGGCTGAAATAAAAAACTACACACTGAACTTTGGTCCTCAGCATCCGGCCGCGCACGGCGTATTGCGCCTGGTGCTCGAGCTTGATGGCGAGGTCATCCAGCGCGCCGATCCGCATATCGGCTTGCTGCATCGTGCCACTGAAAAGCTGGCCGAGCACCGAACCTATTTGCAGGCTCTGCCGTACATGGATCGTCTTGATTACGTGTCCATGATGTGCAACGAGCATGCCTACGTAATGGCGGCTGAAAGGTTGCTGGGCATTCAGGTGCCGCTGCGTGCGCAGTATATCCGCGTCATGTTCGACGAAATTACGCGCATTCTTAACCACTTGATGTCTATCGGCTCGCATGCGCTCGACGTGGGCGCGATGGCGGTGTTTTTGTATGCCTTCCGCGAACGCGAAGACCTTATGGATTGCTACGAGGCAGTTTCGGGCGCACGCATGCACGCGGCTTACTACCGTCCGGGCGGTGTCTACCGCGATTTGCCGGACACCATGCCTGTGTATGGGGAAACCAGTAAGTACCGCGGCGCCAAAGAGCTTAAAGCCATGAACGATGCACGTTCAGGCTCTTTGCTCGACTTCATTGAAGATTTCACCAATCGTTTTCCCGCTTGTGTTGACGAATACGAAACCCTGCTTACCGATAACCGAATCTGGAAGCAGCGTCTGGTGGGCATCGGCGTGGTCGATCCCGAACGTGCCAAGGCCCTGGGCTTTACCGGTCCAATGCTGCGCGGTTCCGGCGTCGAGTGGGATTTGCGCAGAATGCAACCCTACGAAGTGTACGATCGCGTCGATTTCGATATACCGGTCGGTACCAATGGCGACTGCTACGATCGCTATCTGGTTCGTATTGCCGAAATGCGTGAAAGCAATCGCATTATTCGCCAGTGCGTAGAATGGCTGCGCAACAATCCGGGCCCGGTCATTGTGGATAACCACAAGGTAGCGCCGCCGCCGCGCGAGCGTATGAAGACCGGCATGGAAGACCTGATTCATCACTTCAAACTCTTTACCGAAGGCATGCACGTGCCAAAAGGCGAGGCCTATGCGGCCGTCGAGCATCCCAAGGGAGAGTTTGGAATTTATATGGTGTCCGACGGGGCCAATAAGCCTTATCGCCTGAAGATTCGTGCCCCCGGTTTTGTGCATTTACAAGGCCTGGACGAATTGTCACGCGGGCATATGATTGCCGACGCCGTCACCATTATTGGGACGTTAGATATTGTGTTTGGCGAAATCGACCGTTAATCGGTGGTTAGCCAAGGTAAAAACCGGATTCAAATTATGCTGCTTTCCGAACAAGCCTACCAGAAAATCGACCGGGAATTAACCAAGTTCCCCGGCGATCAGAAGCAATCCGCCATCATGGCGGCGCTGACCATCGCGCAAGATGAAAAAGGTTGGGTATCGACAGAGGTCATTGAAGATGTGGCCGCCTATTTGAATGTGCCGCCGATTGCGGTGCAAGAGGTCGCCAGCTTCTACAATATGTACGACATCAAGCCTGTGGGCCGCTTCAAGCTGACGGTGTGCACCAACTTGCCCTGTGCGCTGCGCGACGGGGTTAAAACAGCCGAGTATCTTAAAGAGAAGCTCGGTATAGGTTTTCGCGAAACATCGGCCGATGGCTTGTTTACCTTGATGGAAGGCGAGTGCATGGGCGCGTGCGGCGATTCGCCCGTTATGCTGGTTAACAACAAGCATATGTGTGTGCGTATGTCTTCAGAAAAAATCGATGCCATGATCCATGAACTCAAGCAGCACGGAGAATCGCTATGAACGCTCCGGCACTGCTCCAGCAGTTTTCCCAGGGCTTGACGGTTGATCCGGGCAACGATCTGGCTCAAAGCATGGTGTTCCACGGCCGGCATATCAAGCCGCAAATCATGGATGGCGTGGACGGCAATAACTGGCGTCTGCAAGACTACGTCAAGCGCGGCGGCTACGAGGCTCTGCGCAAAATTCTGACCACGGGCATGAAGCCCGAAGATGTCATCGCCGAAGTCAAGGCGTCGGGTTTGCGTGGCCGGGGAGGCGCGGGCTTCCCTACGGGGTTGAAGTGGAGCTTCATGCCTCGCACCCTGCCTGGCCAGAAGTATTTGGTGTGCAACTCCGATGAAGGCGAGCCGGGTACCTTTAAAGATCGTGACATCCTGCGCTTTAATCCGCATATTGTCATAGAAGGGATGGCGATTGCCGCCTACGCCATGGGTATCAGCGTTGGCTACAACTATATCCACGGCGAAATTTTTGAAATTTACGATCGCTTCGAAGAGGCGCTTGAAGAGGCGCGGGCTGCGGGTTTCCTGGGCGACAAAATCCTGGGTTCGGAATTCAATTTTCAATTGCACGCATTCCATGGCTACGGCGCCTATATTTGCGGCGAGGAAACAGCATTGCTTGAGTCGCTGGAAGGCAAGAAAGGCCAGCCGCGCTTTAAGCCGCCATTTCCAGCCAGTTTTGGTCTGTACGGCAAGCCTACCACCATCAACAACACCGAAACGTTTGCGGCCGTGCCATGGATTTTCCGCCATAGCGCCCAAGAGTATCTCGAGATTGGTCTGCCAAATAATGGCGGTACCAAGCTGTTTTCCATTACCGGCGATGTCGAACGTCCCGGCAACTATGAAATTCCTTTGGGTACGCCGTTTTCTACCTTGCTTGAACTGGCGGGTGGCATGCGCGGCGGCCGAAAGCTGAAAGCAGTCATTCCAGGGGGCTCCAGCGCGCCGGTACTGCCAGCCGACATCATGATGCAATGCACCATGGATTACGACTCGATCGCCAAGGCCGGCTCAATGCTGGGTTCGGGCGCAGTCATTGTGATGGACGAAACGCGTTGCATGGTCAAGTCGCTTTTACGTCTATCGTATTTTTATTTTGAAGAAAGCTGCGGTCAATGTACTCCGTGTCGCGAAGGTACAGGCTGGTTATACCGTATGGTCAGCCGCATCGAAAATGGGCAGGGCCGTCCCGAGGACCTGGAAGTCCTCGACTCGGTTGCCTTCAACATCATGGGGCGCACGATTTGTGCCCTGGGCGATGCGGCGGCGATGCCCGTACGCAGCTTCATCAAGCACTTCCGCGACGAGTTCGCACACCACATACAGCATAAAAACTGTGTGGTGCCTAAATATCTGTAGGGTCAGGACAAGCTAATGGTTGAGCTCACCATCGACGGCAATAAGGTTGAAGTCCCCGAGGGCAGCATGGTTATGCATGCTGCCAACAAGCTCGGGTTGTACGTGCCGCATTTCTGTTATCACAAAAAACTTTCGATTGCGGCCAATTGCCGCATGTGTCTGGTTGAAGTCGAAAAGGCGCCTAAAGCCATGCCGGCTTGCGCTACGCCCGTCACCAATGGCATGGTGGTGCATACTGCTTCCATCAAAGCGGTGGCGGCGCAAAAAAGCGTAATGGAATTTCTGCTGATCAATCACCCTCTCGATTGTCCCGTGTGCGATCAGGGCGGCGAATGCCAGTTGCAAGACCTGGCCGTCGGTTACGGCGCGTCGGCATCGCGTTATCAAGAAGAAAAGCGCGTTGTGTTCCATAAAGAAATGGGGCCGCTGGTATCTGCTGAAGAAATGCCCCGCTGCATTCACTGCACCCGTTGCGTACGCTTTGGGCAGGAAGTGGGCGGCATTATGGAACTGGGCATGCTCAATCGCGGAGAGCACGCCGAAATTACTTCTTTTGTAGGCCGCGCTGTCGAGTCCGAGCTATCGGGCAACATGATTGACATCTGCCCGGTCGGAGCGCTTACCTCTAAACCATTCCGCTATACCGCGCGTACCTGGGAATTGGCCCGGCGCCGTTCAGTCAGCCCGCACGACAGCCTGGGCGCCAATATTGTGGTGCAGGCCAAGGACAATCGCGTCATGCGTGTAGTTCCCTTCGAAAACGAAGACGTGAACGAATGCTGGATTAGCGATCGCGACCGCTTTGCCTACACGGGTTTGTATACTGAAGATCGTCTGGCGCACCCGATGATCAAGGGTGCGGACGGGCAGTGGACAGAAGCTTCCTGGAGCGATGCGCTGCAAGCCGTGGTGACCGGTTTGAACAAGGTGCGCGATCAGTACGGCGCAAGTCAGATTGGCGCTATTGGCAGCCACATCGCCACCACTGAAGAGCTGGCTTTGCTTGCGCGCTTCACGCGCAGCCTTGGGTCCGACAACGTTGATTTCCGCTTGCGCTATATCGACCGCGGTTTTGATCAGGCCGCCGCTGGCGTACCCTGGCTGGGTATGTCGGTGGCCGAGTTCAGTCAACTGGACCGCGTGCTGGTGGTCGGTTCGTTCTTGCGCAAAGATCACCCTTTACTGGCGCAGCGTCTGCGTCAGTCGGCTAAGCGTGGCACGCAAATTTCGTTCATTGACAGTGCCGCCGATGATCCTCTGTTTCCGGTTACTGCTCGTATTACCGTTGCGCCCAGCGGTTTGCCTAATGCCTTGATCGAAGTGCTGGTGGCGGTAGCCCGCGCAACCGGGCAGCCTGTGTCCGAGGCGTTTGCCGGCATCGAACCATCGCAGCCGGCCCAAGCCATTGCAGCCAGCCTGACGTCAGGTCAAAAAGCGGCTGTCATGCTGGGCAATATGGTGGTGACCTCCAATCATGCTTCGCTCATTTGCGCCAATGCACAGGCGCTGGCACAGGGTGTCGGCGCTAAACTGGGTTTCCTGACTCTTGGCGGCAATACGGTAGGCGGATATCTGGCGGGTGCCATACCCAACGCTGAAGGCATGAGCGCCGAGCAAATGCTGGAAACAGGTTTGAAGGCTTATGTAGTGTTGCATGCCGAGCCGGCATTTGACGCCGACAATGGTTCGCGCGCTGTACAGGCTTTGAAGTCGGCCGATTTTGCGGTAGCGCTGACTTCATACCGGTCAGCGGCACAAGACTGGGCCGACATTATGCTGCCGGTCTCTCCGTACACCGAAACTTCCGGGACATTCGTGAACGCCGAAGGGCGGGCTCAAAGTTTCAAGGGTGCATCAGCACCGTTTGCCGACACGCGTCCGGCCTGGAAAGTCCTGCGCGTATTGGGCAATTTGTTCGAGCTGGAAGGGTTTGACGACGAGACATCCGAGTCTGTGCGCGATAGCGTGCTGGTGGCCGGCATAGAGGCTCGCTTATCCAACGAGATCCATGGTTCGGCTCGTGTTGCCGCACAGGGCCATGGGCTTGAACGTGTTGCCGATGTGCCGATTTATCGTACCGATTCCATGGTGCGTCGTGCAGAGCCGTTGCAAGCCACCGCAGCCTCAAAACTGCCTGTCGCCCGCATGTCGGCTGCAACACTCGATAGCCTGGGTGTGCAGTCTGGTGAGTCCGTGTCTGTGCGTTCTTCTCAGGGTGCAGTCACCCTGACGGCTCAGCAAGACGATACCGTCGCCCAGGGCGCTGTGCGAATTGCCGCAGCTTTTGCTGAAACCGCGCCTTTAGGCAGTTCCTTTGGGCAACTTTCGGTGGAGCGTGTCTAAATGGAATGGATTAATACTCTCGAAACTTATGGCGTCGATTTGATTGGCGCCAATTCGTGGCTGCTGGTCTGGACACTTTTTAAAGTCGTGGTCATTGCGGTGCCGATAATTCTTTGCGTGGCTTACCTTACGTACTGGGAACGCAAAATGATCGGCGCCATGCACGTGCGCCGGGGGCCCACCCGAGTAGGCTACCGGGGTTTGCTGCAACCGTTTGCCGACGTCTTCAAGCTGTTGACCAAGGAAATCATTGTTCCGAGCAAAGCGAACAAGGTCCTGTTCGTGCTGGCGCCCGTCGTTACGCTAATGCCGGCCCTGGCGGCCTGGGCGGTTATTCCGTTCAGTCCCGAACTGGTTCTGGCCGACGTTAATGCCGGTCTGCTTTATATTATGGCGATCACATCGCTGGGCGTGTATGGCGTGATTGTGGCGGGTTGGGCAACTAACTCCAAGTACGCGTTATTGGGCGCCATGCGCGGCGCGGCGCAAATGGTGTCGTACGAGTTGGCCATTGGCTTTGTGTTCATTACGGTGCTGCTGGTGTCCGGGTCGCTCAATATGAGTACTATCGTCAACGGCCAGGGCGCGGGCTGGTTTGCCGACCGCGGCATCAATTTCATGTCATGGAACTGGTTGCCGCTGTTGCCGCTGTTTGTCATTTATGTGATTTCGGCCGTTGCTGAAACCAACCGTCACCCATTTGACGTGGTGGAAGGCGAATCCGAAATCGTGGCAGGGCACATGGTCGAGTATTCCGGTACAGGCTTTGCGTTGTTTTTCCTGGGCGAATACGCAAACATGATTTTGTTGTCCGCCGTAGCCTCCATCATGTTCCTGGGCGGCTGGATGCCGCCTATCGACGTGGCTCCTTTTACCTGGGTGCCTGGATGGCTTTGGCTGGGGATAAAAACATTTGTTGTTGTCTCGATGTTTATATGGTTTCGGGCGACATTTCCACGTTACCGCTACGACCAGATCATGCGTTTGGGTTGGAAGGTGTTCATCCCGTTGACCGGCGTTTGGCTGGTGGTCGTTGCGATCTGGATGCAAACGCCATGGAACATTTGGCAATAGGGCGGTCAGAGGCTAGATATGGAAGCAATTAAAGATTTTTTCGGCAGTCTTATGCTGTCCGAAATGCTAAAAGGTATGCGCCTAACCGGCAAATACTTCTTCAAGCGCAAAATAACCTTGCGGTATCCGCAAGAAAAAACGCCGGCGTCGGCGCGTTTTCGAGGACTGCATGCTCTGCGTCGTTACCCTAACGGCGAAGAGCGCTGCATTGCCTGCAAGCTGTGCGAAGCAGTCTGTCCGGCACTGGCCATTACCATCGAATCCGAAGAGCGTGATGACGGTACACGCCGTACTACGCGCTACGACATCGACCTGGCTAAATGCATATTCTGTGGTTTTTGTGAAGAAAGCTGCCCGGTCGACTCGATCGTTGAGACTCATATTTCCGAGTATCACGGTGAGAAACGGGGCGACTTGTACTACACCAAAGATATGTTGCTGGCGATCGGCGATCGCTACGAGCCCGAAATAGCGCGTCGCCGTTCCGAAGACGCACCTTATCGTTGATTATCAGGACTCGAACTTTATGACTTTTACTACTGTCCTGTTTTACCTGTTGTCGCTGGTGCTTGTTGTAGCTGCCTTTCGCGTTATTGCAGCACCCAATCCTGTAACGGCCGTCTTGCACCTTATTCTTACCTTCTTCACGGCGTCCATGTTGTGGATGCTGTTGGGGGCCGAATTCCTGGCGCTTCTGCTGGTTGTCGTGTATGTCGGCGCAGTCATGGTGCTGTTCTTGTTTGTGGTCATGATGGTGGATGTGCGCACGGACTCCTTGCGCTCGGGGTTAAAAGCCTACGTGCCCATGGGGCTTATCATCGGTCTGATCATGGTTCTGGAGATGGCGTTCGTCCTGGTTAAAACCTGGTTCGACGCGGGGCCAGCGGCCGATATGGGCGCCGACTACAACAACACGCACTCATTGGGCGCGGTCATGTATTCCGAATACGTCTTTGCCATTGAGGTGGGCTCGGTAATTTTGCTGGTTGGCATGATTGCTGCCATTGCCCTGACAATGCGTCGCCGTAAAGACGTGAAATACAACAATCCGGCTGATCAGGTTCGCGTGCGTTCGCAAGATCGCCTGCGGCTGGTCAGCATCCCGTCGCAGACGGAAGCCCCTGCGGCTTCGGCTGCGCCCAACGATGCAGCAGGGAAATCCAAATGACTATTACGCTGGCCCATTACCTGATACTTGGCGCTATTTTGTTCGCAATCGGTGTCTTTGGTTTTTTCCTGAATCGTCGCAACCTGCTTATCTTGTTGATGTCGATCGAGCTTATTCTGTTGGCGGCCAACATCAATTTCGTGGCGTTTTCTACCTGGCTTGGCGATAGCGCCGGCCAAGTGTTCGTATTCTTCATCCTGACCGTGGCGGCTGCTGAAGCTGCTATTGGCCTGGCGATTCTGGTTCTGCTGTTCCGCAACCTGAATACGATCAACGTCGAAGAACTTGACCACCTTAAAGGTTGATGGGAATTACAAATAATATGAATTCAACCAGTCTTTATCTTGTTATTGCGTTGGCGCCGCTGGTTGGCGCACTATTGGCCGGTTTGTTTGGAACCGGCTTTTTAGGACGTCAGATTGGCCGCCGCGCCTCGCACTGCATTACGATTTTCGGTGTTTTGATTTCGTTTGTCGGTTCGGTGGTGGTCTTGCGTCAGGTGCTGGGCGGCCAGACCTTTGACGGAGCGGTCTACACCTGGAGCCTTATTGGCACCACCAAGCTTGAAATTGGTTTCCTTATCGACAGTCTTTCGGCGTTGATGATGGTGGTGGTTACATCGGTATCGCTCATGGTGCATATTTACACTATCGGCTATATGGTGGACGACCCGGGCTATCAGCGTTTCTTCTCATATATTTCGCTGTTTACGTTTTCCATGCTTATGCTGGTCATGTCCAACAACATGCTGCAGCTGTTTTTTGGCTGGGAAGCGGTAGGCCTGGTTTCGTATTTGCTGATCGGCTTCTGGTACGAGCGGCCAAGCGCCATTTTCGCCAACTTGAAGGCGTTCATGGTTAACCGCGTGGGCGATTTCGGCTTCGTGCTGGGCATTGGTCTGTTGTTTGCCTATGCCGGCAGCATGCATTATGGTGAAATCTTCGGTCAAATCGACAAGCTTGCCAGCCTGACATTTCCTGGTACCGACTGGCAATTGCTGACGGTGGCGGCTATTGCCTTATTCGTGGGCGCCATGGGTAAGTCGGCGCAGGTGCCATTGCATACCTGGCTTCCCGATTCCATGGAAGGCCCCACGCCTATCTCGGCGCTGATCCACGCGGCAACCATGGTTACCGCTGGTATCTTCATGGTGGCCCGTTTTTCGCCCGTGTTCGAACAGTCGTCGTCGGCGCTGGCCTTCGTGATTGTGATTGGTGCCATTGGCGCCTTGTTCCTGGGTATTTTAGGTGTCGTCCAGAACGATATTAAACGGGTTATCGCCTACTCTACCTTGTCGCAGCTAGGGTATATGACTGTGGCATTGGGTGCGTCGGCCTACTCGGCGGCCATCTTCCATTTAATGACACACGCATTCTTTAAAGCCCTGTTGTTCCTGGGTGCCGGCTCGGTCATTATCGGCATGCATCACAATCAGGACATCCGTTATATGGGTGGCCTGCGCAAATACATGCCAATTACCTGGATTACCTTTTTGCTGGGCACGCTTGCGCTGGTCGGTACTCCGTTCTTTTCAGGCTTTTACTCTAAAGAACACATCATTGAAGCGGCGGGTGCTGCGAACGTATGGGGCGCGAGTTTTGCTTACTACGCAACCCTGACAGGCGTATTCGTGACGTCGCTGTATTCGTTCCGGGTGTACTTTCTGGTCTTCCACGGCAAAGAGCGCTTCGATACCGACGAGGCGCATGCACATGCTCGCGATGCGCAGGCCGAGCACGATGTTGAAGAGCACGGTAGCAGCAAGCCGCACGAGTCTCCGTGGGTGGTCACGCTACCGTTGGTACTGCTGGCGATTCCGTCGGTGGTGGCCGGGGTGCTGTTTATCGATCCATTACTGTTCGGCAACTTTTTTAACGGCGTTATCAATGTGCTGCCACAGCATCCGGCCATGGCCGAGCTGGCTACGCATTGGCACGGCTGGGTGGCATACGCCTTGCACGGATTTATGACAGTGCCGTTCTGGCTGATGATCGCCGGACTGGTGGTGGCGTGGTATTGCTATCTCATCAATCCCAAAGTGCCGGCTGCGATCAAAAGCAAACTGTCGGGACTTAACACGGTACTCGACAACAAGTACTACGCGGATTGGTTTAACGAGCAAGTTCTTTCTCGTGGCGCTCGCTGCCTGGGTCACGGCCTGTGGCAGGCGGGCGATCGCGGTGTGATCGACGGGTTGCTGGTCAACGGTAGTGCTCGTGTGGTTGGCTGGGTGGCGGCAATTAGCCGGCACCTGCAGTCTGGCTACATCTATCACTATGCCTTTGCGATGATCATCGGCATCATGGCTTTTTTATCCTTTTTTGTGCTGACGGTTCACTGATGGCTAGCGATATGGCGTCTTCTACTTTTCCTTGGCTAACACTATCGATTTTTGTACCGATTGTGGCGGGCTTGCTGGTGCTGCTTCTTGGGCGAGACGATCGCCCCGGGTTTACACGGGTACTCTCGCTTATCG
>DATCVA010000350.1:0-5231 GCA_036567205.1 Eoetvoesiella sp. | reverse complement strand
TCGCGCCGCCGTACGCGCCAGACCAGATCGCCGCGCCGGTCGCGCTGCCAGCCGCTGACGTAGTTGGTGGGCAGCGGCTCCAGGGTGTCCAGATCCAGCATGGCCAGCAAGGCGGGCGGGAGGATGCCCTGGAACAGGGCGCGTACCATGTGGGGGCTGCTGAACAGCTTGCGGTAGTACTGGTCGTACAGATTCATGCGCGTGTCCCAATGAAAACGTATCAGGGACACTTACTTTATGCCGGATCACGGGCGATTTGTCTGGCGGCGCATGGTTTTGTTCACGGGGAAAAATACTGGCCTGATACCGCTATGACGATGCTCGGCGTTATGCTCCTCGGCATTGACCGGACCGCAAAACTCGAATGGCTAGGCACCTCCACGCCACGATGGCTCTAATCCACAATGGCTGTGTGGATCGGCGCCTTACCAGTTTTTACTCTATCAAATCGTGTGGCCGACAATCCGCGAGAGAGGAGGAGGCATGAACCTGCATGTCAAATGTATCCAAATTTGTCGCGCCGGGCAACTCAATTCGGCTTAGCCAGCCTCTGTCTACCCTGACGGCTGGCGCGTGTTTCCAGGCGCTGTTGAGGCGGTGCTGGCATAGGTTCCAACCATGTAACGGCCGTTCATGGGTCAAACCACTTCACGCGCGCCGACTAAAACCCGACCATCAAACTCAAATAATAGTCGATTAGGCCGGTCGTGCTTCAGCATAAGTTGGTCGCTATGTCCGATTCCGTCTTTGTTTAAGCGGCTCTGCCTCGCAAGTTTTTGTGTGGATGCCTGAGCTTTCATACTGAGTTTTTCGCGACGCTTCGCCAGTGTCGATGATGAATTGAAAATTGCATTAATTTTCGAAATTTCACCTTCAATCTTTTCAGAGAAATAGGGCTCTAAAGAGTGAAAGGAATCGATTGCGCGCTGAATATTCGAACGGCGAGACAATTTCAATCCTGGCTCGCCTGGATGAAGGGACAGGAGATGCCATGCAACGATACGAGTTTTGATGCAAAGCGATAGATCCTGCGCCAAAGCATCGAGTTCTGCAATCTTATTGGAAATATCCGTCGCCAAGTTGCCCGTCCCAAAGGTTTCTTTATGCAGGACTAGATTATTAAGCTTTTGACGATACTCTTTCTCCGAATGAATCTGGATTTCAAGCAAGGTGCATTCGCAATTTTCTAGTTGGCCGCGGGTACTGCTGGAAAGTTCCCCGCCATGAACGGCTCCATAGACCACATATAAGTATTCTAAGGTTGCCTCGATGCGTGATTTTCTCTGGTTATCGAGAAATTGTGATATTCCCTTGACGCTCTCTTTTATGTCGTCAAGCTTTTTACTGATATCGGCAAGATGCTTTTGCGCTACCACGACGGAAGCAACCTGCCAGATCGCGGCGGCGTTTATCATGTTTTGAAGATTGGCAACGTCAAAGAGTCGCGCGTGTTCCTTGATTCCCTTGGCCCCCATGACAAATGCGCGAAAACCATTTCCATCCGCTGCCCGTACCAAGTCACCGCTTACCACAACTTCCATCAATTGCTTTCCGGCCGCTTCGTTGGCTATCAAAACCGACGGGGCTGCCTGCAATAGGGCGCTTAATCGGCTGATTGGGCCATTATGTATGTCTAAAGGGATTGCTTTCTCATATTCAAGAAGCGATTGGCATGCTTGAATAGTAATAACCGGTACTGCAGGATCTTCGCCAATGATGATTTTTGTCGGCGTAGCCGATATGGGTATTTCCTTTACCACCGCCTTCGAAACCAGTTGCGATGCTTCTGTCGGCCTTGATTTATGTCTACGCACCAGAAGCACTGCCGCAATCGCGATCAATACAAGCCCAAGAATAGCTGCCAGTTCCGTCCAATTTGTTTGCATCAGTCCATTCCAATCTCATAAACTTTAAATATATTCATAGGTTGTATAGTTTAATAAGGGGGAGCCTCAGAACATAACTTATTCATGAATCGGCAACGCACTTGGGCGATACCTACAGTCCAGCGTGAGCTATCCACGGTTATGTATTTGATGGATAAAACTGGCTTTGATGCCGCATTGATTTGAGCATGCCGCAGCAAGCCTTACTATAAGCGCTACAAATCATTTGCCAGCATATCAATTTGTTAAAGCATGAAAACCGGAACGTAGGATTGTACTAGGAGTCCAGATTTCGAAAAATTGCTTTGTTGCGGATTTTGTATTGCGGAGTGCCAGTACGCCGCAATCAAAAATCCTTAAACTTCAACATGGCGTCGCCCTGGCCATGGCCTTCGCGCGGATCAAATAGCCATTTCAACATTTCCGAGTGTTGATTTTCGCTCAGGTTGATGATGTCGAAAATGTCGTTGGTCCGCTTCATACCGGCAATTACCAAGTCTAGTCTTTCGTCACTGACAAAATTTTGAAAGTCCAAAACAATTCTTTTGTGCAACGCCACCGTCGAGGCAAGCCTCTTATTTAAAAACATATTACAGTGCAGCCTCTGCCGTCACGTCAGCGGAAAGACGCAAATATGCTATGTGCAATACCGCTGGCACGGTGACCCGATATGCCGGGCCGGTTACGGCGGGTAAAGCGAACAAAGCGGTGACCGCCCAGCCGACGGGCCCCGCGAAAAGGCTTATTCCCCGCATCATGACGCCGGTCGCCGCAAATGTCAGCCCTTTGCCGAGCAGCGTCCTGGCAACGGCGTTTGCAACGATTGCCGCCAATTTGTATGCGGCAAATCCGCCCGTCTTGATAGCCGCCTGGATGGCCGCCAGGCCAAGGGCCGGCGCAACATTGATGCCGATACTCGTCAGCAACTCGAGACGCTGGGCTTCATCCATCTTGCTCCATGCATCACCCAGCACGTGGCCGATTAGTTCCAATTCAATTTCCTTTACGGTTTTGTTTTTGATGCTCTTGACGCCGATATGCTTCGCAACGTCCGTCAGCAGTTCGCTGTAAAGCACGCCGGTTCGGCGCACCATGTTTATTGCCGTATCTCCCCCGAAATATTGAAGCTCTGCCGCTATCAGTTTCCACGACTTGGAATATTGAAGGGGATCGCCATCAAGCGCCATGAAGTCTTTCTGCGCAAGCAATTCGCTGGTCCGCCGTTCTTTATTGTCAGAATCATGCGTCATATAGCGCGCAAGCGTGCGAAGGTCGGCTTCTCCGACGGATTGTAGTAGTTCAAGATCTGTATCAGGTCTGAAATTCAGGGCCATGCCGGTGTCATCCTTTAAAACTATGCTCAGAATAAAATTCGGGATTCAATTAACCGCTACTTCACTTTTTTCAGCCACGCTATGGCGGCCATTTTCAACACTTCGTATAACTTTGGCCCATGCGCTATCATCAATTCCGAAAGGTCATTAATCAGCAAATCCTTTACGGATGCCAACGCCGGTCCGAATTTTTCTTTCAAGTACTCCCAAGTTCCTTTTTCCGCTTGAACAGCCGCTTCCTCAGATACGTTTTCTTCTTTGGTCTCCCGTGTGAACGAGGACTTCTTCTCGTTGGGAAGAATGCCGACGATATGGTTTACCAGTTCTTTTAAGTTATATGATTCAGTCGCCGAAACCGCGACGATATTCTTGGTCGAAACCCCGAACCGGGTCGCTATGTCATTGATTTTGCTTATCAGATTCTGGCTTTGCCTTTCTCCCGGCTTATTGTTGCTGCTGTCCCATTCGCGCACCGGCTCGATCTTGTCGGCCTGCGTGATTACAAACAACACGGGATACCTGTCGCCCCAAGGCTTGATCACTTCGTTATAGACCTCGATCGAAGAGGAGTATTTCCGGTCATCCGCCTTGATAGCCCAGATAATCAAATCCAGGCCGGGAACCAGGCTTTTATACAAGTTCGTGTATTCCTTGTGCCTGCCCGGGTCTTCTCCTATCCCTGGCACATCCACCAGAACGATGCCAGCGCCATCGCTACTTGCTATCAGTATTTCCTGCGGCTTCCTGGTGCATGCCTCGACATCGCTGATAGCGGCAATTTCCTTTCCAAACAGCGCGTTGCACAAGCTTGATTTGCCAACGCCGGTATCACCCAGGATGCCGACCTTGGGTGTGTAATTCTTGACTTTCTTGATCTCTTCCTTGATCTGGCTGAGCAATTTCCGCTTTCTTTCGCGTTCGCTGTCTTCAGTGCTGTTCGTCATTTTATGGAACCGGAATTTATGAATTGATGATGCCGTCTGCATGCAAATAAGAACAGCCCCGAGGCCCGAAGGCCAGGGAGCTGTTATTCAAATACCGCGCTGTTGGCGTGAATGATGAAAATCGGCGCCCCAGCCAAACCATATATTGACTTGGTCGGGGCATTTTCATCACATCAGCGATTAACGCAGCAGCGACAACACAGTTTGTGGAACCTGGTTGGCTTGAGCCAGAACCGAAGTGCCGGCTTGTTGCAGGATCTGTGCGCGGGTCATGTTCGACACTTCGACTGCGTAGTCGGCGTCTTCGATGCGCGAACGAGCCGACGACAGATTGGTCACGGTGTTGTTCAGATTGGCAATGGTGGATTCGAAACGGTTTTGGACCGCACCAAGTTCGCCGCGCAATTCGTCGACTTGAGCAAGCGCAGCGTCGATGGTCTTCAACGGGTCCGTCGTTGCGGTTGCATCGCTGACAGATTCGAACGTTAAGGTGCCATCATCAGTCGTAAAGACTTCATTAGCGGCCCCATCGGTAATTTTACCGTTGGCGTTGACATACAGGGTTGCGTCGGCGCTGTCGGTGAATGTTTTGTTATCGAAACCAGATACAAACGCGTCAGCTCCATCTTTTTGGATTTTCGTGCTCGCTGTTGCGTTACTAACCACGAACTTGTCTTTTGTGGTTGCAGTGTCCCCGTCAAGGTCGATCGTGTATATCGTTGCGTTTGCGCCAGCCGCCTTTGTATCGGTGATGGTCTTTTGCAGCGCTGCTTTAGTAACAGTGTCGCCCGTAACGTTAAAAGTGTCGGCTGTTGCGCCAACGGTATAAGTGGTGCTGCCTGCCTTGATCGAATCGCCGGCTGTGCTGTTTGTAACTGCATCAGCCAAATAGCCCGCAACTCCAGTGATAGTAGCTTGACTTGCACCGCCGCCGTTGGTTTGGCTAAGGTCGTCCGCATTGAGATACAAGGCGTTACCAGTGGCAGCATCGCTCAGCTTGCCGCTGCTGTCAATTTTGACTTCTTGTGCTTTGCCGCCTATCGTGATCGTGGCTGCCGTGGTTTCAC
>DATCVA010000349.1:0-5406 GCA_036567205.1 Eoetvoesiella sp. | reverse complement strand
GCACAGCCTAAACATTATCTATGACCTCGTCTACCTCTTCTGTTGTTCGTACACGGTTCGCCCCCTCTCCTACGGGCTACCTGCATTTGGGTGGCGCTCGCACCGCCCTGTTTTCATGGGCGTTCGCCCGCCACCACAAAGGTGTGTTCGTGCTTCGCGTCGAAGACACCGATCTGGAGCGTTCAACCCCGGAAGCGGTTCAGGCTATTTTAGACAGCATGGCCTGGCTCGACATGCAGCCGGACGAGGGGCCGTTTTACCAAATGCAGCGCATGGACCGCTATCGCGAGGTCATCAATAAAATGTTGGCCGAGGGCACGGCTTATTACTGCTACAGCAGCCCCGAAGAAGTCGAGGCCATGCGCGAAAAAGCACGCGCGCTTGGACTGAAGCCGCGCTACGATGGCACATGGCGACCCGAACCCGGCAAACAGTTGCCGACCATTCCCGAAGGACGTAAACCGGTTGTACGCTTCAAGAACCCCACGGAAGGCGTTACGGGCTGGAACGATTTGATCAAAGGCCCCATCAGTTTCGATAACACCGAACTTGACGACCTGATCATCGCCCGTCCCGATGGCACGCCCACCTACAATTTCTGTGTGGTAGTCGATGACTGGGACATGCAAATCACGCATGTACTGCGCGGAGACGATCATGTCAACAACACCCCGCGGCAAATCAATATTTTGCGCGCGCTGGGTGCGTCGTTGCCCGAATACGGACACGTACCCATGATTCTTGGTCCGGATGGCGAAAAACTGTCCAAACGTCATGGCGCCGTCAATGTCATGGAGTACGACAAGGAAGGCTATCTGCCCGAAGCCATGATCAACTATCTGGCACGTCTGGGCTGGAGCCACGGCAATGATGAAATTTTTAGCCGTGCACAGTTGGTGGACTGGTTCGATACACGCAATCTGAATAAATCGCCCGCTCAATGGGACCCCAAAAAACTAAACTGGGTCAATGCTCATTACATCAAGCACAGCAGCAACCAAGATCTGGCTGCCCGCGTCGCCTCTCGCATCCAGAGCCTGGGAGGCAACCCGCAAGCAGCCGACCTTGACGCGATTATGGGCCTGCTTAAAGACCGCGCAGAAACCCTGAACCAACTGGCCGAGGGCGCCATGCTGTTTTGCGGCCCTTACACCCCAGCCAGCGCCGAACTGTCGGCCGAGCACTTGCACGACGAGGCCAAAGTAGTTCTGAAGGACTTTGCCCAACGCGCACAGGCCCTGCCCGAATGGACGGCCGAAGCTCTGGCCGGCGTCATCAAGGCGGTGCTGAACGACTACAGTATAAAAATGCCCAAACTGGGTATCCCGCTACGGATCGCTGTAACAGGCCAAAAACAAACGCCCGCCCTGGATGCGGTTTTAGCGCTGCTGGGACGTGAGACCGTCTTGAAGCGTTTGTCCATTCTGTAGCAGTGCCCTGCCTGGTTAGTTGATAGAGTCAAGTTCGGATGGCCGGAGTTCCCAGACAAGGCGCCGCGACGAGTCATAGCATGACTATGGCGAGGAGCGGCAACGCCGTATGGGGGCTTCGGGCGCCAAAATTGACCAAACGAATTAACCAGGCAGGACACTAATACGGCAGACGGTAGCCGTCAGGCATGCGCCGTGCTTTGAACTGGCCGTCAGAGCCCAGTAAAGACAGCGTCTTTCCGTCTTGCGAACGTATTGTGAATTTATTGCTGTAAATGGGATCGTCCAGCTCGATCGGGGCCCCGTTCGACTTGGTCGTTTGCAGAGTCAGCGTGCTTTTGTCGTGATGCCAGCAGCCCGTTTCGTTAAGTTCGCGAGGCGGCGTTTTGCCACGCTTTAGCTGTTCGTTATAGGCCATGGTGCCATCAGCCTGCAAGGCAAACAAAACATGCAGCTCTCCGGCTACCCCCTTATGCTTGCGTACCGCCAGCCATGTGCCAACAAGGGGATCATTAGCCGGCGCGGCGCGGCATTGCCCGGCAACCGGCACTGACGGAGCCGGCGCAGGCGCAGATACGCAGCCCGCAATGAAAACCGTAACTGCCAAACCACCAACAAATGTACTTTTACGAATACCTGCCTTATACATAAAAACCACCCCTCCGGGACGTTGACCAATATTGATTTCCAGCAAAGCCGCAAAGAAACGGGCTTACTTTGCCAATAGCATAAAAAATAAAAAAATAAACTGCTTTTGCGCTTGATTCATCCTGCGGCAATCACTACAATTAGTGCTCAAGAACAAAGCCACCACAATATGTTGTGGTTTAAGCCTAAAGAGCGGGTTTTCGAAAAAAGTCACGAAACAAACGCCGTTTTACACACCATCGTCACTAAATATACGTATTTGCATGCTAAATAAGCGTGCCATTCACATCCAGGAGCATTCATGCAGACCATACCAGCCACTGAGTCACGGCCCGAAATCGCCCCTCCGGTATCCAACACATCAATATCCGCCGCGCCCGGCGGTTCCTGGCAAAATTTCCAGATCATGCGGCGCAACGGGGCCATGGCCGGGTTTGAACCCAATAAAATTGCCATCGCCATGACCAAAGCCTTTTTGGCTGTGAATGGCGGCCAGGGCGCCGCATCGGCCCGGGTCCGCGAGCTGGTCGAAAACCTGACGGCCCAGGTAGTTAACGCCCTGGTGCGCAACCGGCCCAGCGGCGGCGCTTTCCACATCGAAGAAATCCAGGATCAAGTCGAACTGGCCCTGATGCGTTCGGGCGAGCACGATGTTGCGCGCGCTTACGTGCTTTATCGTGAAAAACGTTCGCAAGAACGTGCCCGCACCGTCGAAACCCAGGCGCCTGCCGAAAAGAGCACCTTAAACGTAACCGACAACGGTGTCCAGCGCCCCCTCGACCTATCCAGACTGCGCGCCACCATCGAAGAAGCCGGGCTTAATTTACCCCACGTCATTGATAGCGACGCTATTCTTGCCGAAACGGTAAAGAATCTATATGACGGCATTCCAGTTGACGAAGTATTTAAATCGGCCATCCTTTCCGCTCGCGCGCTAGTCGAAAAAGACCCGTCATACAGCCAGGTTACCGCTCGCCTTTTATTGCACACGATCCGCAAAGAAGTCCTGGGCGAAGAAGTCTCGCAATCATCCATGGATACCGGCTACGCCGAGTACTTTCCGAAATTCATTAAAACCGGTATCGAAAACGGCCTGCTCGACAACAAGCTGGCCCAGTTCGACCTGCCCCGCCTTGCCGATGCCTTAAAGGCCGAGCGCGACCAGCAGTTTAATTACCTGGGTCTGCAAACCCTGTATGACCGCTACTTTTTACACGTACGCGGCCGCCGCATCGAACTTCCCCAAGTGTTTTTCATGCGTGTCGCAATGGGTCTGGCGTTAAACGAAATCGATCGCGAAACCCGCGCAATCGAATTCTACGAAATTCTGTCGTCGTTTGATTTCATGAGCTCGACGCCCACGCTTTTCAATTCGGGCACGATTCACTCGCAGTTGTCATCGTGCTACCTCACAACCGTTTCCGACGACCTCGTGGGCATCTACGACGCCATCAAGGAAAACGCCTTGCTGGCCAAGTACGCCGGCGGCCTGGGAAATGACTGGACTCCTGTACGCGCCCTGCGCAGCCACATCAAAGGCACCAATGGTGAAAGCCAGGGTGTCGTACCCTTCCTTAAAGTAGTGAACGACACTGCCGTTGCGGTCAATCAAGGCGGCAAGCGCAAGGGTGCGGTGTGCGCCTACCTGGAAAGCTGGCACCTCGATATCGAAGAATTCCTCGAGTTGCGCAAAAACACCGGCGACGAGCGCCGCCGTACACACGACATGAATACGGCCAACTGGATTCCCGACCTGTTCATGAAACGCGTCATGGAAAACGGCGAGTGGACTTTATTTTCGCCATCCGATACTCCGGATCTGCATGACAAATACGGCCGCGCCTTCGAAGAAGCTTATATTGGTTACGAAGAAAAGGCCGCCCGCGGCGATTTGCCGCTGTTCAAGAAAATTCCAGCCACTTCGCTATGGCGCAAGATGCTGTCGATGCTGTTTGAAACCGGCCACCCCTGGATCACATTCAAAGACCCATGCAACATCCGCTCGCCGCAGCAGCATGTTGGCGTTGTGCACAGCTCCAACCTTTGTACCGAAATCACGCTCAACACCAACGAATCTGAAATCGCAGTCTGCAATTTGGGTTCGGTGAACCTGGCCGCCCATCTGAAGCAAGACGCCGCCGGCCAGTACGTGCTTGACCACGACAAGCTCCAGCGCACCATCAGTATTGCCATGCGCATGCTCGATAACGTTATCGACATCAACTATTACGCCGTCGCCAAAGCGCGCAACTCCAACGTGCGCCATCGCCCGGTGGGTATGGGCGTCATGGGTTTCCAGGACTGTCTGCACATGATGCGCGTTCCGTTCGCCTCGAACAACGCTATCGAGTTCTCCGACCGCTCCATGGAAGCCGTGTGTTATTACGCATACTGGGCCTCAAGCAAATTGGCCGCCGAACGCGGCCACTACGCAACCTTCAAAGGCTCACTCTGGGATCGCGGCATTCTGCCCCAGGACACGCTGGCCATGTTGCGTGAAGAGCGCGGCGGCTATGTCGAAGTCGACGACAGCGCAACGCTGGACTGGGATGCTCTGCGCGCTCATATCAAACAGCACGGCATGCGCAACTCCAACTGCGTCGCCATTGCTCCGACGGCCACAATCTCCAACATTATCGGCGTCTCGCCCTGCATCGAACCAAACTACCGCAACCTGTACGTCAAGTCCAACCTGTCCGGCGAATTTACCGTGGTCAACGACTACCTGGTGCGCGACCTTAAAGAGCGCAACTTGTGGGACGAAGTCATGGTTGCCGACCTGAAATATTTTGATGGCAGCCTGGCACGCATCGACCGTATTCCCGCCGACTTGCGCGAGCTCTATGCCACTGCTTTCGAGGTCGATCCAAGCTGGGTTGTAGAATGTGCGTCGCGTCGCTCCAAGTGGATCGATCAGTCCCAGTCGCTGAATATCTTCATGACAGGCGTATCGGGCAAAAAACTGGACGACACGTATAAACTTGCATGGCTTCGCGGCCTTAAAACCACCTATTACCTGCGCTCCAACGGCGCCACCAGCGCCGAGAAATCAACAGGCCGTGGCGGCGAGCTTAATGCGGTAGCCAATGGCGCATCCGCGACGCGCGCAGCAGCGGCCGCGGCACACGCGGCGTTGCCTGAAGCCGAAGTACTCGGCGCCGCATGCACCATGCGCCCCGGCGACGAGGGTTTTGAAGAATGCGAAGCCTGCCAATAACGTAAAGAGAATTAATTATGTTGAACTGGGAAGAATCCTCTATTCCTGCCGCGGCGCCAGCCGCAGGCGCTGTAAACACCAACGCTCGCGTTCAGGCTGACACGCCTATCG
>DATCVA010000348.1:0-4666 GCA_036567205.1 Eoetvoesiella sp. | reverse complement strand
AAGTGCTCCTATGCGCAAGCCGCCTTCGGGAGTTTCTTCGATGTTATCCAGGGGCAGGCCGTTGATATCGATCAGCCGGCCGGGTCGTTCGATATTCTCTTTCATAAGGTCCAGCAGATTCGTACCGCCGGCGATGAATTTCACATCTTCCGCGGCGCCTTCGCACGTGGCTTGCGCAACGTCGCGGGCGCGCGTGTACGAAAACGGGTTCATACACGCTCCCGTTCATGCCGCAGCACGTGCATGATGGCATCCACGATGTTGGTGTACGCGCCGCAACGGCATAGATTACCGCTCATGAACTCGCGAATCACCTCGCGCAGCTTATCGTCGGACCCGGTATCGCGGCTTCTTTCGACGTTTGCGTGGTCCTCATGGATGAACCCGACGGCCGAGCAAATCTGTCCGGGCGTACAGTAGCCGCATTGAAAGGCATCATATTCGATGAAGGCTTGCTGCAAATCATGTAAGACATCGCCGTCGGCCAAGCCTTCGATGGTTGTAATGGAACGCCCTTGATGCATGACGGCAAGCGTCAGGCATGAGTTGATTCGGCGTCCATTTACCAGCACGGTACAGGCGCCGCATTGGCCATGATCGCAGCCTTTCTTGGTGCCCGAAAGCATCAGTTGCTCACGTAATACATCCAACAATGTCGCGCTGGCGTCCACTGACAATGTGCGCGATTGACCGTTTACGGAAAAATTCAACGGCAGTGCATCCATGGCGACTCCTCGCACAGGCTTGAATGTGGGCCGTTCCGTCCTGTTCCGCTGCGCTGCACAATTAGTTCGGCCATGATAGATCGCTATCGGCAGGCTCCCGCATACTCCCGCATACTCCGGCCCGGCCTGCATACGCGCTCCTATTTCTTGTCGGATTTGTGATCGGGCTTATGTTTGGTTTTCGTAGCAGCCAAATCGTGTAATTCTTTCTCGCTCATGGATTTGTACATTGACTTGGACGGTCCCTTTAGGTCGCTGACCTTTTTTTTGCCCTCTTTGGCCGCCAAGGCGATGCCGGCCGCCTGTTGCTGGGATTTGGATTTCGCTGGCATGATGAAGCTCCCTGGATAGATGAAATCCGACGCCAGCAAGTCCCATTCCTGCTCGGTAGATAACGCCGATGGCCCGTTCCAAACACGGTTCACGAGCGCTGAATCTAGAAAACACCATGTCATCACCGACATTCCATCCAGACGCGACTTCCAACAAACTAATTCATAGGAAAGCGTGAAATCTGTTTAAAATTCTGGTAACGTCAGGCAACATAAAAAGGTGTGAGCAGGTTTCAAGTACGGTGTTTTTGATCTGTGATCTGTCGACATGGGTAAGCAGATCGTTTTCGAGATGAGCGTGATGCACGCCAAGGAGATCAACCCTGAACACGGTGTCCGATGTATTGTCATTGACGCTGAAATGCAGCCAGTGGGCTGCACGACTGGCGACACTTTCCGTACCAGTGGTTTTTGCCGTGGTTGCAGGCTGGCCGACTAAAGCTCCGGCTCAGGTACCCAATTTCCACCCATGCAACTCCCAGCCATCCTTACCGATTTGCAGACACGGCTATGGGAAGCGCATTGCCGTCCAACGCTGGGGGGCGCTGCCTGATCCACTGGATCCGGATGCTGCCGCTAAAGCAGCGTTAGTCACGAGCAATCCGGCGGCGGAGATCAAGAAACTCAAATCCAGCACGGTGATTGTGGCGGATGTGGATACGTCCGAGGTTCTGTTTGCCCGCGAAGAAAATGTCGTGCGGCCGATTGCTTCCATCACCAAGCTCATGATGGCGCTGGTGGTGGTCGATTCCGATTTGCCCATGGATGAAATGATCACTATTGGCGCCGAGGATCGCAAATCAGCCAGTGAACTGCCGTCACGCCTGCCAGAAGGAAGCAGCCTGAGCCGATCCAACCTGCTGCATCTTGCGCTGGCAGCTTCCGAAAATAGCGCGGCGCAGGCCTTGGGGCGTACCTACCCTGGTGGCATGACGGCTTTCGTCCAGGCCATGAACGCCAAGGCACGGGCCTTGGGCATGATGGATTCCAAATTCGTCGAGCCTACCGGTTTATCTAATGAAAATATTTCTTCGGCCAAGGATCTGGTCAAGCTGATACATGCGGCCTCTCAGCGGCCCTTGATACGGCAGTTCTCCACTGATGCCAAGCACAAGGTCGCTGGACAGACCTTTCGTAACACCAATATGCTGGTGGGTCGGCCAAACTGGAAGATTCTAATCTCGAAAACGGGTACCACCCGTGATGCCGGCAACTGCCTGGTCATGCTGGTTCGGCTAGGTGGGCGTAACTTGGCCATTGTGCTGCTGAATTCACAAGGATTAAGCGGTTCGCGCTTTGGCGACGCGGTGCGCGTGAGGCGCATTGTGAATAGCGAAATAGTGACAGATATAGCCTCGGCCTTGCAATAGCCAGTGCCCGACACAAGCGATGCTCCGCTAAGTTTGAACAGAAATAGCCTTCAGGTGCTGATAATATTCATCCCGATCGTTCAAGCGATACGCGTGATTAGCGACATTGCTGCATGGGGGTTGGAAACCTTGTTCCCGCCGATCACATAAATATAGACATCGCGCTTGCTAGTGTCTGGTGAGGCTGGCGCAATGCGGGTTAGGTCATACGGCGTGGCCCCTTTGGCCCAGCTCTTTGCTCGCTGAGCCCAAAGATCTAAAGTGGCCGCGGGATAACCGAGTGGTTCACTCTGCCGTGTGCCCGTTAGCCGGACGTAGACGAACGGGGCAGTGGTGTCTGCGATAAACGGATACTCTGAATCAGCACTTATCACCACAGCGACCCCATACTGCCGGGCTAGGGCGATGAATTCAGGCGTTCGAAAGCTATCATGGCGGACTTCGACCGCGTGCTGCAGGGCCAGGCCATTGATGTCCTGTGGGAGCAATTTGAGGAAGGCTTTGAAGTCGGCGACATCGAACACTTTACTTGGCATGAACTGCCAATTGATCGGACCGAGTTTGTGTTTCAGCTCCGCCAAGCCGCCAGTCAGGAAGCGCTCGATCGTTTCCCCGGCGCCAGCTAGTACCTTCCGATGGGTCGCATAGCGCGGCGCCTTTATCGAAAAGACGAAAGTATCAGGCGTGTGATCCTGAACGAGGCGGGCGTACTAGCTGGCCGCGTTGCCAATGTGGCCGAAATCGTTAGGGATTCACAAGTGGCTATTCGAGGATTCTTCAAAGAGTTCACGGCCAGCGAGTGTGGGCTGAATAAGGGGATCAAAGTGCCGTTGGCCGCTTACAAGTTCAAAACGGGTGGGCCGAGAGTTGAAACACCACCGCCCCGTGTAGGCGCCAATACTGACGAAATGCTCAGTAGCATCGGATATCACGATAGCGAGATCCAAATTTTGCGCGAAAACGGAATTGTCTAGTCAAGAAGTCAATGGAGTATATGGCAGCCATAGTGAAAGCTGGCCCAATATCAGCTCATGCATGTGGCGATCCACGGCAACGTTCTAATCGGTTTTTCCGCCGTTCCGAACCGGATCCGCAGGTGTGTGAGCGAGTCCCGCTTCATCGCTTGGCACGATCTTGTCCGGCTCGATGTCATCCTGCAATGGTTCATCGCCTGTATTTTCCACCTGTGGGCGTTCGCCTGTATTGTTCCGGTCGCTGTCCGTATCTGGCATATAGGCAGGCCTGTCACTGCCAGAGTCGCTCGAATCGCTAGGTCCCAAGACAGGTCGTGTCAATTCGGTTTTCACGAGACTGCCTTCTTCTTGGAATTCCTTGTCCTGCTGGGCACGTTCCAGTTCTTTATCTGTCATCATATTGATCTCCGTTGTATTGTACGTTTGTACAGGCAGACTTGACTTGGCAAGCTGGCTGCCGCAGGTCAGCGTGAATCGCTGAGACGGTATCAGGAGCCAGCAAGGGCCATGCCCAGTCCCTCGGAGCATGTTGGTTGTCGACATCGCTGTATTACGCTAGGCATGTGATATTGAGTTTCAGCGGCTGTCTCGTACGTCGCTAACTCGCTTACGAAAAATATTGTCAACGCCCTCAACATCCGCTCCTGGGGGCAGTTTTTTCTGAAATTTGTAATCTCTCATCCGGCTGTTACTTGCGCGACGCCCGCTACGAGCCGTCCTAAGAATGTGGTGGACAACATGGGTGCTGCTTTTGGTGATTTGCCGGATAAGGCAATGCGCAATCGTATGGCGAGGTACATACGGTCACTTTGATTCCTCCCTTTTCAGCGGCGTAAAAAGATGCCTGGTATGAGCTGTACCTAAAACAGCGAAATGGGTATTCAAAGCAAAGTTGCCACGAGAAATTAAACTGGACTTATTCCCCTTGCAGGAGTTGAACATGGTTGCTCGAATCAAGATCGATTTTGTCTCTGATGTTTCTTGTCCGTGGTGCGCCGTGGGCCTCAGCTCGCTGGAGCTTGCCTTGGCCAGGCTCGATGGCGAGCTTCAGGCCGAGATCCATTTCCAGCCCTTTGAACTGAATCCGGATATGCCCCCCGAGGGGCAGGACACGGTGCAGCGGCTTTCACGCAAGTATGGAATGACGCCGGAACAAGTGCGGAGCAATGACCAGGCCATTACGGCGCGAGGCCGCGAAGTCGGCTTTACATTCAATATGGATAAACGCACGCGTACGTACAACACGTTCGATGCGCACCGACTCC
>DATCVA010000347.1:0-3565 GCA_036567205.1 Eoetvoesiella sp. | reverse complement strand
CCGACAAGCGGCCGGAAGCAGGCACCTCGGAAATCAGCATGTTTTCGGTAATTGGCTGCTTGGAACCAAGCCATACTTGCAAGCGCACCGGCAACTCACTGTCTAGCAGGCCGCCAATACAAATGATGACAATGGCGGCGTGCGCAAAAACATAGCCAAACCGGTTGGCACTACCTTTTTTTGCCGCTACGATGGTTCCGCTGTCGTCCTGACGCAGTTTAAATTTATAGCCATGGGCGCTTAACCATTGCTGAATACGCTGCAAACTTTCGTCTGGCTTCAGCGCAGACGTGCATTCGACACGGTGATGAAATGATCGCAAGCTGCTGCCGCGTACATATTCGCGAAACGACCGGGCATCACGCATCATTTTGGGCGTATTGCGCAACAGGCAGATCCCGGTCGAAATGACTAAAAAAGCCATAATCAACAAGAACCACCAGTTGTTATAAATATGCCAAATCGAAAACTTGTCGAATACGGCAAACCAGAATGGCCCGAACTGATCGATATACGTGCTGGCGGGCTGATTTTGAGCAAGCACTGTCCCGATAAGGCTGGCTATGCAAATAAACATCAGTAAACTGACGGCAAAACGCATGGAGCCGAGCAGTTCGAAAATGTCAGCACCCCAATGTCGCGAGGAAGAGGGTCGATTCACTTGATTGATTCACAAAAAAAGGGGGGACGCCGGCGATAGCTCCCCCCTGTCGGACTAAGTTAAGCGGAAATGGTTCCGCGCAACCGGCCTTATTCCATTTTTAGGTCAAACATGCACTTCATCGGCTTCGCTGGCCTAACACCA
Organism: Eoetvoesiella sp.; assembly: GCA_036567205.1. Classification (GTDB taxonomy): domain Bacteria; phylum Pseudomonadota; class Gammaproteobacteria; order Burkholderiales; family Burkholderiaceae_B; genus DATCVA01. Next base: position 2,760 of record DATCVA010000347.1, on the reverse strand, counting down.
GTACTATCTGCGCTTCGACTTCGCATTTACACTTGATCTGGAAACGGAATCATATTAACGCAAACCTGCCGCGTAGTCGGCCACCGCCGCGATATCAGAGTCGGACATCCGGTCGGCGATATCGTGCATCATGGGGCTGTTCGCGCGATCGCCGCTACGGAATAACTTAAGCTGCTCTTCGATATAGGCGGGGTGTTGTCCCGCCAGGCGTGGAAATTCAGCGGGCAACCCTGCGCCATTGGCCGAGTGGCAAGCCGCACAGGCAGGTACATTACGGTCGGGCAAGCCGCCACGCCAGATTTTTTGGCCGCGTTCCATCGTTGCTTCTTTAGTAGCCGTAGCTGCTACTTTAAGATCAAGCGGCTGCAATGCCAAGTAATAGGCGATATTTTTCATATCGTCGGGCGTTAGCGCCGCGGCCATACTGGTCATGACCGACGGTGCGCCATTGACGCCATGGCGCGGAGCCAACTGAGCGCCTTCCTTGACTTTGAAGTCGGTAAGCTGTTTGACCAGGTACTCGTGAGGCTGAGCGGCCAAATTGGGGTTGGCAGGTATGGTGCTGTTGCCTGCGGCGCCATGACAGGTAACACAGGCAAGCACACCCCGCCCCGCATCGCCGTTAACATAGAGCTGCTCGCCCTTGGCCGCGTCGGGTTTGGAAACACCTGCATCAGCTGCATAGCCGATAGAAACTACGGAAGAGCCTAGCAGCAAGCCACTAGCAACCAACATACTGGAAAGCACACGCTTCATGAAGACCTCGACGATCGCTATTCGATCCGGACGCTGTAAAAAAGTTACAACACCACTAAGATTATGTCATTTCGACACGGATTTTACGCACCATTTTCAAGCGGTTTCTTTGGGTTTTTAAACCGAGTTTTAAACCAGGTTTTAAAACACCACTTACCAAAACGTTACGTTTATTCAGGCCGTTGAAAATGACTGCAACAGTTTCAAACCCACAATTATACAATAGCGTTTAAATTAAACCGAGTCAGGTACCCCATTGTCTATTTTGCATCGCGCCTCTTTTACCGTTTCGGCAGCCCGTCTCGACCAGTTGCCACCTCCCACAACTGCCGAGGTCTGCTTTGTGGGACGGTCCAATTCGGGCAAATCATCGGCGATTAACGTTCTTACCAACCAGCGCCGCCTGGCCTTTTCAAGCAAAACGCCGGGGCGAACGCGCCTGATCAATCTGTTCGGTATTCCCGATCCGCTCGATCCTGACGCCTCGCTGGGTTTTTTGGTGGACTTGCCCGGTTACGGCTATGCCTCGGTCGCCCGCGAAGCGCGCGAAGAATGGGCGGATGTATTGGGCGGATACCTACGCGAACGCGAATCACTGGCTGGAATTGTCCTGCTTATTGACATTCGCCGTGGGGTAACAGAGCTTGACCGGCGCCTGGCCCACTGGATCGCCCCCACTCAAAAACCGGTTCTCGCTTTGCTTACCAAGGCGGACAAGTTTCCGTATGGTCAGCGTATGAAAGCCGTTTTTGCAGTTAAAAAAGAATTGGCCGAAATAGGCGCCTTGAATACCGTACCGTTTTCGGCCACGCACCGAATCGGGCTTGAAGAAGCAGCCCATCACATTGAAAACTGGATTTCTCCAAAGGTAGTCCCATGACATCATTTATTGTTAATGCCGATTTCCCTGCCTCGCGTCCACGGCGCAACCGCCGCGACGATTTCTCACGCCGCCTGGTGCGTGAAAACGTCCTGACCACCAGCGATTTAATCTACCCCGTGTTCGTCATCGAAGGGCAAGGAATACTAGAACCCATACCTTCTATGCCTGGTGTCGTACGCTATTCGCCCGACACCTTAATGAAGGTCGCCGAAGAGTGCGTTTCACTGGGCATTCCGGTCATTGCTTTGTTCCCCGTAATTGATGCCAGCCTGAAAACCCCCGACGGCATCGAAGCGGCCAACCCCGACGGCCTGATTCCCCGCGTGGTCGCCGAGCTTAAGAAAAACTTCCCCGAACTTGGTGTATTGACCGACGTTGCGCTGGACCCATACACCAGCCACGGGCAAGACGGGATTATCGACTCCGAAGGCTATGTACTGAATGAACCCACAGTGGAAATCCTTACTCGCCAGGCCCTGATTCAAGCCCATGCGGGGGTCGACATTGTGGCTCCCAGCGATATGATGGACGGCCGTATCGGCACAATCCGTCAGGCGCTCGAAGCTAAAAAATTCATTTATACACGCATCATGGCCTATTCAGCCAAGTACGCCAGTGCCTTCTACGGCCCTTTCCGCGATGCCGTCGGTTCGGCCACCAATCTGGGCAAGTCCAATAAATTCACCTACCAGATGGATCCGGCCAATCGCAATGAAGCATTGCGGGAAGTAGCAGCCGATATCCGCGAAGGGGCAGACATGGTGATGGTGAAGCCTGGCATGCCGTATCTGGATATTTTGCGCGATGTAAAAAGCGCGTTTGGAATGCCGACGTATGCCTACCAGGTCAGCGGCGAGTACGCGATGATCAAGGCGGCAGCCGCAAACGGCTGGCTCGACCACGACAAGGTAATGATGGAGTCCCTGGTGTCGTTTAAACGCGCCGGGGGCGATGGGATTTTGACGTACTTTGCAATTGCCGCGGCGAAAATCCTGAAAGAGCAGGCATAACAGGTTTTGCAATCAAGTCGACTCGCAGCCAGTAGTCACCAGCATCGAATGGCAGCAACCCTTCCATGATGACGATCGCAAACGCCTGGACCATGCTGCCGGCCATACTGC
>DATCVA010000346.1:0-19327 GCA_036567205.1 Eoetvoesiella sp. | reverse complement strand
GGGTGTGCTCACCACGATAATTCCTTAGGGGTCGATTAAATGTTAATTACTCGGACGGTGTACCGTTGGTGTCAGAGCGCTTTTTACGTCGGCGCAGCGCGCGCCAGGCAACGACAAGCCATGCGCCGGCTGCTATGGCGGCAAAGCCAAACCATTGGAGCGCATAGCCCCGGTTTTTGCTGGCATCCAGCGGCGGCAAAGGCCATTCACGCTTCAGGGCGGCGTCGCCGTTGATGGCAATGCCTGAAATGTCAGTGCCGGTTGAAGTTTGCTCTAAAACTATCGGCAGTAATTTTAAGCCAGTTGCGCGGGTATAGTCTTCGAGGTCCAGATTTTGTACTGTCGGTACGGGTTTGTCGGGGCTTGGCAACCGGGCAGGTAATGTTGTGCCGTTGTCGGCGCCGAAGGACCACAGCTCGAAAAGCCTGGGAACATGGCTGACTAGCTGGCCGCTAATTGTTTGAGGCCTTGTCGGCTGGGGAATGGCTGGCAGTTGTGTGCCGATGCCCGCTGGGCGAGGCAGCCAGCCGCGCAATACCAGCAGCGCAGTGCGCGAGGCCGGCTCTATAAGCAGGGGCGTGGCAACCCAATAACCGGGCTGTGTTTTGAAATTGCGATTCTCGAGGAGTACAGTAAGCTCATGGAGCCACACACCGCTTGCGCTGGCACTGCGCCACTGAACCAGCTCGGTGTCTGGAGTGCTGGCCGTCAGATGCAGCGGCTGGCTTTGGCGGCCCGCTTGTATTGCCTGGCTAATGGCTTCGCGCTGTGCAGCGCGGTCAAGCTGCCAGTTTCCCAATGAAACAAACACAGCAGCCATCGCACTTAATAAAATTAATGCGGAAAATGTGTAGAAAGTGGTGTTTGAACGTGCCATGTCTGCAATAATTCCAGTTTCACCGGAGACCGAAATGCGTATCGTCGTTATCCTGGCTTTTCTGGGTATCCTGGGCAGCTTAGCCTCGGCCCTTGTGTACCTAATGCGTGACAAGGGTGGCACAAACCGTACGGTTAATGCCCTAACTGTGCGGGTGGGTTTATCGATTGCGTTGTTTCTGTTTGTGCTCTTTGCCCATCATATGGGCTGGATCGAGAGCACTGGCATTATTCAACGCTAATTTCATTTCTATATCAAACGTGCACTTTGCACAGCAGCGGCAAAAAAGTAATGCCTGCGCTTCGCGTTCTCGCTTGATCTGGAAATGGAATCATACAGCGAACCGATGCTTTGGTTTGTTGCAAGAAAGGCTGGCGTTGCCAGCCTTTCTTTTTTATTGGCGCAACTTATTCCATTTCTAAATCAACCGCGAACGGTGTCGGCTTTGCTTGCCGTACAAAGGTACTGTCTGCGCCTCGCTTTCGTGTTCACAATTGATTTAGAAATGGAATGAACTCTAAATCAACCGTGAACGGTGTCGGCGCAGCCGCCGTACAAAGGTACTTATCTGCGCTTCGCCTTCGTGTTCACAATTGGTCTGGAAACGGAAGTGGGCCAGGTAAACGGTCCACATTCGCGCTTGCAATTTAGAACCAATATACAAACATGTAAAGGCCCAGCCACACGACGTCTACAAAGTGCCAGTACCAGGCGGCGCCTTCAAAACCGAAGTGATGGTCGGCGGTGAAGTGGCCTTTGATTAAACGGAATAAAATAACCGTTAACATCGAGGCGCCCAGAATAACGTGAAAGCCGTGGAACCCGGTAAGCATATAAAACAGCGAACCGTAAGCACCCGAATCAAAACGCAGGTTCAGTTCGGTATAGGCGTGATGGTATTCGTAGGCCTGGCAGGCCACGAAAGTAAAGCCAAGAATAACCGTCAGGGCCAGCCAGAAAATGGTTTTGCCCCGATGGCTGGCGCGCAATGCGTGGTGAGCAATCGTAAGCGTTACGCCCGACGACAGCAGCAATGCCGTGTTGATGGTGGGCAACCAGAAAGGGCCTACCGTTTCAAAAGGGGTTACTGTGCCAGCCGGGCCAAAGTTGGGCCATGCGCCGGTAAAGCTGGGCCACAACAGGGTTTGGTGATCCAGGTTGCTAAGCCAGGGCGTGGTGACTTCGCGGGTATACCAGAGCGAACCGAAAAACGCCGCAAAAAACATGACCTCGGAAAAAATAAACCAGGCCATGCTCCAACGATAGGAGTGGTCAACCCGCTGGCTATTAAGGCCGCCTTCGGATTCGCGAATGGCATCGCCAAACCAGCCGTATAGCACGACAAACAGACCCAGCACGCCAGCCAGAAAAATCCAGTGTCCGGCTTCGTAGCTGTTAATCCAGAGGGCTGCGCCAAACAACATTAGAAATAAAGCAATACTGGCACGGACCGGATGGACCGAGTCAGCTGGCACGTAGTAGTAAGGTGCCTCTTTCCCGTGAGCCGAGTGACTTGCACTCATGGTGTTCTCCTGATACGAATTTATTAAGAATTTATTAGAGTGAGCGGGCGTACTAGACCGCGTTCGCTATAAACCACTTGGCAATCATAACAAGTCCTACGACAAATACTATTGTGGCGATGAGGCCCGCAATAATAAGGTGGACAGGGTTCAGTCTTTCAATGTCTTCGGAGTAGCCTTTACCTTTGCGGACCCCGAAAAAACCCCACGCCACTGCTTTGAGCGTCTGGAAAAAATTAAGTTTGCGTCGCGAAAGATCGCGAATGTCATCGGTCATATCTGCCTTCTTAGCTGGTCATGAACCCGCCACGCACGAAGCTCCAGGCAATGATCGCGATAACGATCACGGCCAGGATGAGCCCGGTTCGGCGGTTGCGGCGGCGTTGGTCGGGTGTCATGATTTTGCCTTACTTGACGACGGGGGGCGTAACAAAAGTGTGGAACGGAGCAGGCGACGGCACAGTCCATTCCAGTCCTTCAGCGCCTTCCCATGGCTTGGCCGGAGCCGGTTCGCCACGTCCCGAGTAAGCCTTAAGCACGACGTACATGAAAATCAGTTGCGACAAACCGAACCAGAAAGCACCGATAGTAGCGATTTGGTTGAAGTCGGTGAACTGTGCTGCGTAGTCGGCATAACGGCGCGGCATCCCGGCCAGCCCCAGGAAGTGCATGGGGAAGAACGTGATGTTGAACGAGATCATGGAAGACCAGAAATGCAATTTACCCAGCTTTTCGTCGTACATGCGTCCGCACCACTTGGGCAGCCAGTAATAGGCGCCGCCAAATAGGGCAAACAGCGAACCTGCCACCAACACATAGTGGAAGTGAGCGATGATGTAATAGGTGTCGTGCACGGCGATATCGATGGGTGCGATAGCCACGATAAGGCCGGTAAAGCCGCCAATGGTAAACACGAAAATAAAGCCGATTGCCCACAGCATGGGTGTTTCGAACGTAAGGGAGCCGCGCCACATGGTAGCTACCCAGTTAAAGATTTTCACCCCGGTAGGAATGGAAATCAGCATGGTTGCATACATGAAGTACAGCTGGCCGGTAACAGGCATGCCGGTGGCAAACATGTGGTGAGCCCAGACCAGGAACGAAAGAATAGCGATGGCCGCCGTGGCATACACCATCGACGCATAGCCAAACAACTGTTTACGCGCAAAGGCCGGGACAATGGCTGAAACGATGCCGAAGGCCGGCAGAATCATGATGTAAACCTCGGGATGCCCGAAGAACCAGAACACGTGCTGATACAGAACCGGGTCGCCGCCGCCGGCCGCATTGAAGAAGGCGGTGCCAAAGTGACGGTCGGTAAGAAGCATGGTGACGGCTGCGGCCAACACCGGCATAACTGCAATAAGCAGGTACGCCGTAATAAGCCAGGTCCAGCAGAACAAAGGCATTTTCATCAGCGTCATGCCAGGTGCGCGCATGTTCAGGATGGTAACGATGATGTTGATCGCACCCATGATTGATGAGGCGCCCAGAACGTGCACGGCAAAAATGGCGAAGTCCATGCCCGGACCCATTTGCAGCGACAAGGGTGCGTACATCGTCCAGCCGGCTGCGTTAGCGCCGCCAGGCACAAAAAACGAGGCTGTGAACAGGAACGCGCCCACTGGCAGCAGCCAGAAGCTGAAGTTGTTCATGCGCGCAAAAGCCATGTCGGATGCGCCGATTTGCAGTGGAATCATCCAGTTGGCGAAACCGACGAATGCCGGCATGATGGCGCCGAAAATCATGATCAGACCATGCATGGTCGTGAACTGATTGAATAGTTCAGGCTGGAAAAACTGCAGGCCGGGCTCGAAGAGTTCGGTACGCAACAACAATGCCAGCGTGCCTCCTTCAAGCAGCATCAAAAATGAGAAGATGAGGTACATCGTCCCGATATCTTTGTGGTTGGTGGCGAATAGCCAACGCCGCCAGCCGTGGGGCATAGCGTGGGCGTGGTCATCGTGTCCTTGACTGGCTGGGACGTGATCGGCAGTAACACTGCTCATGATGGACTCCTTCCTACTTAACCGAGGCGCCGTCTTGCGGCTACCCCGGAAAAAAGACTTATGAATTTGTATTTTGCGCTTAAAAGCAGGTTAGCGCAGCGCTGTGATATTGGCTGGTTGAACCACGGGGTCTTTACCTTTGCCTGCATTGCTCCAGGCATTGCGGGTATAAGTAATGACGGAGGCAATTTCAACATCGTTCAATTGGTCACGGAATGCCGCCATGGCGGTACCAGGATGACCATTAAGCACGGTCAGGATCTGGTCTTTCATGGGAGCGAGTACATATTTTTCGTCGCCGTCAAGAGCGGGGAACGCGCCGGGAAGACCTTTGCCGTTTGCCTGGTGGCAAGCTACACAGGCCTTGGCAAAAACTTGCTCGCCGCGCGCCATGAGCTGCTCTTTGGACAATTCTTTAGTAGGATCGTCGGCAGCGCTTGCCATTGCCGTCTTCTGTTCGGCGGCCCATTTTTCGTAGTCTTCATCGGATACGACGTTGACGACAATAGGCATGAAGGCGTGGTCTTTACCGCAAAGCTCGGCGCATTGGCCACGGTAAGTGCCGATTTTTTCAGCACGGAACCAGGTGTCGCGCAGGAAACCGGGAATGGCGTCTTGTTTGACGCCGAACTCGGGAATCATCCAGGCATGCACGACGTCGGCGGAGGTCAGTACGATACGGACTTTCTTGTTAACCGGAACGACCAGCTCTTTGTCGACTTCCATCAAGTATGTGTTGGTACGAGGAGCCAGGCCAAGGATCTGGTCGCGCGTTGTGGCCAGGTTCGACAGGAACGTGACGCCGCTTGCCGGGCCGTCGACGTACTCGTAACCCCATTTCCACTGGTAGCCCGTGACTTTCACAGTCAGGTCGGCGCTGGAAGTGTCTTTCATTGCAACGACGGTGCGCGTGGCGGGCAGGGCCATGGCGATGACGATAATGAAAGGAATGACCGTCCAGGCAACTTCAATACCTACATGTTCGTGGAATTTGGATGCCACGGCGCCGCGAGACTTGCGATGCACGATGATGGAATAAAGCATTACCCCAAATACGCCTACAAAAATCACCGCACAGATGATAAGTATCATCCAGTGCAGCCACATAATGTCACGCGCTATCTCTGTTACCCCCTCGTGGAGGTTGAGCTGATTAACTCTAGGGCCCCCGGGCATGTCCTTAACCTGTGCACCGGCTACACCTGCCAACAGCAATGCGCCAGTGCCCAGTACCCCTCTCAACTTCTTCATGCTGACCTCGAAATACGGCGTGTTTTCACCAAGCTTTGACTTTAATCAATGGATTTGATTAAGACGCATTTTGGGAACACACATTGATTAGACGGCAGGCTTATAATGACTCTGTCTCAGACCGGCCTGCTCAAGTTAATTGTTTAGAGACCCGCGGAATTATAGCGAACATGCGGTACTCGTGGGTCAACTGATCGTTATTTTCGATCTTAACTGGTAGGGTTGTCTCAAGGGAAGTCAAGCATCGGCCTGCGTGCTTACATTACAATTATGGTATGAATGATACTCCAACCCACGCGTTAGTTCAGGCCATCACCCAGCGCTACCAGCAACTCGTACCCCGTACTCAACAATTGCCGCTCGCCGGCTCACGGCCCCTGACTGTCTCGGGCAGAGTGTCGGGCTGGATCACTTCCAAAGCAACACGAGTCATTGCATCGTTGCCTGGCGTTCACGTCGAACCCGAGGCGGTTCATATCACTGCAGCGTCCAAACAAGGCTTTTCAATAAACACGGTAATGGGTCAGATCGCTCGAGAACTGGCGGATGCCGGTTGTTTGCGGGGGTGGCGCGACGAGTTGCTTGACGTCGTCGGGGAAGGCCGGCGCCTTGCCGTGCTCGAGCGCGCGGCGTTGCGGCCGCTGGGCTTGCTGACGCGGGCCGTCCATTTAAATGCCTGGACTCCCGATGGCCGGTTATGGGTTGCGCGCCGCGCGTCCACCAAGTCAACCGATCCGGACATGTGGGATACCCTGGTCGGCGGCCTGGCATGTGCTGGTGAAACGCTCGATACATCCTTGTTGCGCGAGAGCAACGAAGAGGCCGGCCTGCAGCCCGCCGATATCGAAAAGCGCTCGCCGTTGCGTATTATTTTGCGCATGCATCGGCGCTTGCCCGAGGGGTATCAGGTCGAGGATGTGTTGGTTAGCGAGTGTATTTTGGCCGATTCGGTAAAGCTGCAAAACCTGGACGGCGAAGTTAGCGAAATTCAGGCGGTGACGCTCGGGCAATTATGGTCGATGATCCAGGCAGGCGACTTCACGCTTGAGGCCGAACTAGTGATACTGGATGCGCTGCTTCAACGAATGCGTTAGTGTGTTTCAGCAGAAAGATTAGTCTATAGTAGATCCATCCAAACGATTGTTACCCGAAGGAGCTGTCATGACTACTCAAAATAATAATCCGTTTGTTTTGCCGGGTTTGGGCCAGGGGGGCGATCTGGCGCAAAACCCGTTGTTGGCCAGCATGGAAATGATGCGCCAGGCATGGCAAGGAATGACAGGCCCCGGAACGCTGGCTCAATCCAGCCTGGCTACGCCCATGTCGCTCGAAGACCTTGAACGGCGTATTGCCGATTTACGCACAATCGAAAACTGGCTGCGTATGAACTTGACGATGCTGTCGAGTTCCATTCAGGGGCTCGAGGTGCAGCGCGCCACGATCGCCACCCTTAAATCATTTATTGCGACGCCAGCCGCAGGCGATACGTCGGATGCCGGACCATCGCCGCTTGAGGTTGCTTTGGGAATCAAACCCTCGGGGCAAGCCAAGATCAGGCCTGCGGCGCACGACGCCGATGGCTCCGCCGCATCGGCTGAAGGCAAAGAACCCGATGCTCAGTCGGCAACGGCGGGCTGGTGGAATATGCTGCAAAAGCAGTTCGACACCCTGGCCGCAGCGACCACGGCAACCATGCATGGCGCCGAAGCCGTGCAGGCCGCCGCGGCGGAAGCGGCCCAGGCCGTTCAGACTAATGTAGCGCAAGGGCCGGCGTCCGGTTCCCGCACGGCAAAAACTGCCGTAAAATCAACTTCATCAAAAGCGGCCGTCAAGACCGCCGCTAAAGCGGCGCCACGCAAACGCACGACGCCCGCTTCCAGGAAAACGCGCACTTAGTGGCGCGCCTTTTATTGAATAAACGAATGCTAAATATTGTTATTTTGGCGGCAGGCCTGGGCAAGCGGATGCAGTCCGGCTTGCCTAAGGTTTTGCACCCCGTGGCTGGCAAGCCGATGTTGGCGCACGTGCTGGACAACGCGCGGTTTTTAAATCCGGCCCGCCTGGTGGTAGTTGTGGGACATGGGGCCGAGGTGGTGCAGACTGCATTTGCAGGGCAGGACGATTTGCATTTTGTGCTTCAGGTTCCGCAGCACGGTACGGGTCATGCGGTTCAGCAGGCGGCGCCTTTACTGCTTGAAGAGGGCAGCGATAATGACGCCACTCTGGTGCTCTATGGCGATGTCCCGCTTGTGCAGTCCGGAACCCTGGTGCGCTTGCTCGAAGCGCGAGCCAACGGTATGGCGGTGCTAACCGAAACACTGGCCGACCCGACGGGTTATGGGCGTATTGTGCGCGATAGCCAGGGCCGGGTGGCGCGTATTGTCGAACATAAAGATGCTTCGGCAAGCGAGCAGGCCATTAATGAAGTCAATACCGGAATACTGGTGGCTCCTACGGCGGCCTTAAAAAGCTGGTTGTCGCGTATTAATAACAATAATGCGCAAGGTGAATATTACCTGACAGATGTGGTCGGTTTGTCGGTTCAGGACGGGGTGGCTGTCAGCGCAGCGCAACCGAACGCATCATGGGAAACCCTGGGCGTGAACAGCCGCGTACAGCAGGCGCAGTTGGAACGCATCTGGCAAGGCGAAGAAGCGCGCCGTTTACTAGAGCAGGGAGTAACCCTTGCTGATCCGGCACGTTTCGATTTGCGCGGCTCGCTACAGTGCGGGCGCGATGTGTTTATTGACGTCGGGTGCGTTTTCGAGGGGCGTGTCGAATTGGCCGATGGTGTGCGGATCGGCCCGCATTGCGTTATTAAAGATGCAGCGATCGGCGCTGGCACGCACATCGAGGCGTTCAGTCACATACAGGAAGCTACGGTGGCCGACCAGGCTCGCATTGGGCCTTATGCCCGTTTACGCCCTGGCGCCGACATAGGCTCGCAGGCTCATGTGGGCAATTTTGTGGAAATCAAGAAAAGCCGTCTGGGCAATGGGTCGAAGGCGAATCATCTGGCTTATATCGGCGACACGATGGTGGGCGAGCGCGTTAATATCGGCGCGGGCACCATTACCTGTAATTACGACGGCGTCAACAAGTTTCAGACCATTATCGAAGACGATGCCTTTATCGGTTCCGATACGCAACTGGTGGCGCCGGTTACGGTGGGCCGAGGTGCAACGCTGGGGGCGGGCACCACATTGACTAAAGACGCGCCCGCAGGGCAGCTTACTATTTCGCGCACGGCCCAAAAAACCATTTCATACTGGGTTCGGCCAGCAAAGAAATCATAGCGTGGCAGAGCAAGGGCACACTGTAAAAAAATCTGCGTCATTGCCCGATGGCATAGAAACGCCCAGGCGTTATTGGGCCGTAGCAACGCTTATGCTGGCCTTGACGGCCTCGGTGCTCGACGCCACCATGGCCAATGTTGCGCTGCCCACTATCGCTCATGACCTGGGTATTGATCCCGCTGCCGTGATGTGGGTGGTAATTGCCTATAGCCTTATGGTCGTGGTGTCGTTGCTGCCGTTGTCAGCGGTTGCCGAGCGCATCGGTTTTCGCCGGATGTTCGGACTGGGTATCACAGTATTCATGCTGTCGTCGCTGTTTAGTGCGTTGTCGACGACCTTGTACGGCTTGACCGCGGGGCGCATTGCACAGGGCCTTGGTGCTGCGATGCTGATGTGCCTGTTTGGCGGCTTGATACGCAATATTTACCCCGTGCGTAAATTGGGTTTTGGCATCAGCCTTAACGCCATGACGGTAGGGTTCATGTCCGTTTTAGGGCCGTCGATTGGCGCATTCATTCTGGAATTTGCATCATGGAGGTGGATTTTTGCAATTAATATTCCCTTCTGTCTCCTTGCTTATTTTGGTATTCGTTTTTTGCCCGATGTACCGCGCAATATTGTCCGTTTCGATTGGTTTGCCTGCGCCCTTAGCGTGCTGGTGTTCGGGTTCTCGGTCATTGGACTGGATTCGCTGGCCGTTGCGCCGTTAAGCGGCCTGGCATGCATAGCGGTGGCGGTTGTGGCGGCTTTGGTGCTGGTGCGTCATTCGCGCGGTCAGACGGCGCCGATCGTCCCGATAGATTTACTTCGGATAACGACGGTGGCTTTTGCCATCGCAGCGTCAGTATTTTCGTTCGCCGCCCAAATGTCGGCGTTTGTGGCCTTGCCTTTTTATTTCCAGAAAATACTTGGGCTTGGATATGTCGATATTGGCATTTTGCTGGGTGTGTGGTCACTGGGGGTGGTGATTATGGCGCCGATTGCCGGGTATATGGCAGACAAGTTCCCCGTCGCGATCCTGTGTGGGCTGGGCGCTCTTGGGATGGCGTTGGGCCTTTTGTGGGTCATTATGCTGCCCTTAACTGCTCATTTGTATTGGCTGATGGGGGCCATGCTATTGGCAGGCGTAGGCTTTGGCTTTTTTCAGACCCCCAATAACCGGGCTATTCTTGGTGGGGCGCCGCGTAAACGTAGCGGCGCGGCCGGAGCGCTGCAGGCAACGACGCGGGTATTTGGCCAAAGCGCGGGTACGGCCCTGGTGGCGCTGGCATTTACTGTCAGTTCCGTGAATGGTGCCATGTTCGGCATAATTGTGGCGGTTTCGTGTTCCTTGGCTGCCGTGGTGATTAATGTGGTACGTTATTACAGCCCGGCCCCCGATCTGGAGATATAGCCTGGTTATGCGTATTTTGCAGTTGAACTTCGAGCGCGGCTGGCGCGGCGGAGAGCGCCAGACACTATTGTGTATGCAGCAGTTTCGTAATGCAGGGCACGATGTGGCGCTGCTCGCCCGCAAGGGCGCGGCGCTGGCAGCGGCTGCCAGGCAAGACTCGTTTACGGTGCATGAATACAAGAGTGTTGTGGGGCTTTGCTTTTTTTTACTTGCCCACGGGCGCCGCTTTAATATTTTGCATTCGCAAACCGCCAACACCATTACGTGGCTGGCGGTATTTAAATGGTGGTTGCGCCGACCCATTGTGTTTACCCGGCGAACGGCCTTTAATGTGGCGCAAAAGCGCGCCCAAAGAACGCTTTGGAAGTGGCGCAAGGTCGATTTGTTCGTGGCGATTAGCGAGGCGGCGGCAGCCGAACCCAGACGGTTGGGATTGGCGGTAAAAATTATACGAAGCGCCATTGTTCCCAAGCTTTTTAACCTCGAGCATGCACGCGAGTTTTCGGCCCGCCTCGGGCTGCACGATAAACGGGTTATTGCAACGGCGGCCGCGCTAACTCGCGAAAAAGACCCTTGTACTTTGATTCGGGCCATACATCAGTTGAAGCAAACCCGTGATGATTTCTTGTTTGTACATCTGGGCGCGGGCGGAGATACCGAGTTCCAGGCGCATCAACTGGTGCATGAACTGGGACTAGAGCAGCAATATGTTTTTGCCGGGTTTCAAAAAGAGGTCGAAGATTTGTACCGGCTAATGGACGTATTCGTTTTAAGTTCTCGTGAAGAGGCGCTGGGCAGCAGTGTGCTGGATGCCTTTATATATTCCGTTCCGGTGGTGTCCACGAACGCAGGCGGGTTGGCGGAAACAGTGGGCGACGGGCGGGGTGTGTTGTGCCAGGTTGGCGATCATCAGGCAATCGCCGATGCCATTGCAAAAATTCTGGACGATGCCGATTTGCGCGAAGCCGTTATAAATAAAGCCCAGGCTTATGTGCGGCGCGAGCACGATGCCCAGGAAATGGCACGCCGTTATTTGGCGGAGTTTCAGCGGCTAGGGAAGCTCTGAACAAGTGGAGGACTTATTCAAAGCTTCCCTGGATAGGGCGCACCGAAACCCGCGTATTGTCTTCGATGGATTCAATGGAATTAGGCCGTGGGCGTTACGGGAATACGCGTTTCGAACTTACTGCGGTTAATTGAAAAAAACGTACGCACATTACGCACATTGGCATGCGAAGTAAATGCGCGGTGCGCCATCGCATGGTAGGCAGGCATATCGGAAACATGTGCCAGCACGATGAAGTCGGGACCCGGCGACACACGATAGCATTGCAAAATGGCTGCTTCTTTGGTGACGTTGGCTTCAAACAGGTCCAGATATTCGGCTGTCTGGATGTCTAGCGTAATCTCGATAATGGCAGTTAAGGTGTGCCCCAGCTTTTCAGGATCCAGGATGGCAACCTGCTTCTGGATGACGCCCTGGTCTACCAATCGCCGAACCCGGCGCAAACAAGTGGGGGGCGATGCATGTACCCGGCTGGCAAGCTCTTGGTTGGTAAGCGAACTGTCAACCTGCATTTGCTCGAGGATTCGCTGATCGAGCTCGTCGAGTTCGATCGGGGCATGAGGTCTTTTGATCATTTTAAATTTTATTTATATGTTTTCGGTTAATAATTTCATTTTATAATAATTTCGAAATAAATCAACGTAAATGCAAAAATTAAGAAATCTAATTTCTTGGTTTGTTGCGCACAATAGGCAGGTCTTTAGATTAACCGGAGTTCACCTATGTGCGGTATTGTTGGCGCAGTCGCGCAACGCGACGTCACCCCCATTCTCCTGGAAGGGCTTAAACGCCTTGAATACCGTGGATACGACTCCTGCGGCGTGGCTGTTTACGCCAACGGCGATTTGCGGCGCGCGCGTAGTACCCAACGTGTTGCCGAACTTGAAAGTCAGGTTCAGCAAGAAAAATTGACCGGATTTACGGGTATCGCTCATACCCGCTGGGCCACGCACGGCGCTCCGGTCACGCATAACGCCCATCCTCATTTCTCCGGCCAGGGCAAGGGCATTGCGCGTATTGCGCTGGTTCACAACGGCATTATCGAAAACCACGACGAACTGCGCGCCGAGCTTCAAGAGGTTGGTTATGTATTCGAAAGCCAGACCGACACTGAAGTTATCGCCCATTTAATCGATCATTTGTATACGGGCGATTTGTTTGAAGCCGTGCAACAAACCACCCGCCGCCTTACCGGCGCCTACGCCATTGCCGTGTTCTGCCGCGACGAGCCGCATCGTGTGGTCGGTGCGCGCCATGGATCGCCCCTGGTGGTCGGGCGCGGCGCCGACGAGAATTTTCTGGCGTCCGACGCGCTGGCGCTGGCTGGCACAACCGATCAGATTATTTATCTTGAAGACGGCGACGTCGTCGACTTGCAACTATCGAAGGTGTGGATTGTTGATCAAACGGGCCGCTCTGCCGAGCGTGAAGTTCATACGGTGCAGGTGCATACCGGAGCCGCCGAGCTTGGGCCGTATCGCCATTACATGCAAAAAGAAATTTTTGAACAGCCTCGGGCCGTCGGCGACACCCTGCAAGACATTGCCAGCATCACGCCAGAACTGTTTGGCGATGCCGCGTACAAAGTCTTCAACGATATCGATAACGTATTGATCCTGGCCTGCGGCACCAGTTATTACGCAGGCTTGACCGCGCGTTACTGGATCGAGTCCATCGCCAAAATTCCGGTCAATGTCGAAATTGCCAGCGAGTACCGCTACCGCGACAGCGTGCCCAATCCGCGTACCCTGGTCGTGACAATTTCCCAGTCGGGCGAAACAGCCGATACCCTGGCCGCGCTAAAGCATGCGCGCAGCCTGGGTATGGAACACACCTTGACGATTTGCAATGTGGCCACCAGCGCCATGGTGCGCGAATGCAAACTGGCTTATATAACCCGCGCCGGCGTCGAGATCGGTGTGGCGTCGACCAAAGCATTCACGACCCAACTGACCGCATTGTTCTTGCTGGCGCTTGCACTGGCGCAAAACAAAGGCCATTTAAGCGACGAGCAAGAATCAGACGCCCTTAAAGCACTGCGTCATTTACCGGTAGCCATTGCGGCGGTGCTGGCGCTGGAGCCGCAAATCATTGCCTGGGCCGACCGTTTCGCCAGCAAGGAAAACGCCCTGTTCCTGGGGCGCGGCATGCATTACCCCATTGCCCTGGAAGGGGCATTAAAGCTGAAAGAGATCAGCTACATTCACGCCGAAGCCTACCCGGCCGGCGAGCTGAAGCATGGCCCCCTGGCACTCGTAACCGAACATATGCCGGTAGTGACGATCGCACCCCGCGACGAACTGCTGGAAAAGCTGAAGTCCAATATGCAAGAGGTTCAGGCCCGCGGCGGTGAACTGTACGTGTTTGCCGATGCCAACACCAAAATCGAGAACAGCGACGGCATGCACGTTATTCGGATGCCGGAGCATTACGGGAAGCTGTCGCCAATTTTGCATACGATACCGTTGCAACTGCTGGCTTATCACACGGCATGTGTGCGGGGGACCGATGTGGATAAGCCTCGGAATCTGGCTAAGAGTGTGACGGTGGAGTAGAGGGGGCTTGCGCTGTACTCGTGAGTGTGGGCGGACAATAAAGTCTTAAACTGAACAAAATAGATCTAAACTATGACAATAAAGTCTTAAACTAGACAAAATAGTTGTAAACTGAAATCAGTCCAGTTATGCTGTGAAAAAGCATACTGGACTTTTATTATGGCTAAAGCAAACTCTTCATTCTCAGAAGTACAAATTGCCCGTCGTATTAAAGAGGGGCGTGGCCAAGGGCATGGTAAAGACTATATTCCATGGCTAACAGTACAAGAAGTTCCTTCCTCAGGTCGTTCCCACCGTATTTATTCTCATAAAACGGGACGAGTCCATCATTTGCTCTCTGATTTAGAACTTGCTGTTTTTCTCAGTCTTGAGTGGGAGAGCAGCGTGCTAGATATACGCGAGCAGTTCCCCTTATTGCCTAGTGATACCAGGCAGATTGCAATAGATAGTGGTATTAAGCATCCTGCTATTCGTGGTGTAGATCAGGTTATGTCTACTGATTTTTTAGTGGACTGCAAAGATGGTCCTTTTGAGCAGTTTGCTATTCAAGTCAAACCTGCAGCAGTCTTACAAGACGAGCGTACCTTAGAAAAACTAGAACTAGAGCGTCGCTATTGGCAGCAAAAGCAAATTCCTTGGTTCATTTTTACTGATAAAGAAATAAATCCCGTAGTAAAAGAAAATATTGAATGGCTTTATTCAGTGAAAACAGAAGAAGTTTCTGCGGAGCTTTTAGCACAACTATCCCCATTGGCCCATATCCTGCAAGAAAAAGGAGATAAAAACATTATCAATGTCTGTAAGCAGGTTGATATTGCTTATGATTTGGAGCTAGGAAAAACATTGAGTGAGATACGAGCCTTAACCGCAAATGGTTTTATTAAGTTCAATATTTATAAGTCTTTCAGGGCAAATAAGTGTGCAGATCTCTGTATTAGCCAAGTAGTGAATATGGAGGAGCTACGCTATGTGGCAAATTAATGAGGTTGTGCTATTTGATAATGATCCGTATCGCATTTTGGCTATAGAGGATGGCCAAGTTATCTGGATGCAAATAAGCGCTGATAAAGGAGTTCCACAAGCTAGGGCTGAGTTGTTGCTAATGCAGTATTTAGATGAGGGCCGCTTAGTCAGAACTGATGACCCTTATGTACATCTTGATTTAGAAGAGCCGTCTGTAGATTCTGTCAGCTTCCAGAAGCGCGAGGAGGATTATCGAAAAATTCTTCCTATTATTAATAGTAAGGATCGTTTCGACCCTAAAATCAGGAGCGAACTCGTTGAGCATGTGGTCCAAGAGTATAAGGTTACTAAGGCTACAGTTTATAAGTTGTTACGCCGTTACTGGCAGCGTGGTCAAACGCCTAATGCATTAATTCCCGATTACAAAAACAGCGGCGCACCAGGAGAAAGTCGCTCAGCGACAGGCACAGTAAAAGCTGGCCGAGCTAGAGAATATGGTGAGGGTGAGGGGGTCAAGGTTACCCCCGAGATTGAACGGCTTTTTAGGCTGACCATAGAAAAGCACCTACTCAATCAAAAAGGCACAAAAACTACCGTTGCTTATAGGCGATTTGTAGACCTATTTGCTCAGTATTTTCCTCGTATTCCTCAAGAGGATTATCCAACGCTACGCCAGTTTCGTTATTTTTATGATCGCGAATATCCTAAAGCTCAGCGCTTAAAGTCCAGAGTTAAAGCAGGGGTATATAAAAAAGATGTACGACCATTAAGTAGCACAGCAACCTCTCAAGCATTAGGACCTGGTAGCCGTTATGAGATTGATGCCACGATTGCTGATATTTATCTAGTAGATCATAACGATCGCCAAAAAATCATAGGAAGACCAACGCTTTACATTGTGATTGATGTGTTTAGTCGGATGATCACGGGCTTTTATATCGGCTTTGAAAATCCGTCTTATGTGGTGGCGATGCAGGCTTTTGTAAATGCTTGCTCTGACAAAACGGCCATTTGTGCCCAGCATGATATTGAGATTAGTAGCTCAGACTGGCCGTGTGTAGGTTTGCCAGATGTGTTGCTAGCGGACCGTGGCGAATTAATGAGTCATCAGGTCGAAGCCTTAGTTTCTAGTTTTAATGTGCGAGTGGAAAGTGCTCCACCTAGACGTGGCGATGCTAAAGGTATAGTGGAAAGTACGTTTAGAACCCTTCAAGCAGAGTTTAAATCCTTTGCGCCTGGCATTGTGGAGGGCAGTCGGATTAAAAGTCATGGTGAAACAGACTATAGGTTGGATGCATCTCTGTCGGTATTCGAGTTCACACAAATTATTTTGCGTACGATCTTATTCAGAAATAACCATCTGGTGATGGATAAATACGATCGAGATGCTGATTTTCCTACAGATTTACCGTCTATTCCTGTTCAGTTATGGCAATGGGGTATGCAGCATCGCACTGGTAGTTTGAGGGTTATGGAGCAAGAGCAGTTACGAGTAGCGCTACTGCCGCGCAGAAAAGTCTCTATTTCCTCGTTTGGCGTTAACTTATGGGGAATGTATTATTCGGGCTCTGAGATTCTGCGCGAGGGGTGGTTGCAGCGTAGTACTGAGATAGCTAGACCTCAAAACTTAGAAGCGGCTTATGATCCAGTGCTAGTCGATACGATTTATCTGTTTCCGCAAGTTGGCAGCCGTGTATTTTGGCGCTGTAATCTAACGGAACGTAGTCGGCAGTTTAAAGGCCTCTCATTTTGGGAGGTGTGGGACATACAAGCACAAGAAAAACACAATAAAGCCAATGCGAAGCAGGATGAGTTAACTAAACGCAGGGAGCTTGAGGCGTTTATTCAGCAGACCATCAAGAAAGCCAACAAGCTAACGCCTAGCACCACTGAGTCCAAATCAACACGCATTAAGCAGATTAAAACCAATAAAAAAGAAGCCGTGACTTCAGAGCGTAAAAAGCGTGCGGAGCATTTGAAGCCAAGCTCTTCAGGTGATGAGGCTAAAGTTATTCCTTTCAACGCAGTGGATGTAGACGAGCAAGAGGATTACCGCTTACCTAGTTATATACCAGAGTTATTTCAGGACCCTGATGAGGACAAGTCATGAGTGTTAGTAAACTTCAGGCTATTTACCGTGAAACAGGTGTTCAAGCTTACCAGGGTAATCCTTTGATCGAGGCTTTACCTCTTTTACAGGAGTCTGTGGAGAGTGCCGTTTTGTTAAAGTCTCCATTCAAGCTAGGGAAGTCAGACTTACAGAGCTCCCGGGTTGTTCGTGCTCATACGGTTTGTAGAATACCAGATGATTACTTTCAGCCTACTAAGTTGCATGTGGCGCTTAGTGAGCGTATCTCCGTCATGATTCGAGGTGGTTATGTAGGTCGAAATCCTAAAACGGGTGATTGGCAAAAACACCTCCAGAATGGATATGAACGCGTACAAAAAGGTGAGCTAGGAGCTTTTAGGTTTGAGGAGGCAAAATCTACGGCACAAAGTATGTCTTTAATTGGTTGTTCGGGCAGTGGGAAAACGACGTCTTTACAGCGCATCTTAGCGACTTACCCACAAGTTATCTACCATCCTGAGTTAAACCTAGAGCAAGTTGTTTATTTGAAGGTGGATTGCTCTCACAATGGCTCGTTAAAAGAAATTTGTTTAAATTTTTTCAGGGCACTAGATCGAGCGCTAGGCTCCAACTATGAGCGCCGCTATGGTTTAAAACGACATGGCATTGAGACGATGTTGGCTTTGATGGCTCAAATTGCAAATACTCATGCTTTAGGTCTTTTAGTTATAGATGAGATTCAACATTTAAGCCGATCTCGTTCAGGTGGGTCTCAAGAGATGCTGAATTTCTTTGTGACCATGGTAAATACAATTGGTGTACCCATTTTATTAATTGGTACCCCTAAAGCTAGAGAAATTTTTGAAGCAGACTTAAGATCAGCTCGTCGAGGTGCAGGTTTTGGGGCTCTATTTTGGGATCCAATGGAACAAATGCATGATGGACGGATGAATAATGAGTGGGTGGCATTTACGAATAACTTGTGGAAGCTTCAACTTTTACAGCGTAAAGATCTTGTCTTGTCCGATGAGATTCGTGAGGTTTGGTATGAATTAAGCCAGGGTATTTTAGATATTGTAGTCAAGCTCTTTGTGCTTGCTCAACTTCGTGCTTTGGCTTTAGGAAGCGAGCGTATTACTTCAGGTTTATTGCGCGCAGTTTATAACGAAGAATTGAAACCAGTTCATCCGATGCTAGAGGCTTTGCGGTCTGGAAGCCCTGAGAAAATTGCTCGTTATTCTGATTTAGTAGTTCCTGAAATTGATAAACGGTTAATTCAACTTCAGCTAGATATCGCAGCGATACAAGAACAAACACCGGAAGAAAAAGCCCTTCAAGATCTAGACACCGAAGATCAGCGTCATTTATATCTGATGCTGAAAGAGGACTATGACTCAAGTTTATTAACTCCAACTATTAAAAAAGCGTTTAGCCAGAATCCAACGATGACTAGACAAAAGCTACTACCTATCATTTTGCAGTGGTTGGCGAAAGATGAAACAGTAGCGCTTGCAATAGAAAAGCCTTCCAAAAGTAAAAAAGTGTCGGCTATAAAGGGAGTCAAGCCCAGCGACTGGGATAGTTTGCCTGATACGGATTTACGTTATATCTATTCACAACGCCAACCTGAAAAAACCATGCATGAACGGTTAAAAGAGAAAGGAGTGGTAGTGGATATGGCGAGCTTATTTAAACAAGCAGGCTAGCCATGAGAAACTTTCCTGTTCCGTACTCGAATGAGCTGATTTATAGCACTATTGCACGGGCAGGCGTTTATCAAGGGATTGTTAGCCCTAAGCAGCTACTAGACGAGGTATATGGCAACCGTAAGGTCATTGCAACCTTAGATCTACCCTCACATTTAGGTGTTATAGCTAAGCATCTACAGCAAACAGGATGTTATTTTGTTCAGCAGCTCATTTATGAGCACACCTTGTTCCCTTTATATGCCCCGTTTGTTGGTAAAGAGCGCCGAGACGAAGTGATTCGGTTAATGGAGCACCAAGCGCAAGGTGCAGTGCATTTAATGCTAGGGGTCGCTGCCTCCAGAGTTAAAAGTGATAACCGTTTTAGATACTGCCCTGATTGCGTTGCTCTTCAGCTAAACAAATATGGGCAAGCCTTTTGGCAACGAGATTGGTATTTGCCCGCTTTGCCATATTGTTCAAAACATGGTGCTTTGATTGTAAGCGTCCGCTCAGCACCGTCTTGCGCTACAGCTGAATTTCCCTCAGGCGCTGGTTGACCTCGTTTAGATCGAAGGCGCTTGGGTCGAAGGGACCACCGCACCACTGCATCATATGTCCATACTCGGGGTGCGAGGGGT
>DATCVA010000345.1:0-17189 GCA_036567205.1 Eoetvoesiella sp. | reverse complement strand
CTATTTTGAATGCAACGATTGGTTTACCGGCGCGTGCGGCCTTCATTGCGGCGGCTCGGAATTTTTCGGGGTAGCGCACGGTTTCGATATACAGGGCAATGACCTTGGTGGCGTCGTCATCGGCAAGATAGTCGATAAAATCAGCCAGTTCAAGGTCGGCTTCGTTGCTTGTTGAAACGAGTTTGGACAACCCTATGCCGCGGGCTGCTGCGCGCGACAGTAGCGAGCCAAGTATTCCGCCGCTTTGTGAGACAACTCCGATAGAGCCGGAGGAGAAGTGGTCCATCTCGAGGGCGCCGCTGGCAGACAAAGGGATGTTGTCGGTCAGATTAACCAGGCCGATGGTGTTTGGGCCCAGTATCCGCATATTGCCCGCTGCATCTATTAGTTGTTGCTGTCTTTGTGCGCCGGCTTCGCCGGTTTCGGTGTAGCCGCTGGCCAGCACAATAGCCGCCGAGGTGCCGCGCGCGGCCAGTTCGCGTACCGCCTGATGCGCGCGCTCTGCGCCCAGCAGGACGATGCCGACATCCGGCACTTCGGGCAGCGATTGAATATCGGCATAGCAACGCAGGCCGTCGATGTCGTCGGCACGCGGGTTGATCGGGTATATCTGACCCGCAAACCCATGTTTGCGCAAGTATGCAACGGGACGGCCGGCGGTTTTATTCATGTCGGCAGAGGCGCCAACAATGGCGACGCTGCGGGGCTTTAAAAGGCGTTCGATCGCGTTCATTTGACCGGGTCCGTCCCGGCGCCCGATAGCTTTTTTGCGTCGGTGCTTTTGTTTAAAAATGCCATGACCGATTCGTGGTGTTCGGCGCTGGTATAGCAAATTCCCTGGGCCTGGCTGCCTTGGGCAAATACCTGGGCGGCTGGCAGCTCGAAGGTTTGATTGATTATGGTTTTTCCTAGCGCCAGTGCTGTTCTGGAGCCTTGGCTTAGTTCACTAGCCCATTGCTGCGCATCGTCCAGCAATGTCTCGGCACTGCTTACGCGGTCGGCGATGCCCAGGCGAAGCGCTTCATCGGCCTCTATTTTTCGGCCGCTGAAAATCAGTTCTTTGGCTTTGGAGAGCCCCACCCGCCGGGGCAGGAAATACATGCCGCCGCCGTCGGGTATCAGCCCGCGATTAATGTAGGACCAGGTGAAGCTTGCCGCTTCGCTGGCAATAATGAAATCGCAGCTTAATGCGGTGTCGGCACCCAGGCCTGATGCGGCGCCGTTGACCGCTGCTATGGTCGGTTTGGGCATGGTGTGCAGTAATGAAACGGTATGGTGTACGCGTTGCTGGCGAGCCCACCCATTGAACCCGACTTCTCCACTAGGTGCCTGCATTCGTCGTTCCATGCCGGCGACATCGCCCCCGGCGCAGAAACCCTTGCCATTACCCGTGAGTATCAGGGCGCGGATCGTGTCGTCGCCGGCTACCTGTTCGAGCGCGGCAATGAATTCGGTGCGCATGTCGTCGCTCATGGCATTGCGTTTTTCGGGACGATTCAGATAAATAGTGGCGACGCCCTCGCGGACGCGCAGATCGATTAAATTACTGGACATGCTTAGTTCCCTGTGTAATGCCGGTGACCTTAGTTCACCGTAATGTTGTTGTCTTTTACGACCTTGAACCAGCGTGCCTGTTCGGCCTTTACATATTGGTCAAGCCCGGCCGACGATTCAGCTTGGCGGTGTGTTTTGCTGATAAGGTTTTTTCTGCTTTTTAGTTTAGGGGCTAAACTTCGTCTGTGCACGCATAGAATTCCAACAGGTGGAATTAAGTGCGCGGGGACAAGACATGATGAAAGCAAGTAAAGAGCTACAAACCAGGTTGCAGAAGCCATCGCAAAATCGTTCCCTGGAGCGTGGGATTCTAATTTTGCGCGCTTTCCGTCCTGGTGCTGATCTGTTGGGCAATAGCGATCTGGCAGAGCGCACAGGGCTGCCTCCTGCAACCGTCAGCCGCCTGACTCAGACTCTTGTCAGAACAGGCTTGCTGGAGCATGATCAGCGCCAGAGGGCTTATCGTTTGGCTACGCCCGTTCTTAGCCTTGCGCACGCAATGCGTTCGGGTTCTCCGGTGCTTCAGGTTGCAGCGCCCAGAATGCGTAGCCTGGCGGAAACGCTGAAAATTAATGTGGGGCTCGCAACAGTCGATGGCGACGAAATGGTCTATTTGGAGTCGGTGCGCTACAACAAAAAGATTTCTTTGCGCAACGTCGTGGCTGGGCAGCGTGTGCCTATCGAATTGACGTCGTTGGGCTGCGCTTACCTGGCCGTGGCTGCACAGCTGGACCGAAACGAGCTTATGGCGCATTTCAAAGCTCGCCGGCGATCAGGGTGGCAAGAGTTGCAGCAGCAAATCGAGCAGTCAATTAATAGCGTGCACCAACGCGGCTATTGCGTTGCGTCGTGGCAACCTGAAGTGGTGGCACTGGCCACGCCCATCATCGTAAAGCAGAGCCCGGTTTATGTTTTAAACGTCAGTGTGGCAACGCAGGCAGCACCAGACAGTGTTGCCGCGCAACTAAGCGCACCTTTGTTGCAGCTTGCACAGGAAATAGGCAATGCCCTAAGTTCTTCCTGGCATGGCGCTCATTAGTTCCTTATTCCATTTCCAAATCAATTGTAAACACGAAGACGGGGGAAGCCGGCACAGCTCACGATCGATGCAGCAAATGGCGTTAGTCGTCTTGCATCCAGGTTTGCAAACCATCTACCCAGGATTCGGCCGGTAATTGAAGGCTAGTCCGGATTTCTGCCGCGCGCTCGTACAGAGAGCTGAAGTCGACTTGTGGCGCATGCTTGAAGGCGATGATCACTACGTTGCCGTCATGTACCGGGGGCAGCCAGACGACTGCCCCAAATGCTTTCACCATGGCTTCGAGGTTTTTGCCATAATCTCCATAATCGCAAAACAGATTTGTCGTCATGATGCCTTCTGGCGTCAGGCAGTTGGCGCAGGCTTGATAGAACTCGGACGAATTCAGCGCCGGCCCGCGTACATTGTCGTCATACAGGTCAACCTGAAGAATATCGGCAATTCCATGGTTGGAGGGACTCATCACAAAATCCAGGGCATCCATTTCAATGACATTAAGCCGTTCATCGTTGGGAGGCAAGGCAAACATTGATGCGCAGACGGCAATCACCTGGGGATTAATTTCAACGGCTGTTACGCGAGACTGCGGACAATTTTTGTAGCAGAACTTTGCAAGTGAGCCCGCGCCAAGCCCTAGCTGTACGATATGGCGAGGTTGCCTGTCAAACAGCAGCCACATCATCATTTGTTGAACATATTCAAGCTCGAGCGCATCCGGCTTACCAAGCCGCATCGAACCTTGTATCCACGGGCTGCCAATATGCAGATGGCGAAGGCCTTTGTGTTCGGAGGTAGTAACGGGAGGGTAGTGGGTCATGGTTGCGCCGAGGGGGTAGGCTATACTGGTCAGTTGTTTAACAGGATTTTGAAAGCGGCGCCATGCACATGGATAAACGCCTCGATGATTGAGATTTAGAGCTATGTCAATTTTACCTTCTTGTCCTCAGTGCACTCTGGAAAATACCTATCAGGATGGGGGTAACTACGTGTGCGCCGATTGTGCCTACGAGTGGCCCGCGGTTGAAGCGCACGACGACGGGGACGACGAGGCGGCCGTAATTAAAGATAGCAACGGCAATCCCCTTGCCGATGGCGACGCGGTTATTCTGATCAAAGATCTTAAAGTCAAGGGTTCGTCCACATCGCTCAAAAAAGGCACCAAGGTCAAAAGCATACGCCTGGTCTCGGGCGACCACGAGGTCGATTGCAAAATCGACGGCGTAAGCTACATGCTGAAAGCTTGTTTCCTGAAAAAGGCGTAAGCTTTTTTCTGATCCGATTCATTGATGGATAGCGAATCGGCTTTCGGCATGTGCCGGCACGAAGCCAGGTATGGCCATTGCCACTAAAAGAGCAGATATATGGAATGCCGTCCCAATTGCGGTGCCTGTTGCATAGCTCCGTCGATCTCCAGCTCTATCCCCGGAATGCCTGATGGCAAACCTGCGGGTGTGCGGTGTATTCAGCTGGCGGATGACAACCGGTGCCGGATTTTTGGTCAGCCCGGGCGTCCGTCTTGTTGTGCCGGATTGCAGCCCTCGGTCGAGATGTGCGGCACGACTCGTGAGGAAGCTATTTCCTGGATAACAAAACTGGAGCGGGCAACGGCCCCTTTGTCCTGATACCTGTTAAATGTCGAGCCTTACGGATCTTCATTTAGTCACAGACTCCGAATGTAAAAATGCCCTGTAAACATCTAGTTTACAGGGCATGACCATCAGACCTTGCAAAGTCCCTGTCCTGATTGAAAGAACAAGCGGATGCTGCTGGGTATTAAAACTTAATCAGGCTGGATGTTGGCGTCTTTCATGACCTGCAGCCATTTCACGTTTTCGGCTTGCGCGAAGACGGCGGTTTGTTCGGCATCCATATTGCTGGGGGTGGTGCCTTGACCATCAAGCACCACGGCTACTTCGGGCGCTTTCGATGCATTGACCATGGCCTTGTTCAGCTTGGTGATGATTTCGGCCGGTGTTCCCTTGGGCGCCCACATACCGTACCAGGTCACTACATCGAACTCTTTGAGATTTAAGGATTCGGCAATGGTCGGCACTTCAGGCAACTGGGGAATGCGTTTTTGTGTCGAAACGGCCACAGGGATCAGCCTTCCGCTTTGAATCAACGGCAATGCCGGGGCAAGCGGTGCATAGAACAAATCGACATGGCCGCCTGCGACATCGGTTAGCGCCGGCGCGGTTCCGCGGTATCCAATGTGCACCATTTTGGTTTTAGCTTCCAGATTCACAAACTCGCCAACAAGATGGGGAAGGGTAGCCTTGCCGGGCGACGCGAAGGAAATATCGTCGGGATTAGCCTTGGCATGATCAACCAATTCCTTGAAGGTCTTGAATTTGGAATTGGACGGTATCACGGCAACCATGGGTACGGTGCCCAATACGCCGATGGGAGTGAAGTCCCCCATTGGGTCGAAATTCAGTTTTGCGAACTGGCCTGGATAAATGACTTGCACCGATGCATTCATCAGCAGGGTGTAGCCATCGGGTTTTGCACGCGCAACGTCACCCGCGCCAACGGTGCCGCTGGCACCTGGTTTGGTTTCAATAACCAGCGGCTTCCCAAGTTCTTTGCCCATTTGAGTGGCGACCACTCGGCCAATGGCGTCGGTGGGGCCGCCTGCTGCAAACGGCAAAACGACTCGTACGGCTTTTTCCGGGTAAGGAGTCGATGCCGAGGCCGTCGCGCTTAGCATCATGCCCGCGCCCATCAGCGAGTAGGCCAAGGTTTTGGTGATTCTTTTCATAGTTTGCTCTCTTTACTACGGTTTAATAAAACGGTTCTAAAAAAGGTTGTTATGGATGAATAGTTGCATTGACAGCCTGGTTTTTTGCATGCCTGGCCCAATGCGGCGTTATTTGCTTTTCAGAGGCATGAGCAGTTCAGGGGGAATTTGCCGTTGTACTTCATCGATTGCTTCGGCAATGGCCTGTTCGTTGCGTTTGACTCGGGTCAACGGCCCTGCGATCACGAAGCAAAAAGCCTCGTCGTTCAGCATGAACCCCTTGGCAACAGCCATGACATCGTCGACGTTCTCGCCATAAGAGCGTTGCCAGCCGCGCGCCTGCCCTTCAAGAATGTCGGCCTCGAGGGCACCGTGGTCCACTGTTGTGTGTTCGGTAATTTTTTCCCAATTTTTATAACGGTTAAGCATTTTCTTGCGTGTTGCCGGTGCAAGCGCCCCCAGTAAGGCTTTGCCCGAGGCGGTTGCATGCAGGAATTTGAAGCCGCCGGGTTCGTGGCTGTAGCGTATGGTCTGGTTTGACTCCACGACGCTTAAGTAAACAACCTGATCGCCGGCCAGCTTGGCCAGAACTGCTGTTTCGCGAGTGATGTCGCGCAAGGTAACCAACAGGGGATTGAACAGGCTTATTAGCGGGTCCATGCTGCAGATCGCCTGCGCTACATGCAGTAATCGCTGTGTTGGGTAATAACCGGCGCGAATGCCTGGCGCGTAAAGATAGCCATGTGAAACCATGGTCTTTAACAAGGCATGGCAACTGGACAAGGGAATGTCCAGGCGACGCGAGATATCACTGTAAATCAGTGGTTTTTTCACCTCGGCAAAGAGGTTTAAGACTTCAAATACGCGAGAGGCAGTTTTCACATCCATGATAAAGTTATTCTATATGAGATAATATTGAGTTGCAAATACACACTGAACAGGCGATGAAACTCAAGGGACATCGCCCGCATTATTGGAATAACAGGAGAAATTATGCGCTGGAATCAACGGCCCGAAGGATCTAATTGGGGTGACTATGGGCCGGACGACCAGTTAGGTCGGCTGAATCTTTTGACGCCGGAAAAGGTCAAGCAGGGCGCCCGGGAAATTATTGAAGGCCGCTCCTTTTGCCTATCATTGCCGCTGGACTTTCCGGGTGGCAACGTGCTGAACGTTCGGCGTCATCCTCCGGTCATTACTCCGACCGAGCGCGAGGGCATGCTTTACACCAACTTTCCTTTGGGGCGCTTTAATCCGGGGGCCGTCGATGTACTAAGCGACGATAAAGTTACGCTAAGCCTGCAGTACTCAACGCAGTGGGATGCACTGGGTCATGTGGGGGCGCTGTTTGACGCCGACGGCGACGGGCACGCCGAGCGGGTTTATTACAACGGCTTTAAACCCAATAAAGATATCGAAGGCCTGATGGATTACGACGAGCACAATGGGTTCAAAGAGTCGCTTACGGGTTTGAAACAATCGAATGCCAAGGCGTTGGACATTACACCGCTGGCGGTCAAGGGCATGCAAGGGCGCGCTGTCATGGTTGATTTGGCGGCGCATTTCGGCCGTGAGGCCAAGGCGGTCAACTATGACGATCTAATGCGCGTCATGGAAAAAGATAATGTGGAAATTGAATCGGGCGACATGCTGGTGCTGCACACAGAGTTTGCACAATGCCTGCTTGAAATGAACCGCAAGCCAGACCCTGAAAAAGCCCATAATATGTGCGCCGCACTAGACGGTACCGACGAAAAGCTACATCAATGGATTACGGATTCGGGCATTGCTGCGATTGCCGCGGACAACTATGCGGTCGAGGTTCATCCGGCCTGCTTGCCCAATGCATGTTGCGCTGTTTTGCCGCTGCATCACCACTGCATGTTCAAGCTGGGGTTGCCGCTGGCTGAACTGTGGTATTTGACCGAGCTGGCGTCCTGGTTACGTCAAAACAAACGGTCGCGTTTCTTTCTGACAGCGCCGCCCTTGCGCCTGCCGGGGGCCGTGGGTTCACCGGTCACCCCTATCGCTACCGTTTAGTTATCAACAGGAATCGTAACGTGCCTTATCTTATTGAGACCTTCGACAAAAAAGACCATCAAGCCGTGCGGCAGGCGCATCGGCAGGCCCATCTTGTTTTTCTGGAACAGAACAAAAAACTGCTTCTAGCTTGCGGTGCCAAATTGCTCGATGATGGCACTGACGCTGGAGGAGGTATTTATCTAGTGGATGTCGACACGCGTGAAGAGGCCCAGGCCTTAATTGACGCTGATCCTTTTCACAAGGACGGGAATTTGTTCGAGCGCGTGATCATTACGCGATGGCGCAAGGCCTACCTTGACGGGGAGTGTTATATCTAAGCGCGTCACCAGGCTGGCAGTCGCCCTCGCTATGCGACTGCCAGCCTGGTTCATGGGGTGGCGCCGGCCCGCTGCTGTGGGCCGGATATGGGCCTGCTATTTTTGGTCGGCGCTAATTATGGTCGGGCCAAACCAGGGGGATCAATGGATAGCCCTGCATCGCTCAGATAACCTCGGAAGAACTCCGAAAAATTGGCTGCTGCTGGTGAAAGCGTGCGGTTTCGACGTGAGTACAAGGCAATGAGCCGGTCTAAGTCCGGGTCTACCAGAGGACGCCCTTTCAAGCCGAAAGCTTCAGCTAGTGGCCGAATATACTCCGCTGAAAAGGTTACCCCCAGCCCGGCCTTCACCATGCTAAGGCCTGCAGTGATATTGGAAACCTTGCGGCGTGTCGAACTTGATTCTGACAGCAACTGATCTACAACCGTATCGCCCAAATGGCGCCTTACTGTGGGCATTAACCGGTTAGAAAAATCCACGGCCGAGATTACCAGATCTTGCTTCAGCAATTGCTCCCAATGAACTTCTTTTTTTCGTGTAAGGCTATGGCCTGGCGGAAGCCATACTCTTAGAGGGCTACTTAACAAAGGCTCAAATTGTACGGTCTGGTCGAATTCGCCGTCCTGAAGAAAGCGGGGACCGATGATGTAATCGACTTCTCCGCTTCGAAGCGCATTGAACATAGTTGGCACCAGCGTGATGATGAGGCGCACTTCGATGCCAGGTTTAAGGCGATGATAAGCAGCGATGGCAGGCACAATCAACGAGCATGCGGCCGCCTCCGTTGCGCCGACGCGGACTACTCCTCGATTAAGCATCGCGATATCCGATGCTTCTCGCACAACACTGCGGAACTCTTCAAGAAGCTTATGGGCCATTTGATAGAAGCCGAGTCCGGAATCGGACAGTACGACCTGGCGTGTGGTTCGATCTAGCAGACGAAAGCCCACTTCCTCTTCAAGCTCTTTGACCAGCACGCTCAATGCTGATTGAGTTGAGTGCAGGACGTTTGCTGCTTTGGTGAAGCTTTGGTTTTCTGCAACGGCGACAAATGCACGCAATTGCCTAAGCGAAATATTCATGGTTTACAGACCGTGAGCTTCCAAAAAACGATCAGAAGATTGGGTATTCAGGTTGCAAGACGGCATCGAGAGTTCAAATTGCACGATAACTTATATAAAAATAAGAATCAATCTATTTGAATTATTCGTTTGTCGTATCACTGCCGCGATGCTGTAATTGTTTCAACCCACAAACAGAGCGACGGCAAGACAAGAGCAGTTTGCTGGCGATGCTACGAGTTTTCTGGTCCGGGCGCCGGATCTGGAATAGCTTGTGGGCCTGTTAAGGGAAGCGGTTTGCGGCTTCGTGATATTGAAAGGAAACAACTAGTGGAAAAGGCTGAAGTAATAGTGGTGGGAGCAGGACCGGTCGGCTTGACTCTTGCAATCGACCTCGGTATGCGGGGTATTGATTGCATTCTGTTGGAGAGCAAGGCTGCGCCACAGTTTCTCCCGAAGATGGAGCGTGTCAATGCCCGCACCATGGAAATGTACCGGCGTATCGGTCTGGCCGAGAAAATCCGCATGGCGGGATTGCGCGGCGATTGCCCCATGGACGTTTATGTTGCGTTAAGCCTGGCGGAGCCACCGCTATTGCGGTTGAGCTATCCGTCCGTAAACGAGGCAATGGCCGAGTGCAAGGCGACCAATGATGGTTCCGGTTCGCTCGAGCCCTACCAACTGACCTCGCAATATTCGCTGGAGCCTCTGTTGAAGTCCGTTGCCGAGTCCTTGCCTAATGTGCGCGTGTGCTATGGCACAGAGCTGATCGGATTTGAACAGGATGAAGCGTCGATCACGGCCACGGTGAAGAGCGAAGGCGGCATCCGCAGTATTCAGGCTTCCTATATGGCTGGCTGTGATGGGGGTGCCAGTTTTGTGCGTAAAAAACTAGGTATTCCGCTACAAGGGGAAGGGGCTCTTATGGAGCTTCGCCAGGCTCTATTTCGCTGCGACGAGTTGTACGATCGTATTCCGCTTGGCAACGGGCCTGGTAAAGGCCGTCATTATCATATTGCCGACGACAAGGCGACGTTCCTGATCATGCAGGACTCCACTAAGCATTGGACGCTCCACTCCGTGGTCGGCTCTGATGAAGAAATGTGCAAGCAGTTTGAAGCAGCTGTTGGCTTTCCGGTGAGATACGAGATGCTCTCGAACGCCCCGTGGCGGCAGAATCTATTGCTTGCCGATCGGTATCGGGAGGGACGTGTGTTTCTGGCCGGAGATGCGGCGCATCTGGTTATCCCTACCGGAGGGCTCGGCATGAACACGGGGGTTGGCGACGCATTCGATCTTTCCTGGAAGCTGGCTGCAATCCTGCGCGGGTGGGGAGGGCAGAACCTTCTTGATTCCTACGAGCATGAGCGGCGGCAGATCGGAGAACGCAATATTGGCGCATCTCGATATGCGTCTGTAGGGAGACGTAAATGGCGTTCAATGTATCGACCGAATATACGGAGCAATACGCCTGAAGGTAAGCAAACTCGCGATAATCTTGCGCGGGTCGCTGATGTCGAGCAGCGCAAGACAAACGAAATGATCGGTGCGGAAATGGGCTATCGCTATGTCGACTCCCCCATCATCGTCAATATTCCGGGTGGCCCGGAACATCTTTTCCGCGAGTACATACCCACGTCCTGGCCTGGCGCACGGTTGCCCCATGTCTGGCTTGACGACGGCTCAGCCATACAGGATCTCATTCCCGACGGCTACACGCTTCTGAAACTTGGCAGTACCGAGGCCGATACTTCGGGTTTGCAAAAAGCCTTTCAGGCAAGAAATGCTCCTCTTACGGTGCTGGAAGTGCCCGACCGTATTGCCAGGGAGATCTATGAGTACGATTTGATTCTGCTGCGCCCGGACATGCATATCGTATGGCGGGCGCAGCAGGCGCCAAAAAATCCTGAGCTTATCGCCGCGACAGCGACAGGGCATTAATTATTTTTGAGGAAGAGGGAGGTAATTGTATGAAAAACGCGCATCCTGAATACAAGCGTATTGCGACAGAGGAAGCCTTTGCACCCAAAGAGATGTTTGATATTTATCGGAAGATTCTGGCGGGTCCGGATCCCGATCCGGGTTTTGTCAGTTTGCTGGGATTCTACATGTCAAGCAAGAGCGAACGGGCGCAACATATCATGCGCTGTCTGGTCGATCTTGATGAGACGCGTCTGCATCATATGGACGAAGCAGGTGTGGATCGTCAGGTTATTGCGTTGACGTCGCCAGGTGTTCAGGTTATGGACGAGGGCACAGCGGTTTCTTTCGCCAAGATTGCCAATGATGAGCTTTCCGAGGCCGTGCGCAGACGTCCTGATCGTTTTTCAGGCATGGTTGCGATTGCACCGCAAAACCCCGGGGAAGCCGCAAAGGAGATCGAGCGCGGCATTCAGAAGCTGGGGTTAACCGGCGTGATCGTGAACTCGCATACACACGGTGAATACCTCTCGGATCCGAAGTTCTGGGAAATTTTCGAAGCAGCGCAAGCTAACGATACGCCACTCTATCTTCACCCTAATACCCCGCCTCGCAATATGATTCAGCCGCTCCTGGAGTGCGGCCTGGACGGTGCCATTTATGGTTTTGGTGTCGAGACCGGCCTTCATGCGTTGCGCTTGATTACCGCAGGGGTTTTTGATCGCTTCCCCAAGTTGCAAGTCATCATAGGCCACATGGGCGAAGCACTCCCGTTCTGGGCCTATCGGCTTGATTACATGCACGCAGCTACGGTCAGGTCTAACCGGTATGCGCAAATGCAGCCGTTGAAGAAAAAGCCAAGTGACTATTTGCGTGAGAATTTCTATATCACCAACAGCGGTGTCGCCTGGGAGCCCGCCATTGAGTTTACTCAACGTACTCTGGATCCGAACCGGGTGATGTATGCGATGGACTACCCGTATCAGTATGCGATTGAGGAAATACCTTACCTGGACGGGATGGCGATGAGTATTGAACAAAAACGGCGTTTTTTCCAAACTAATGCAGAAACGGCCTTCAAAATCAAGTAATCATTAGAAGATGGCCTGTCGAGCCATCGACCGCTTGGTTTCAATAAGTAATTCCTGAAAATTGGAGACAAAATGAACAAATCAAGAAGGGACGCGTTGCGTCTAATCACTGCGGCGGGGCTGTCTTTTGGATTTTCCGCCCAGGCACAGAGCAAAATGCTTCATATGGTTGTACCTTTGACTCCCGGTACAACTCCTGACTTGATTGCGAGAGCGATTGGTCCAGGGGTTCTGGGCCGGATTGATATGAATTATGTGGTAGAAAATAGGCCTGGCGCATCGGGCATGATAGGCATGAAACATGTCGCTCAATCGACCGATCCGGCAACGTTGCTGATTATTCCCGCCACGACAGTAACGCTTCCTTTCTTCTATAAAAACCTTGGTTTCGATGTTCTGTCCAGCTTTACTCCCATTACCCAGGTGGCGTCGAGTTCGTTTGTTTTGGTGGTTGGAAAGGACGTGCCTGCAACCAACTTAAAGGAATTCATCACTTGGGGAAAGTCGGGAAGTAAAGGATTCTATGGTTCTCCGGGAAATGGCACACACCACCATCTTTTCATGGAACTGCTGCTGCAAGCCACAGGATTGAAACTGGAGCACATAGCCTATAAAGGTTCCGGACCTTTGACTCAGGACCTGGCCGGCGGACATATTGCCACAATGTTCATGCCGATCCAGATTGCCGTCCCGCTACGCGACGGAGGGCGTCTGAAAATTATTGGCGGTTCTTTGCGCGAGCGTCATCCAGGGTTTCCTGAAATACCGTCCTTGCATGAACAGGGAGCAACCAACTTTCATGCTGATCCATGGTATGCCGTATGGGGAGCGCCCGGTGTCACTCCAAAACAGGCCGAAACATACAGGAAGGCCATTACTCAATCCCTTAACGATGCATCTGTAAAAGAGAATCTGACTCAGCAAGGGCTTATATTGAAAACGAGCACACCAGACGAGTTGCTGGCAATGACCCGGGAAGAGCAGGTGTTGTGGACTCAAATGCTGAATGCAAGCGGTATTAAGCCAGCAGGTTAGCGGTCTCGTTCTGGCCATCGTCAGCCACATTGATCTTTATTGCTTGGGGACTTGTTTCGTTAAAGCCGGCAAAGCTATGTCGAGCGGGTGTAGGGTAGGGGGTGTCTGAAAATTGGCGTTATCATTCGTAGATCCGATCCGTTTTTTTCTTACGCATGATGTCGATCCCTCTTTTCCCTTTAAGCAAGCCGCTTTTCCCTGCGGGTGTTTTGACACTGCGCATCTTCGAGGTACGCTATCTCGATATGGTCAAAAAATGCATTGCCGAGCACACAGAGTTTGGTGTTGTCGCGTTATTAAGCGGGGGCGAAGTGCGTACACCCGAAGGGCACGAGGAATTGGCGATGGCTGGCACGATGGCCCGCCTTGATGAATGGAGTTCACCCATGCCGGGTTTGATGCACCTGCGCTGCACCGGAACCACGCGCTTTACTCTTGCGTCAGCTGAACAGGGAAAGTATGGCTTGTGGGTTGGGCAAGCAGATCCTATTGCAGATGACCCGGTGGCAGCTATTCCAGTAGCACAGCAAGTTGTTGCTAATAAGTTGGGTACGCTTATCGCCGAGCTTCAGAAAGACGGCGTGCCTGCCGATCAAATGCCTATCGCGGCTCCGTTTCGCCTTGACGAGTGCGGCTGGGTGGCCAATCGCTGGAGCGAAATTTTGCCGATGCCGACACAGCAAAAACTACACCTGCTTACCTTGCCGGACCCTGTGAGGCGTCTTGAGCATGTTCAGCAGTATTTAATCGACCGCGGCCTCATGTCTTGAGGGGCCGGCCCATCGCCGTATTGGATTAAGGTCTTTCGTTAGATAACGTAGGGCCAGATATTTATTTTGTATTGTCGGTGACGGAATCAGGTCGTTTGCCGGTCTGACGAGAAAACAATTCCGCATACGATCAGTACAAATGCGATCGCATGGTAGATGCGCGGGGTTTCCCCTAAAAATATCGTGGACAACAGCGCGGCAAAAAGCGGGGTAAGGTTGTTAAAAAAGCCCGCTGTATTTGGCCCTACTCGTTGTACCCCTACGCCCCAGCAGCGCAGGGCCACGATAGCGGGCCCTATGGCTACGTAAGTCAGGGCGGCTACCAGCGGCCAGCTCCATGAGATTTTCCAGTCAATCAACGCCCACTCGGCCGCGGCGAAGGCCCCGGA
Organism: Eoetvoesiella sp.; assembly: GCA_036567205.1. Classification (GTDB taxonomy): domain Bacteria; phylum Pseudomonadota; class Gammaproteobacteria; order Burkholderiales; family Burkholderiaceae_B; genus DATCVA01. Next base: position 3,230 of record DATCVA010000345.1, on the reverse strand, counting down.
CCAGACTACGCCGAAAGACACTTGTGCCAAAAGAAACGTCGCCCAGTTCTTTCGCATATCGTCCGGTTCCTTGCCTTGTATTAGCAGCCAACTGTAAAACGACCAGGCAATCACCGCCAGGATAATGTAGAAGTCGCCAATGACGAAGCGTAATCCCAGCAACTGCGTCAAGTCGCCGCGGCTCAGTACCAGGACCACGCCCGCCAAAGAAAGCACTGCGCCTATGACTTGTTTACCCGAGATGGTTGCGCTAAAAAACATTCGGCCCACAAGCAGCATCCAAAATGGCATGCTGGATGCCACCAGCGTCACGTTTATGGGCGTCGAGCTTTGTAGCGCCAAATACTGCAGTGCGTTATACAGTCCAACGCTTAGCAGCCCCAGCAGCGAATAACGCCGCCAGTGTGTCCATAGACTGCTATCGCGGCGAAAGATGGAGTATCCCAGAGGTAGAAGCACCATCATGGCAATCACCCAACGTAAAAAATTGAGGGTAATTGGCGGTACCTGGTCATTGATTGCCCGCCCGACAATCGCGTTGCCTGCCCACAGCAATGGCGGCAGGGACAACATCAAGACTGTTGAGGGAGTCAGTTTTTGATTCATATGCCGTAAGGGCTAAAGGCCTTGTACAGGGCGGGACTCTTCGATGGAGTCGACACCTTCAATGCCGCTAAGCGACTTTATTTTTGACGAGTCGATCGAGCCGGTAATGACGCCAATGCTTGTCAGTTCTTGATGAACTTCCAGTCCGGCATCCTCGCAGCATTTAACAATTTCGGCAAAGCGGCGTAAATGCTTTTCATCGACCATGATTGACAGGGCTGTCTTTGCCATTTGAACACCTCTTGATCGGTGAAGGCCTAATTATAGCGGCGGCCGTGTTACGGAGCCTGGATCAGGCCGGAGCCTACGTCACGCGATGGCAGTTCCAGCCGTCTTGTGTTCTGGACAATTAAATTCAACAGAGAGTGTCCGCGCGCGTCGGGGTTGGCCTGGGCATGAAGGGCGGCTATGCCGGCGATGAATGGGGTGGCCATGCTGGTCCCGCTAATGACGTTATAAAGTTCGGGGGCAGGCCATGCGGAACGTATGCTGACACCCGGTGCGGCAACGTCCACTTGGCCGCCCTGCATGACCAGGCCGCCACTGGAAAATGGGGCGATATTTAGCTGCTCATCAACGGCCGCTACGGCCAATCATCAATGGCAGGAGTTATTTCAATATTACGCGACCTGCTTGCCACGAATGCTACAAAATGCGTGTTCCCAGGACTTGGTTTGCCGCAGCTTTCCCGCTGCGTATCGCGCCTTCGAGCACGGCGGGGTAGCCGGTGTCGGTCCAGTCGCCTGCAACCCAGACGCGAGGCCAGGGAGTGGCGTTGGCAGGACGTTGCAGGTTGGGAACCGCGGCGAAAGTCGCGCGCTTCTCGACAATCAGCTCATGGCCGGTGATTTTTGGCATGGCCGGAAATTGCCGTGTCTGCTCTTCGATTTGGGTGATAACGCCTGCTACAACGCGATCTCGGGGTAATTCGCCTAGCGCGCGCGCATCGCTGATGACAACAGTTAGCATGCTGCGCTCGTTCTGATCAAAAGTGGCTTGGCGCGCAATTTGACTGTCTTGCGCTTCGCTTCGATGCAGTTGGCCGCTACCGTTCATGAACAGGCTGAGATCAAATAGCCATTGGCCGAATTGTGATCGTTGCGGCGATTCGGTCAGCATCAGCATCGGGTAGGGCAGTCTCCATGGTTCTGCCAGAGCCAGTGTGACGGTGGCGATCGGAATGTAGTCGAATGCCGCCAGCATCTCTAAAAACTGCTGCTTTTCGTCTGGTGAACGGGTAATGTTTTTTGGTACTGGAATTTCTTGAGCCGCCGCCGAGGCTGAATTATTCAGTTGCTTTAACAGGCGATGAGCCGAGGGGGCATTGGTGGCGACGACGGCCGCGTCGTAGCGTTCGTTGTCGACTTCCACATAAGCTGCATGGCTGGCAAGCCGCCGCACGGCATGGCCAGATCGAATTGTTATTTCCGCAGGCAGGTGTTCGGGCCATAGACCGGATAAGCTGACGCGCGGGATAAGCATGGCGGATGCCGTTTTTGGCCCGCCCAGGCTGTCGCGCAATACATTTGCCAAAAGTTGCGCGCAGGCCTCTTCGACTGGTGTATTAAGGGCCGCTATGCACAAGGGGCGCCAAAACTGGCGTACGACGTGCTGGGATTGCCGTCCATTTTTCAGCCATTGGGCGACAGTCCAGCCTGGTGGCGTAGTCCAGTTTTCTTTTTGCAGGCGGTGATTAAGGGCAATAAGCCGGACGCGCTCTGTAAGCGACAAACCGCGAGCACCCAAAATAGCGCCCAATAGATGAAACGGGGCCGGCAGCGCTGGCGTGCGAAGCGCAAAGAGTCCATCGGCTGAATGTAGTGAGAGCGGCGTGCGATACAGCATGGATTCGACATCAAGACCCAGGCTTTTTATAAGTTCGAGTGTATCGGTGTAGGCCCCCAGCAAAATGTGCTGGCCATTATCGATGGTGGCATCGAGACTGGGCGAGTAGATACTGCGCGCGCGCCCGCCCAGTGTGCGGGCCGCTTCGAATACGGTTACCTGAAGTCCCGCCCGGTGCATATGAAGGGCTGCGCTCAAGCCAGCCCAGCCGCCGCCGATAACTGCGACTTTCATCGAGCTAGCGTTTTGACTAGTCCGCGCCCGCCACTGACCCAGGTTTTCCATGCCAGCCAGAATTTGCGTATAGGCGTAAGCGAGATGCGTTGGTCCAGCACCTGGAAATTATCGCGTTCAATTTCTTCAAGCAAGGCATGGTAGATAGCGGCCATCAGCAGTCCGGGGCGCTGTGCGCGGCGATCGGCATCGGGCAGCGTCTGGACTGCTTCCCGATAGTACTGCCGGGCGCGTTCGGATTGAAAATGCATTAGCGCAACAAAACGGTCGGAGTGCTCGCCGTTGATGATTTCCGATGCTTTAACGTCGAATTTCTGCATGTCATCGACAGGCAGATAGATGCGTCCGCGGCGGGCGTCATCGCCTACGTCCCGAATAATATTGGTTAACTGGAAAGCCAGCCCCAGTTTTTCCGCGTAGACCAGGGTTTCAGGTTGTGTGTAGCCAAAAATTCCCGCTGAAAGTTCGCCCACGACGCCCGCTGCATGCCAGCAGTACTTGCGTAAACCAGGCCAGTCCAGATAGCGGGTTTGGTCCAGATCCAT
>DATCVA010000344.1:0-3738 GCA_036567205.1 Eoetvoesiella sp. | reverse complement strand
TTCGTACGCGAGTTCAATGCGAAATTTCCGGGTTTCGAAACTTACGTCCATGGTTTGGCCGAAGACGTCGACTCCGATGGCGCACCGCGTTATTACGTAGACTGCATACGAGAAGACTGATACGCGTGGCAACCGGGGTTTTTGATGTAGCCATTATTGGCGCAGGTGCGGCGGGCATGATGGCTGCGGCCGTGGCTGGCCAGCGCGGCTTGCGTGTGGTTCTGATTGATCATGCGTCAAAGCTTGCGGAAAAAATCCGCATCTCGGGCGGGGGGCGGTGCAACTTCACCAATATTGGTACAACCCCCGCCAACTTCCTGTCGCAAAATCCCCATTTTTGCCGCTCAGCGCTGGCCGCTTATACGCCCCGGAATTTTATTGATCTGGTCGAAAAACATGGAATAAGCTGGCACGAGAAACATCGGGGGCAATTGTTTTGCGATGATTCCAGCGAGTCGATTATTGGGATGCTCAAGAAGGAATGCGAAGCCGGTAAAGTATCGTGGCGCATGCCATGTACCGTGCAATCCATCGCGCGCGATGAGGCGTGCTTCACATTGCGGACAACGCTTGGCGACATCAAGGCCCGGCAACTTGTCATGGCAAGCGGAGGCATGGCTATACCTCAATTAGGGGCGACCGATTTTGCGCTTAAAGTGGCTCGCCAATTCGGTCTGAAGGTAATTGAGCCCCGCCCCGCTTTGGTGCCGCTAACCTTTGACGCAGAACAATGGAAGCCTTTTGGCGCGCTAAGCGGGGTTGCGCTGGAAGTGACGGTTAGTTGCGGGCAGGGTAAGGGCAAGACGGAGTTTCTTGAGGATTTACTGTTTACGCACCGGGGCTTATCCGGACCGGCAGTTTTGCAAATTTCCAGCTTCTGGAATCCCGGCGAGCCGGTCAGTCTGGATCTGGCGCCGGCGCAAAACCTGGAGCAAAATTTGTTGGCGGCCAAGTCGGGCAATCGTCAGCAATTGGGCTCTGTTCTTGCCGGATTGTGGCCTAAACGCCTGGCCGATCAGTGGCTGGCCAATGCCAGCGGGGTCGGGCAAAACGTAAGCGCCATGCGTCTGGCCGACGCGCCGGACAAGTTATTGCGGCAACTGGCTGGGCAAATACATAACTGGACGCTAACTCCCACAGGTACAGTCGGCTACAAAAAGGCCGAGGTAATGCGCGGTGGCGTCGATACGAAATCGATCAACCAAAAAACCATGCAGGTCAACTCAGTTCCCGGCTTGTATTTTATTGGCGAGGCTCTTGATGTTACCGGCTGGCTGGGTGGTTACAACTTTCAGTGGGCCTGGGCTTCGGGCGTGGCCTGCGGCCGGGCAATTCCATTACCAAATCAATCGTGAACTGTGTCGGCTTCGTTTGCCGTACAAAGGTACTGTCTGCGCTTCGCCTTCGTGTTCACAGTTGATTTGGTAATGGAATAAGCTCCAAATCAACCGTGAGCGGTGTCGGCTTTGCTTGCCAGTCCGGCACAATTTAATTGTGTGTTTTGTCATTTTCGAGTTATGCTTTGCGCTGCTGTCATTACAGAGAGTGGGAGAGTGCCGATATTTACCGGCCACCGAAGGCGCAATTCGCCCAGAATCGCTCAGGTACCCTGTACCACTCATGTATTGTCTGTTTTAAATACAGGCAGGGCAGCACTCTGGAGAGACTCGCACCCACATTGCGGCAGCGAGCGCCGAAGGTGAATACTCGCTTCAAGCGAGGCAACTCTCAGGCAAAAGGACAGAAGGGCGGTACTAGCTACAGCTTGTTGTTGCTTTCCGTCCTTTTTTCTGTTTTTCGGAGTCCTTATGTCTTCTGCGTTAAAGCATACCCCTTTATTCGATGCCCACATTCAGGCTGGCGCCAAAATGGTCGATTTTGGCGGTTGGGAAATGCCCGTGGCATATGGGTCGCAGATCGAAGAGCACCACACTGTACGCCGTAATGCCGGCATGTTCGACGTTTCGCACATGCTTAATATCGACCTTAAAGGGGCCGGATCAAAAGCGTATTTACAGCGACTGCTGGCCAATGACGTTGCCAGGCTCAGCGTTCCCGGGAAAGCTATCTATTCCTGCATGCTAAACCCCGAAGGCGGCGTAATTGACGATTTAATTGTCTATTTCTTCGGCTTCGACAACTGGCGTCTCGTGGTAAATGCAGGCACGGCCGACAGCGACCTTGTCTGGATGGAACGCGTGGCCCGGGAAGAAAAGTTTGATGTATCTTTAATGCCGCGTCGCGATCTGGCGATGCTTGCGGTGCAGGGCCCCAACGCGCGTGAAATGGTCTGGGCAGCCCGGCCTGCATGGCAAATAGCCACTGAGCCCTTGTCTGTTTTTTCAGCCACCTTTGTCGACGAGGCCACCATGGTGGCGCGTACCGGCTATACCGGTGAAGACGGCTTCGAGGTTGTATTGCCCGCGCTGCAGGTTGAAGCCTTTTGGAATGACCTTCTTAAACATGGCGTGCAGCCCTGTGGCTTGGGTGCGCGCGACACGCTTCGGCTGGAAGCGGGCATGAATTTATACGGTCAAGACATGGACGAGAGCGTTCACCCTCTTGAGTCGGCATTGTCGTGGACGGTATCGTTTAAAAATACCGATCGTGAATTTATCGGGCGCGATGCTCTTGAAGCCGCCAGTACAGAACGCAAACTGGTGGGGTTAAAGCTGCTTGAGCGCGGCGTCATGCGTTCGCACATGAAAGTGCGCACAGCGCAGGGCGAAGGCGAAATCACCAGCGGCACAATGTCTCCCACAATGGGCGTGTCTATTGGCATGGCCCGTGTGCCAGGCGGAGCGCAGCCCGGCGACAAAGTCGAAGTCGAAATACGTGGCAAATGGGTGCCTGCGGAAATTTCGAAAATACCTTTTGTACGTAATGGCAAAGTTCTTGCCGCTTAATTTAATTTTTAAATCCAGCTATTTTATTTAACGGGGTTAAACATGAATCTTCCTGACGATCGCAAGTACACGTCCTCACACGAGTGGGTTAAAGCAGAAGGCGACGTATTGTTGGTGGGCATTACCGATAACGCGCAGGATCAGCTGGGCGATCTGGTATTTGTGGGTGACGTTAACCCCGGCGCCGCACTGTCTGCCGGTGAAACCGCCGGGGTGGTCGAGTCCGTAAAAGCCGCTTCCGATATTTACGCACCGGTCGATGGCGAAATAGTAGCCTTCAACGACGCTCTCGATAGCCAGCCCGACCTGATCAACGAAGCGGCGTTCGACACCTGGATTTTTAAAATCAAACCTAAAAATCTTGCCGATATTGACGGCTTGCTTGATGCCGCAGGGTATCAAACGCTTGTCGATTCCAATTAGTTTTTGTTTGCCTTGAATTTGTCCTGCTTAGGTTATATATGTTGCGTGAATTAGACCCCCATACCGATTTTATCCCTCGTCACATTGGCCCGGCTTCTGCTGACCAGGCAAAAATGCTATCGGAAATTGGGATAGACAGCTTGCAAAGCCTGGTCCGGGAAGTGGTGCCGTCCAGCATTCTAAAAAGCGATCCGTTGAACTTGCCAGCTTCGCGCAGCGAAGCCGATGCCCTGGCCGAGCTCAAGGAGATTGCCGGGCGCAACCAGTTGTTCCGCAACTATATTGGGCAGGGGTATTACGGCACTCATGTGCCTAACGTCATTTTGCGCAACATTCTCGAAAATCCCGCCTGGTATACGGCTTACACGCCGTATCAGCCCGAGATCTCGCAAGGGCGTCTCGAGGCCTT
>DATCVA010000343.1:0-20993 GCA_036567205.1 Eoetvoesiella sp. | reverse complement strand
TTTCAGCAGTTGGGTCCGGAAAATGTAATCGCATTTTGTGCCGAGCCTGTCGTGGGCGCTACTGCCGGGGCCTTGACGCCCGTGCCGGGATACTTCCGGCGAATACGCGAAATATGCGATCGTTATGGGATTCTGTTTATTGCCGACGAAGTCATGTGCGGCATGGGGCGCACCGGCACGCTATATGCTGTCGAGCAAGAAGATATTGTGCCCGACTTGATCACGATCGCGAAAGGGTTGGGCGGGGGTTATCAGCCTATTGGCGCTGTCATGGCTCAAGGCCACATTGTCGATGCGTTCACTCAGGGTAGCGGTTTTTTTCAGCATGGCCATACCTATTTGGGCCATGCTACAGCGTGCGCGGCCGCATTGGCTGTTCAGGAAGTCGTTGCCCGCGATGGTTTGCTCGAACGGGTTCAACGCCAGGGCGAGGGGCTGCGTCAACGCTTGCACGCGGCGTTCGATTCGCATGCTCATGTGGGCGATATACGTGGCCGAGGCTTGTTCCGGGGCGTGGAGCTGGTGGCTGACCGGGAGTCGAAGCAAACATTTGATCCCGACCTTCAGTTGCATGCCCGTATCAAACGCGAGGCGATGGCGCGCGGACTCATGGTTTATCCGGGTGGGGGGACTATCGATGGCCGTAATGGCGATCATATTTTGCTGGCCCCTCCGTTCATTGTCAGCGACGATGAACTTGATATATTGGTTGAGCGGCTTTCAAAAGCTGTGGATGCGGCTATACAAAGTATCTAGCGATGTTGGCATAGGCTTTGCGCTGTTTGATCGACAGAACGGCTATCTGCGCTATTCGCGGGTTAGTGTAAAGCCGGATAGGCGATTAATGTGGTTTCGTTTATAAAGCCTCTTGGTTCCGATTCGTTTAAGGTTCAATGATGCTGGTATTCACTTTTAACGTGACTGCATGTGCATTGCAATGCCCGCTACGGGCTACATGATGGGGGTATGACCCCAAGGAGATCTTCATGCGTGGGTTTTTTAAGATTACTTCAGTTTTAGGTAAAAAACGGCTGGCCATGACTGCTGGTGCGGCAGCAGTTTTTGCCGTCATGGCTGCGCCGCTGCCTGCCGCGGCTCAGCAGAAGTTCGTCAGTATCGGCACGGGCGGAGTCACCGGGGTTTATTACGCAGCTGGTGGCGCTATTTGCCGTTTGGTCAATAAAGATCGCGCTAAGCACGGGCTGCGCTGTTCGGTTGAATCAACCGGCGGCTCAGTCTTCAATATCAATACGATCAAGGCAGGCGAACTGGACCTGGGTGTGGTGCAGTCCGACGTCGGCTTCAATGCTTATAACGGACAAGGCCAGTTCAAAGATGGCGGCGCTTTCAAAAAATTGCGCTCTGTATTTTCAATTCATCCTGAGCCGTTCACGGTCGTGGCGCGTAAAGAGGCCAACATCAAGTCATTCGACGATTTCAAAGGCAAGCGTTTTAACGTAGGCAACCCTGGGTCGGGCACCCGTGCATCCATGGAGCAGCTGCTTAAGGCACGCGGCCAGGATCTAAGCTACTTTTCGCTGGCATCCGAACTGCGTCCCGATGAACACGGTTCGGCGCTGTGCGACGGAAAGATTGATGGTTTCTTTTATGGCGTGGGACACCCTTCAGCCAATATCCAGGACCCAACCACCACATGCGGCGCGCAGCTGGTTTCCTTAACCGGACCGGTCGTGGACAAACTGGTTGCCGACTATCCGTATTACGCCAAGGTTTCTATTCCTGGCGGTTTATATCCGAATAATCCGAACGACACCAATACTTACGGTGTGCTGGCCACCTTTGTGACATCGTCTGATGTGTCTGAAGATTCTGTCTACCAAGTGGTAAAAGCCGTATTCGATAATTTCGAAGACTTTAAGAAGCTGCACCCCGCTTTGGGGCACTTGAATGCAAAAGACATGGTCAAGAACGGCTTGTCTGCACCATTACATCCTGGGGCAGAGAAGTATTTCAAAGAGAAAGGCCTGCTTTAATCTGATCGACCCGCCAGCGGCAAACAGCCCCGGCGGGTTCTTCAGACGATTGTTTGGCGGTCAGCCAGAAGCAAACACTACGAAACACAGGACATAAAGCATGAGTATCTCCGCCCAACAGAACAACGCTAATCTCGAACAATTGGTTGCCGATGTTGACCGCGGAGGGCGTTCTGTAGGCGGGTTCACCGGCGCAGTTTTGTTTGTGGGCGCCATACTCTGGTCCTTGTTTCAGTTATGGTATGCCTCACCGTTGCCTTTTTCCCTGAGCATGGGGATTTTCAACGACACCGAAGCACGTGCGCTGCATCTGGGCGTTGCAATGTTTTTAGGTTATTTGGCGTATCCGGCTCGTAAAAGCTCTCCGCGCGACACAATGCCCTGGTACGACTGGGCGTTTGCCTTGATCGCGGGTTTTTGCGGCGCCTATTTGTTTTTGTTTTACAAAGAACTGTCCACTCGTCCCGGCATACCAACTACTACTGATATTACTGTGGCGGCCATAGGCTTGGTGTTGTTGCTTGAGGTTACCCGGCGCTCTCTGGGCGCCCCGATGGCGGTATTGGGGGCGGTCTTTATTTTGTATGTCTTTCTGGGGCCATGGTTGCCTGATGCGCTAGCCCACAGAGGGGCATCGCTCGAGCGCATGGTGTCGCACATGTGGCTTACTACCGAAGGTGTGTACGGAGTGGCGCTTGGCGTATCGGTTTCGTATATTTTTATTTTTGTACTGCTGGGCTCCTTGCTTGATCGCTGTGGAGCCGGTAATTACATGATGCAGGTTTCTTTTGCCCTGCTGGGTCATTTGCGGGGCGGCCCGGCTAAAGTGGCTGTCGTTTCCTCGGCGGTTAATGGCATCGTTTCGGCTTCGTCGGTGGCTAATGTGGTTACGGGCGGAATCTTTACGATACCCCTCATGAAGAAAGCGGGCTACGGCGGCATTCGTGCCGGCGCTATCGAAACTGCTTCGTCGGTTAACGGGCAAATCATGCCGCCCGTCATGGGGGCGGCGGCCTTTCTCATGATCGAGTATGTAGGCATTCCTTACACCGACATCATTCGCCATGCGTTGTTGCCCGCCAGTATTTCCTATATAGCCTTGTTTTATATTGTCCATATCGAAGCGCTGAAGCTGGGCATCGAGCCCATGATGTCGGCTGGCAAGCCAAAGACTTTGCTGCAGAAGCTGGCCGGCTGGGGAATGGGCATTGCCGGAACCTTTATTGTTATGGGGCTGGTCTACTGGATCGGCATCGGAGTGCAAGCCATTGCTGGTCAGGCCGCCATCTGGATCTTGCTGGGCTTGCTGGCGGTGCTTTATGTGTGGTTGTTACGGATAACGGCTAAACATCCCGATCTGCCGACTGAAATCAGTATTACAGATCCGACGCGTCCAGAGGCATGGCCTACTGTGCGTGCGGGGCTGTACTTTCTGATTCCCATTGGAATTCTGGTCTGGTGTCTGGCCGTTGAACAGTTATCGGCAGGGCTTTCGGCGTTCTGGGCCGCTACAGCGATGATCTTTCAAATGCTCACGCAACGGCCGCTAATTGCTTATTTTCGCAAGCAAGCGCTAAAGCCGGCCGTACGTACAGGACTGTCCGAAACCATTACAGGCCTGCAAGAGGGCGCGCGCAACATGGTCGGCATTGCCATCGCCTGCGGTACTGCCGGCCTTATTGTCGGAGCCATCACGTTAACGGGCCTGGGCCTGCGCATGACTGCGTTTGTAGAGCTGGTCTCCATGGGCAATGTCCTGGTAATGTTGTTTTTCACAGCAGGGGTTTGCCTGGTACTGGGGCTGGGGATGCCCACTACGGCCAATTACATCCTGATGGCCACTTTGATGGCGCCGGTGGTGGTCGAGCTTGGGGCGCAAAGCGGACTTGTTATTCCGCTAATTGCAGTGCATATGTTCGTTTTCTATTTCGGCATCATGGCCGATATTACGCCGCCGGTAGGCTTGGCCACCTTTGCGGCAGCTGCCATATCCGGGGAAGATCCCATCAAAACAGGCGTTCAGGGCGTGACCTATGCCCTGCGCACTGCTGTCCTGCCTTTCATGTTCATCTTTAACCCCTTGCTGCTGCTGATCGATGTCGAAGGGTGGAGCGAATTGGTGTTGGTCGTTGGAGGAGCAACATTGGCCTCGCTGACTTTTGCGGCTGCCAGCATGAAATGGATGCGCATTCGGTGCACATGGCTAGAGGCAGGGCTGTTGTTATTGGTTACTTTTATGCTGTTTCGTCCAGATTGGTTCATGAACCATGTCAGCGAAAAATACGCAGTACGTCCTGCGGCGGAAATGCTGCAAACGGCGGCTAACTTGCCCGACAAGGGGCGTCTTGTTGCTGTCTTAAGCGGCCTGAATTTGGAAGGCGATGAAGTCACAAAGACAGTGGCGGTACCCTTGCCGGCGTTGCCCGCAGACAGTGGCTTGAAGGGTGACGCCGCTGGTATGAAGCGTCTGTCCACGGCTGGTCTTACCGTTATGGCCATGGGTGATCAGGCGCAGATAGCCAGTGTGCGGTTTGGCAGTCCGGCCCGGCGTGCCGGCTGGGAACAAGGGTGGGACATTGTCCAGATCAAGGTGCCTAATCCCGCTCGTCCTTCCGAGTTCTGGGTTTATATTCCGGCCGTGTTGATTCTTGCCTTTGTGTGGGCGATGCAGGGTTTTAGAATGCGGCGTGACACTCGGCCCCGCGGTATAAGGTCTGTTCGCATGCGTGCCTAGTTGAGTTCCACGTTAAAGATTGATTCGCCCAAGACTAAGACTGAGTCAGCAGTCTTAGTAGGCGTTTGTGGGCCTATTTACTCGGCTGGCTATTGAACGCTGGCGAAGACAATGCGCTTTTGCGGGTTTATTGCATTATGACAAATAATGGGCAAAATCCAGGCTGCGGATAATGTCTGCCGTTTCGGAAATCAGTTTCGAATTGGGGCCATTGACGGGCAAAGCCAGCGTTAAGTTATTTTTAATGGCAGGCTTGGTAATAGCGGAAAAGGACAGTTCAGCCTGTCCGGGAATGTCGCCTATGGCAGAGCGTGGGATAACCGTGAACATATTGCCGTATGAGGTCGTTTCCACAATGGTCTGTACGACGTCCACCTCGGCCACGATATTCAATTGAACATTCAGGTCCCTGCAGGTATTGTCGACCAAAGCACGTATGGTGTTGGGGGCGCTCGGCAATACCAGCGGGTACTGACCCAGGTCGGTCACTTTTATGGTTGCGGGGGGAACTGGATGGCATGTTCGCGTATACGCCAGTACAAGGTCTTCGCGATATATCGATTCGCAGGCCATCAAGGCTGAGGGCGGCGGCTCATATAGCAACGCCAGATCAACCCTGTCCTTGATCAGCCATTCTCGCATTTCGGTGCTTAAGCCTTCCGCAATGGTTATAGAGGCGTCCGGGAATAAGGTTCTGAATTTTTGTACCAAATGAGGGGTGAGGCGTCGGGCGATTCGCGGCGGCATGCCAAGCCGCACTCTGCCTTGGGGCGAAAAACGAAAACTCCGCAGGTCTTGTTTTGCATGCGTGGCAAGCTTGTGGATTGCCTTGGCATGATTCAGGAAACGCAGTCCGGCCTCGGTAGGCTCGACGCCGCGCCCGGTTCGCCGGAGCAGGTGCTGTTTCAGCTCGGTTTCCAGTAATTGAATCTGGCGGCTTAATGAAGGCTGTGATATATCAAGGATATCGACAGCGCGCGAAAAGCTGCGTTGTTCGCAGACTACGATGAAGTAATGGATTTGCTTTAGGTCCATCATCGTATGATATACGTTTTTTCTATATCAGAAGTCAGCTGGCTGGCCTTGCTCGTTTCGGCTTGCATGGTCATCATGCTTGTAACGAAAAGGAAACAAACTCAAATGTTCGATTGCGCCCCGCCATTAAATGAGATCACGCCGGTGCGAGCCAGGCTCCCGGCCAATGCATGCGACAGCCATTGCCATATTTTTGGCCCCGCCGCTAAGTTTCCTTATATCGAGGAAAGGCCTTATACCCCGCCCGATGCTTCGTTCGAAAAATTGCGCGCCCTGCATCGGAAGCTGAGTATTTCGCGCGCCGTCATCGTGCAGCCGGGCTGCCATGGTTTCGACATGTCAGCGGTGCTGGACGCGCTTGATAGGGGTCAAGGTCAATACCGGGGTGTGGCTTTATTGGCCCCCGATGTAACGTCAGAGCAAATTAAACAGTTGGATGCCAGGGGCGTTCGGGGGGCGCGATTTAATTTTGTATCGCATTTAGGCGGCTCGGGCTGGCAGGATGTTGAGCGCACTGCTCAGCTGATCGCGCCATATGGCTGGCATATTTGCATTCATACCGATAAGGCGTCGTTGCCGGGTCTGCTTCCGTTGTTGAAACAATTGAATGTGCCTTTTGTGATGGATCATATGGGGCGTGTTGCAGCCGACGAGGGCGTTGACAGCCCTATCTTTCAGGCATTGCTAACCCTGAAAGATCATCCAAATGCCTGGGTGAAGATTTCAGGTATAGACCGTGTTTCCAGCTCTGGCAAAAGGCCATTCGACGATGGAAGGCCATTGGTTGGCAAGCTTATCGAAACCATGCCGGATCGCTTGTTGTGGGGTAGCGATTGGCCGCACCCGAATGTGCGGGGCGACATGCCCGATGATGGCGAGCTGGTTAATGTCTTTACCGAGCTTTGTCCCGATCCGGCTTTGCAAGAGCGAATCTTGGTGACTAATCCCCAAACCTTGTATCGATTCAGTCCTATTAACATTTAAAGACTTCCAAATCAGCACGAGGCCAAGATCCATGAGAATTGTATTGTTGAAGTTTCCCGGCGAGAGGGTCGGTCTGGAGCAGGTTCGGCCTGTGCTACAGAGCGAATCTGCTTCTTGGGTGGAAGAAGAGGCATCGCTACGTATTTATCATGCCGTGGAGTTCGCCGAAACCTATGCATATGTTCAATTTTCGGTATTGCATAACGAGTTCCAGTCAATAAAGGATGATGTGTGTCAGGCGTTGCACAGAGCGCTGGCCGTGGCGCACCCCTTGGTTGAGGTCGTTTCTTTGCAGCGGACGCTCGAGGTGGCGGGGCATTCCGCTGGTAAACCAAGCGGCTGGCACTACGTTGTGGAAACGGACGTGCAGCCCGGCGCCGAAGGCGACTTTAACGATTGGTATAGCACCGAGCATTTGCCCGGATTGGCGGCGGTGCCCGGCACTGTCGTCGCAAGGCGTTACATCAGTTGCGCAGGCTCGCCGAAGCATTACGCCACTTATGACCTTGAAACGATCGAAACGTTCGGTTCTGAACCGTGGGTAGCCGTTCGTGCTACTGATTGGAGCTCACGGGTACGGCCTAATTTCGTTAATACCAAAAGAACGATGTTCAGAAGAGCATCGGATTCGCTGTTGAAGGAAGAATAAGTATGCCAAAACTGTTACCGCCCGATCCGGAGCAAATGTCCGGGCATCAACGGCGTGTTTATGACGCAATCATGGCCGGTCCGCGGGGCAAAGTGAGGGGGCCGTTGGCCATCTGGCTCCATCGTCCCGGGCTGGCCGAGCACGCGCAAGCATTAGGGCAGTATTGCCGGTACGACTCCAGCTTGCCTGCGCGTTTGTCGGAACTGGCCATTTTGACCATGGCGTCGCTATGGCGTTCTGAGTTTGAATGGTGGGCGCACCAACCTATAGCAGTACGCGAGGGCATCTCGGTAGAAGTAACCGAACACATTCGCCTGGGTAAGGCTCCCGGCTTTATTCAACAAGATGAAGCTGTTGTATATGAGTTCATCCGCAGCCTGGTGGAAAACAGGCAGGTACCAGACTCGCTGTACGAACATGCGGTACAGGTCCTGGGGCAGGATGGCGTTGTGGACCTGGTCGGCCTGGCTGGTTACTACACCCTGATTTCCATGACTCTGAATGTGTTCGGCATAGAGGCTCCCGACACTGAAACCAGGTACTTTGTATAGCAATAGCAAGTAAAGAATGGCTTGTCGGTTATTTAAGGAGAAGGACAATGGCGGGACGTTTGAACAACAAGGTAGTAATTGTTGCCGGAGCAGGAAGTGTAGGGCCCGGATGGGGCAACGGCAGAGCGATTGCGTATCGTTTTGCGCAAGAGGGCGCAAAGGTGTTTGCGGTTGACTTTAACGCCGACGCCCTGGTGGAGACGGTGACCAGGGTTAAAGAGGTTGATGGCGAAATTACGACATGGCTGGCTGACGTTACCTCGAGCGAAGCCGTGCATGGCTTGGTCGAGGCTTGTGTCAAAACCTACGGCCGGGTGGATATTCTGGTTAATAACGTCGGCGGGTCCAGAAAAGGCGGGCCGGTTCAGTTAGATGAAGAAACTTGGAACCAGCAGCTTGATTTCAATTTGAAAAGCGTATTTCTCGGATGCAAACATGTTTTGCCCATTATGGAAGAGCAAGGAGCAGGCTCTATCGTCAATATTTCATCAACGTCGGGCATCCGGTGGACGGGTTCCGCGCAAGTGGGGTATGCAAGCGCCAAGGCGGGGGTTATTCAGCTTTCCCGTGTCGTTGCTATTGAATACGCCAAAAAGAACATTCGCTGCAATACTGTAATCCCGGGACAAATGCATACGCCAATGGTGGAAAGCCGGCTGGCGGGTCAACGCGCTGGCGGCGATGTCAGCCAATTGCTTGCGCAGCGGCAATCCCGAATTCCACTGCCGTTTATGGGTGACGGAATCGACACCGCCAATGCCGCTTTGTTTTTGGCTTCCGATGAGGCTCGGTTTATTACCGGTACAGAGATTCTTGTGGACGGAGGTATGAGTGTTCGATGCGACTAATCTTCCATCTCGCTATCCAGACCCGGCTGTGGTCGCGCTGGATCCCAGGTTCCAGCAACTAACACTGCAGGCGGCGGCTGTCGAGAAAATTGCTTCCGGAAGCCGTTGGGCCGAAGGGCCTGTGTGGTTCGGTGACGGCCGCTATTTGTTATGGAGCGATATTCCGAACGATCGGATTATGCGATGGGACGAGGTTAGCGGGCTCGTCCATACATATCGAGCGGGCTCCAACAATGCCAATGGCAATACGCGCGACCGGCAGGGGCGCTTAATTACATGCGAGCATCTTGGTCGTCGTGTGACGCGTACCGAGCATGACGGAACAATCACGGTATTGGCTGACAGCTTTAACGGAAAGCGACTGAATTCCCCGAATGACGCCGTGGTTAAGTCGGACGGTTCTGTCTGGTTTACCGATCCGCCATTTGGAATTGTTGGTTTTTATCAGGGGGAAAAAGCGGCGCAGGAATTACCTGCCTGCCTGTATCGAATCGACCCCGATACAAATGAAGTAAGCATTGCGGCTGACTCTATAAATGGACCTAATGGATTGGCTTTTTCGCCCGACGAGAAAAAGCTCTACGTTGTCGAATCCCGTGCCCGACCACGGAATATTTTGGTCTTTGATGTGTCGCCGAACGGGAAGACCTTGACGGACCAAAGGGTTTTGTTTGACGCAGGCGAAGGAACGCCTGATGGATTCAGAGTCGATGTTGAAGGAAATCTGTGGTGCGGCTGGGGAATGGGTACTGCGGAACTGGACGGCGTCAGGGTTTTTTCTCCGGCAGGAGAACTGATCGGGAAAATCGCGTTACCGGAACGGTGCGCGAATTTATGTTTCGGTGGCAAGCACCGCAATCGTTTGTTTATGGCGTCTTGCACGTCAATTTATTCGCTTTATGTCAATACGCAAGGCATTGCGGGCGGCTAACGGGCGACAAGGAGGAAGCATGTTTCAAATTAAAAAATCAACCGTGGTTAATTCCATTCTGGCTTTGGCAGTTGGACTATCGGCGGCGGCTGCAAATGCAAATACCCCTACCACCATCGTAGTGGCGTTTCCCGCAGGAGGCCCTGCCGACACTTTGGCTCGAGTAATAGCCAAAGAAATGGAGACAACGCTTAAGTCGACGGTGATTGTCGAGAACAAGCCGGGCGGAAACGGCGCAATAGCTGCCAGTTATGTGGGGCGCGCCGCACCAGACGGGCATACTTTATTCCTAAGCTCTGCCGGCGCCATTGCGATTAATCCGCCGCTTTATCCCAAGCTGGTTTATAACCCCGATAAGGATCTTGCCCCGATTTCGATGATTATCTCAACGCCCGAAGTATTGGTCGTGCCGGCCAGCGGTGATGTGAAAAGCGTCGAACAGTTTCTACAGAAAGCCAAAGCTCAACCGGACGGCGTTACCCTGTCTTCTTCGGGTATTGGAAGTATGCCGCATATGGCGATATCGCTGCTAAAGGTGCAGACTGGCGCCAATATTCTTCATGTACCGTATAAAGGCGCGGCTCCGGCCATTCAGGACACAATAGGGGCGCAGGTAGGCGGTTTCTTTGGCGATATATCAGGTTTGGTTGCTTTCGTTAAAGACAAGCGTGTGCTTCCAATCGGCATTGCGGCATCAAAACGTTCGCCAGTATTGCCTGACGTGCCGACATTCGATGAACTGGGTATCAAGAACGTATACGCCAATAACTGGTATGGTATTTTCGCTCCTAAAAATACGCCGGCCGCAACCATCGACACACTTAATGCGGCGGTGCATGCAGCCCTGAAAACGGAAGCAGTTCAACAGTATGTCAAATCGTCAGGTGTAGAAGCTACTCCAACGACACCTGCCGAATTTTCCGAAATTATTAAGGTCGATACAAAAAAATGGGGAGACCTGATCAAGGCCGAAGGTATTACCGTTAATCAATAAAACGTCGGGGCTTAAAGAAAAAATCCCAATCGAAAACGGTTGGGGTTTAAGTATTGTCGTAACGTAACGTTGCTTGATGCCATGCTTATCTCTGAACAATGGCCTTGAAGTCTTCTGTTTTCATTACATGAGCAGTCGTGACGCCCAGAACGGTCAGCATTACCCTGTGCAGTTCTGCCGCGCTGACTGCCCCATAGCCAATATCCGGGTAATCATACGTACCAGTGGCGTCCGACAAGAATGCAACCCGATATCCCCTATACATTGCATCCCGGGCGGTCGCCAAGCAGCAGTCCTCTGTCGTGGCGCCTGCAATGGCCACATCAGTAATGCCTTTGGACCGAAGGATAATGTCCAGATCAGTTCCAAAGAACGCGCTGTAGCGATGTTTTTTTATAACTATTTCACCCTCTTTAGGCTGTACTTCAGCGTAAAGCTCGGAGCCGCGCTGGCCGTCGATTAGCGCCTTGCCTTCCCCAAGCCCGGGGTATATCTCCCGAAATAGCCCCATGTCCGAGCCATCGGGGCGATGCACATGGCGTGTGTATATGACCGAAATGCCGGCATTCCGGCAAAAGCCCAGCAGGTCCATCAATCGAGGCAGCATTTCGAGCGCCATTGGCGTCTCGAGCGGCGCGCCGGTTTCAACGAAATCGTTTTGCATATCGATGACCAGCAACGCGGTTTTTTTCGGGTCGATACTATCGATGTTCAGTGCCATGTAAGTTCCTAAATAATAAAATCCTGCCCCGACAATCCTTCCATGTCAAGCAAGCTTCTACTATGCGGCGCTGTATCACTCGCATGCCGCAGCTCATTGTCTTGGCGAGCTACGGCAGCAAGTCGAGTGCCTATGTCCGGGCGTATTTGGACATCGATTCAATCTTCGGGCGCCTGAAGAGGGCGTAATCCCTATTCACCGAGGTCTATTCCAGGGTCCAGGGGACTTGCTTTGGGTTGATCGTTTTTCTTTTGTACTGGTGATTTGATCCCCAGTTCTGGCAGCAAATCTTTCTCCTTTTCGAAGGCGCCTGGGTCTTCGGGGCGAGATTTTTTCTTGCCTGCCAGAGATATATCGGTCCGGCCCGGCTCGATTTTGGCTTGTGTCATGTTTAATCTCCTTTACTGAATGCAGGAAATAACGAAGCAGCAAATACCATGCCTTCCAACCTGCCACTTATCGGAAAAACTTAAAACAGCCGGGCCGACATGCGAACAAATCTGTAAGGAGACAGGCCGCTGCAAACGGTGAGGTCATAATTTACGCATTGACAGGGAAGCGCCCCATAGCGGGCACGCGACTTGCGGCACTATCAAGACAGTTTTCGTCACAGCGCAGAAGGGGACAGCCATGAATGCACGCAAAGGAAGAGACGAGGATATTCGCCGCGCCTCATACGAACGGGAAACCTCGGATCGCGAGCACACCAAAAATAAGGAAGAGATCAAGGGCGGGCGTCGTTCTTTGATGGGAGCGCCCGTTGATCCTAAATCACCCACGACCGATATTAATATTCCGCCGGGAATCGAGCCAGAAGACGTGGCGGATCCCGGCAAGGCCACACCGGGTGCACCACCCGTGGATAATCGTTCGGGCAAGAAGAAATGATAATGGCCCGAAACGACTGCGATGCCTGGCGGCTACTTGCTATTTGATATATAGACGTAGTTCATGACAGCTCCAGGGGCTGGCTTTAAATCGCTCAATGTGCGGAAAGGTGCGTATTTATTGGGCTGCGGCGAAGTAACCGCCGGTTATCCATGGAGTTATTCACAGTTGGCGGGGATAAGTAGAGCGGTTGGGTGGCGCGCCATTCCATTTAATAGTGAGAGATGGCGGTCGCTGGCATGCGGACACAAGATCATACAAGGGGAAACTTGCCAAGCGGCGTAAGGGTTTGTCATCATGGACATTCCATCAATCCTGAGCAAGGAGTTACTATGAATCGATCATCTAAAGTCTTTCTAGGCGCGGCAGTTCTGGCAACGGGGCTGGCTGCCGTTCCCGCTATGGCACAGACTACAGCCCCGACTCAAGCCCCTGTTCCCGTTCATCCCGCAACCCCGGTCGTGCAGCCGAATGATGCGCAATTGCAAAAATTTGCTAAAGCGTCAAAGAAAGTTTCCGTGGTTGCTAAGGAATATCAGCCTAAACTGAACGCGTCGCCCGATGACAGCACTCGCCAGCAGCTTATGCGAGAGGCAGATGAAAAAATGATTCAACTAGTTAGAGCGGATGGCCTGAGCGTCGACGAATATAACGGTATCAGCTTGGCGGCTCAGCGGGACCCTAAGTTGCGTCAACGCGTCATGGACCTCGTAAATGGGCCTGGCGGTTAAGCTGAGGCTAAGGAGGACGGATGCTAGGGAAGGCCTAGTGTATTGACGGGCGCAGGTTCGGCGGCCTACATCGCCGCCCTTATGAATGCCTTCGCTACGTTCCTCCCGGACCGGCGTGTGCAGCGGCTGGTGATTCCAAACCCTCAATCGAGGTGATGTGATGACCACGGGATTCGAGGATTCCTGCGTACTTCTTCCCTGTGTTCCTGCGCGGGTATCCAAGCCGCATTGGCGTCGGTCACCTAATACACGCGGTCTTGGATATGCGGCGCACCAACGCCCGCAGATGTAAACGGGATGGCCCCGAAGGCGTAACCAAGGCCTCCAGGTCAGCCTGCACTGGCAGAGTGTGGAAACAATTGGTCATCCACGTTCGTCTTCCGCTTACACAGTTTATGTAAACTCCTTTCATTGCATTATGAAGGGCAGGGTCATGAATATTCAGAGGCTGTTTATTGTTGGCGCAATGATGGTGTTGCCGTTTTCCGCTAGCGCAGATTCCTGGAAGGATGAAAGCGGTCACGGCTATCGAGATAGGCGTGAGTTTAAGGAAGAGTATTGGGACGGGAATTGCAAAGTGAAGCGCGAATACAAGAAAGATGGGGAGTACAAGGAAGAGCGAAAATGCGAGGCGCCGAAATATAGGCGCTATGAGCGCGAGCCGGTGTATCGCTCCGACAGCCCCGCCATCATCATTGACCCCATGATCAGAATTGGCGTGGATTTGGATTGAGCGCTGGAATTTTTCCTATAAAGCGGATTTAAAAAAGTTCACAGGTTAGGGCGGGTTGATTTTGATCGGTGCGAATCGCGTGCGATTTGGTGGAAATAGCCGCCGTGCGAAACGCGTTAAGAAAAAGATGGCATAAAAAATAAAGCGTTGATTACACAAGGTATTTTCCCGCCTAAATACTCGCACCCAATACTCAAATCAGTGAACACATGTGAAGTCGGCCGAATCCGATGAAGGGGTGCTCCGGCCGTTCATGTTGAATGCCGCCTCGGGCGCTTCATTGTTCCGCAGGGGCGAGCCGCGGGCAAGGGTGGCGCATGTCCAATCAATGGACCGGGCCGCCCACCCTGAGTGGTTCTAACGTAGAAGGGCTGTCGTACCTCGAACTGCGCGCAACAAGTCGTTGCGCGTATCGGGACGAATGGGTAGCTCCTTGGCCATAGACTCAAACCGGCCAACAAGCGCGCGGGCCTCATCTATGCACCCCGCGGCGTATCCCCGCTGGACGCCACCGTCTTTGGCTAGCTGCATGAGGTCCGCGCGGGTGACATTGCGGCCTTCTCCGGAGATGTCCATGTGATGTTCGCCGCCGGGGCCCACATTGAACGTCAAGTCATAGCCTGGTGCGAGCTGCCAACTTCGTGCCTGGTCAAGTCGGAATGAGAAGTTCTTGCTGTGGTCGTCACGATTGTGGAATGCGACGTTGAACACCGCGCGCCGATAGGCTTTGTCCACCTCCACCTGGCTGCGAGTCATGTAGCGCGTCATTTTCAACAGAGTGTCATAGCTGATGGCCGACATTCTGAAATCCAAATCGAGCGAGCCGGCTAACGTGAGGATGGGTACACGCATCCCCTGTTCCCGGTCAAAACGCTTGATGCCAAAGGCACTGAGGTGCGGGCTCAACGTAAAAAGCTTTGTCTCGGTCATCTCAATGCCAAAGGACCGCGCGAGGTTTGCATAGAGCACCTCGATAGCACAGACTTCTGGATGCTCTCTATTGGCTTGAAATTTCACCAGCCAAGGCTCCGCGCCTGCAAACGGGTGGGAGCTGAGACTACTGGCCAGAGGGTCGAAATAGACCAAGACCTTTGGCCGGGCTCCATGTGGGGAACCGCCCAAGCGGGCCAGTATGGCCAACGCTGCCGTATCTTGATCGTGAACGACCGCTTGTGCTTCCTGAGCCAACTGCAGTAGCGTCAAGTCTTCTTCACCGAGTTCTAGGTTCTCTTCGGGCCGGTAGGTGAGCGCGCCCATTGAATTGCTGCCAATAAAGGCAAGACGGTCCAATGGCGACAGTGCCTCTGGTCGGCGGCCTTGTTTGCGGAACAGTCGGTCCATCACCAAGAGGCCCCAACCGTCGGGAAGGGAGTCGGCAATCAAGCCCGGCAGTCGCCATTGATGCGGTTCGAAGCCCTGGTACGCCAGCCGTTGCAATTGGAGGTTGCGGGGAGACAGCTCTAGCCCCTGGCTAAGCGCTTCTGCCGAATATTCAAACAGCACTGTCCGGGCGGCATCGGCTAGGGTTCCAAGATGCCAGTTTTCGCCCCAGCCCTCGTAATAAACCTCAAGTTGTTTCATGTCTGTCCTGGTCAGCGGGATTTACGCGGAGCCCGCTTGCGCACTTTCAAGGTTGCTTGCTCTATCTGAGCCAACTCTGCAATGGATTGAATTCCTGGCTTGAATAGCTCAGCAAAGCTCCCCTCAATGCGAAGGGCCTGCGCGACCTTTATAAGTGTCGCAAGGACGCAATCGCCCGTCTTCTCCAATTTTTTGACGGTGCTAAGCGAAATCCCCGCGCGCGTTGCCAACTCAGCCTGTGATAAGCCTTTAGCTAGGCGTGCAATTTTTAGGCGCGCACCAAGTTCCTTGGAAATCTCGTTTGCGGTGGCGAAGCTAAAGTCCATAGTTCTGACTATTCAGGTTGAAATTGCACATAAAAGCTAGAAATCCAGCTGTTTACAGCGCTACGCTTAGTTTAGCGTTTATGCTTGTAATAGCCAATATTTAAGCTATTAAGTTAATATAACTAATTAATAGCTGTTATAAAAGCCTTTGTGCTGTGTGAGTTAAGTAAATGCTGTCATCAATTAACGCATAAACTAGCACTTCGCGATAAATTAAGTCATATGCTAGCAGTGAAGATAAGCTCTTAAAAGTAAAGGGAAGTATATCCACCCCTTGGCCCTCAGGTTTGAGACACGAAATGACGGCTTATGGGCACAAATACATCACAGAACGTGCATTCCTCAGTGAACAACAAGTTACATATAGGCCGCAACACACTCGGGTAAACGCGCTATTGAAATTGAGCAGGCGTTGATGATAAGAACGCTGCTTGCCACAGCCTCTACGAACAATTTTGTCCCTGACTTAGAGAAGTTTCATCAGGCTATCGACTCCCTTAATGGATTCAATTGGGTTCAGGAGTTTTGAATGCCACATCTCCCGATAATGGGGTAGAGCCCAAAAAAATAGCCCCAGGCGCAAGGCCGAGGGCTATGTGGATTCCGTGTGAATCTCGTGTGAAACGGCAGACAGTTTCAGACAGTTTGGGGCGATTTCTCGTAATCCTTATAGCTGTCTGTCACTGTCTAACGCTGTCTAACTTGGTGGAGTCGGGGGGAATTGAACCCCCGTCCGCAAGCCCTCTGCAGGCAGTTCTACATGCTTATTCGGTTCACTTTAAGTTTTAACCTCGGATCATGCCAACCGACAGGCCCTTCCTTGGCGATTCACATTAATTTAAGATTTGGCTGAGTGACCCAACCAGACCCGATTCTTTGTAAGTGACGCTGCTGTAGGTTTTACCCTACCTAACCCAAAGACAAATTAGTGCAGCGGCTTACCGCACTAGGCGGCTAAAGCGAAACGCTCGTCGTTGGCGTTTATATTTGTTCCAGTGGATTTACGAGCTTACTGGTGCTCGGCATGCCCTGCACTGTTTCGCGACCCACGTCGAAGCCGGATCGACCCCAGTACATTCATTATACCTCAAAGGCCTTGCTGGAGCGAGCAATATGCTTTTGGCGACTGAGTGTTATTATTGCCGCCGGGTTTTTACCGGAATGTGCACGCACCAGTCCCATCGGGGGGCATACTAATCGTGGGCGTTGGGTTGGGCCAGATTTAGAGTTAGCGGTCGCAGGCATCGCATCTTTCCTTTCAACACGTATATAAACATAATAAAAATGTATAAATCCTGGAGTTTTTATGAATAGTGCATCAGGTAAGTCCAACCCTCTTTTGCAATTTGTGAGTAATGGCAGTTTGGTGGTTCAGATTCTTATCGGTCTTGTCGGTGGGATATTGCTGGCGTATGTTTCGCCTTCGTCGGCGCAGGCCGTTAGTTTGTTGGGCGTTTTGTTTGTTAACGCCCTGAAAGCGGTGGCGCCCATTCTGGTGTTCGTTCTGGTTTCGGCGTCAATCGCCAACCATAAACAGGGTGCAAAAACGCATTTGGGGCCAATATTATTTTTGTATTTAATCGGAACGTTTGCGGCGGCCCTGGTGGCCGTTGTGGCCAGTTTTATGTTTCCGCTTACGCTCGAGCTAAATGTTGGCACTCAAAATGTAAATCCTCCCGGAGGCATTGCCGAGGTGTTGCTGACGCTGTTGCTAAGCGTAGTTGATAATCCGATCAACGCCTTGCTTAACGCCAACTACATTGGCATCCTGGCGTGGGCTGTTGGTCTTGGCATTGCGTTGCGCCATGCTGACGACGCTACGAAAAATGTTTTGGGCGATTTGTCGGTTGGCTTGTCTTATATTGTCAGGGTCGTTATTCGCTTTGCGCCGATCGGTATTTTCGGGTTGGTGGCTGCCACCATTGCCGATACGGGTTTTGGCGCCTTGTTAACGTACGTAAAATTGCTGGCGCTATTGCTGGGCAGCATGTTTTTCGTGGCGCTGGTTGTGAATCCATTGCTGGTTTTCTGGAAGTTGCGCCGCAATCCGTATCCCTTGGTGTTTACCTGCTTGCGTGAAAGCGGTGTGATGGCGTTTTTCACACGCAGTTCGGCGGCCAATATTCCGATTAATATGGCGCTGTGCAAGCGTCTTGGACTGCACGAGGACACATATTCAGTGTCTATTCCATTAGGAGCCACCATTAATATGGCAGGGGCCGCTATCACGATCACGGTGCTAACGCTGGCCGCTGTTAATACCCTGGGAATCACTGTCGATTTACCGACTGCATTACTGTTAAGCATTGTGGCGGCAATTTGCGCCTGCGGGGCTTCGGGTGTCGCAGGTGGCTCTTTGTTGCTCATTCCTGTGGCATGCAGTCTGTTTGGAGTTCCCAACGATCTTGCCATGCAGGTTGTGGGGGTTGGCTTTATTATTGGCGTGCTGCAGGACTCCGCTGAAACGGCCCTTAACTCATCTACCGATGTGTTGTTTACCGCTGCAGGAAGCAAAATGGAGCAGCTAGATACAGGGGTTGAGCCGGAAACGCCGTTAAGCGTAGAGCTGTAGTCAGGCAGAGTACAAGTGTAAGTGGCTGCATCGGCTGTCCAGGGCTGCTGATGCAGCGGCCGCAAGCTTTAGGCTTTAATATTAAAAATGGCGTATCCCGATGTAATTGGAATACGCCATTTTTGCAGGTAATGCGTGCTTAACTAGATAGCGGGCAACTGGCCAAGGCCTGAATAGCGGGCCATATTTCCTGGGGCGAGTAGGCAATGGCGTCGGCTTGCCATTGAGCTACTTCGGTCAGGCCGCAGTAGCCATAGGCGGCCGCAATGGTGGGCATGCCTGCGGCTTTGCCAGCAATGATATCGCGTTCGTCGTCACCTACGTAAATGCATTGTTCCGGATCAAAGCCGGCCCGTTCGGCGGCATAAAGCAAGGGGGCAGGGTGTGGTTTCGGGTGAGGGGTGGTGTCGCCCCCGACAGTAACAGCGCAGTCGGTATGCAGGCCCAGGTGTTGCACAATTGGCAGGGCCAGGTATTCGACTTTATTAGTGACGATGCCCCAGAAAAAACCATTTTGCTTCAGCGTTGCAAGCAGTTCGGTTACTCCGGGAAAAAGCACGGTTAACGAAGTCATGTCCTGCTCGTAGTCTTGTAAAAATTGCAAACGGTGCGACTCGTATTCAGGATGGCCTGGGGCTATGTCGAGCCCGGCCTTAAGCAGGCCGCGAGCCCCTTGCGATGCCAAAGGACGGAAAACGTCGTAAGGCAATGGGCTTAGCCCTTTTCGAGTACGCTGTTTATTGGCGGCTGCGGCCAAGTCGGGTGCAGTATCGGCCAAGGTTCCGTCAAAATCGAATAAAACAAGTTTGCGCATGTGTATTTACTTTTTTAAGTTTAGTGTTCGCGGCGCGTGGCAACGAGGTAATTGACTGACGTATCGTTCGAGATTTTGTAGTGATCAGTAATTGGGTTGTATTCCATGCCGGCCAACTGCGTTACATTCAGATTGGCGTGGCGCGCCGCGGCAGCGAGCTCGCTGGGTTTGATAAAGCTTTCGTAATTGTGGGTGCCCCTTGGCAGCATGCGCAGTACGTATTCAGCGCCAATAATCGCAAATAAAAACGATTTGGCATTGCGGTTGAGCGTTGAAAAAAAGACCCAGCCGCCTGGCTTTACCAATTTGCTGCAAGCTTGAACAATAGAAGCCGGATCGGGCACGTGTTCCAACATTTCCATGCAGGTAACCACATCGAACCGGCCGGGTTGTTCGTCGGCCAACTGTTCGGCGCTGATGGCCTGGTAGTTAACCGCCACGCCGGACTCAAGCCCATGCAGCTTGGCTACCTTCAGTGATTTTTCGGCAAGATCAATGCCGGTAACATCCGCGCCTGCAATTGCCATGCTTTCGGCCAGAATGCCGCCGCCGCAGCCGACATCAATAATTTTTTTTCCCGCCAGTAACCCAACATGCTGTTGAATCCAGTTAAGCCGCAAAGGGTTAATGGCATGCAGCGGCTTGAATTCGCTTTCAGGATCCCACCATCGCGAGGCAAGAGCGCTGAACTTGTCGAGTTCGGCCTGATCGACATTAACGGGTTTGGATGGCGTAGTGGACATAGAAGCGCTCATTTTTTTGGGTAGGCGACAAAAACGAATAAGGGCCCCGCAAAGCGGAGCCCTTATTGTAGCGTTTATCGCAACAAGTATTACGGGTTAGGTATTACTTGCGAACGCCCACGATCTCGATTTCTACACGACGGTTTTGTGCACGGCCTTCGCGAGTCTTGTTGCTGGCAACCGGGCTTGTTTCGCCTTTGCCTTCAACGTAGATACGGTTAGGATCGATGCCTTTGGTAACCAAGTATGCTTTCACGCTGTTTGCACGGCGCTCGGACAATTTTTGGTTGTAGGCTTCGGTGCCGATCGAGTCGGTGTGACCTGTTGCGATAAGCGTTTCCAGATTGACTGATTCAACTTGAGCAGCAACTTGGTCAAGAATTTGACGGCCTTCAGGTTTCAACGTTGCTTTGTCGAAATCGAAGAATGTATCAGCATTCAATACCACTTTGGTCGAAGTAGGAGCGACGACAGGAGCTTCGGCTACTGGAACGCCATCGCAGCCGGGAATACCGGTAGCTGGGGTCCAGAAGTTGTCGCGCCAGCACAATTCATTAGTGCCGTTTTTCCAAACGCCACCAAATGGATTTTGCCAATTATCGACGGTTTGCGCGGATACTGCGCCTGAAGCCGAAACGGCTGCAATGGCGAGCGCTAGTGCGATTTTGGAGGTTTTGTTCATGTTTCTCCTCGTTGAGCTTAATGCTGGAAAGTGACCGCAGCGAATCCCCGCCGCATATCAGAAACGGAGCCAGTATAGCAATGCTTAATGGTTAGAAAAAGAATTGCACTGGTTTTCATGCGTGTTAGGGCGAATCTTACGGCATTTTCGGGTGATTGGTTAACCCCGTTGTACCCAATACGGCCAGATATTCCGATTTACGCCCTATCTTTCCCATTATTGTCGGTTTTTAGCAACAGGCTCATGGGTTAAGGGCGGCTGCTTAAAGGGCGCTCTGTGATCAGGTTGGCGCAGACTGTTGTGCCCCGCATCAGCAGGTGCCGTGCCCAATATAGGCTTATGTACAGGAAGTGCTAGAATTTCCCATTCGCCCGTTACCGGTCCACCTTCACGATTTTACCTTTTAGATACTCTATGGATTCCTTCGCTAAGGAGACCCTTCCAATTTCGTTGGAAGAGGAAATGCGCCGCAGTTACCTTGA